>PAIY01000228.1 GCA_002704825.1 Phycisphaeraceae bacterium
AATTTGCAATTTTCTACTGCATGCCACTGGATTCCCGCCTGCGCGGGAATGACGAAAAATACCAAGGCATGGAGTTTAATGATTTGAACTGCTTTAGCCGCATCACTTGTGATGCGCGCAGTGTTACGTGACGTTAAAAAGCGCATCGCAAGCGATGCGGCTAAATTGATAAATTAAAAAATTGGATTCTGCAAAATCAATCCTCATCCGCATCGTCTTCATCCTGCGTATCGGATGCTGGCGGGGTGTCCCACACCACTGTGAGTAAACGTTGATCGGTACGCAATGGCGCATCAAGGTCCGGCGGTGTTTGGATGCTGCCATCAGCTAACTCGATGGCGATGACCTGGGCGTTGAACTGTTTACGAAAGTCGCATTGCTTGAGTGATTTGCCCACAGCCGTCAGCGGGACAAAGAGCTTTTGAATGTTGGCATGTGTGTTGGAAACGCCAAGGATCAGTTGATCCACCTGCAGGTCGGCTTCCAGTGCACCAAGACCTTCGTGTTCGCTGAATGCCTGCGTATGTGTCTGAGCCAAACGTTCATGCAGATGATCGACGATGGCTTTGCGTTCGAGCATGCCCAACCATTTGCTGCGATCCCCAAGGTCCAAGACCGGCAGGACTTCATGATCCTCACGGGCGAAAATCGCCAGCGAGGAAAACAGGTCATCTTCCGGTGAGATGAAGGCAACATTCTCCGTCATCAGGTCCTGGGCAACGATCACCGAAGCCATCAGGAAATTGTCCGCACCCACAACATGCCCAAGGTCCGAAGCCGAGATAATGCCTTTGAGTTGGCCATCTTTGGTGACTGCGAAAACAGGACGCGTCCCCGGCTGAACGCGGGCGATGATCTCATCCAACGACATGTCAGGCGTGATGGTCATCGGCCAATGCCTGGTCATCACCTGGCTCACACGCGTGGACTCAAGCAGATGGATCACCGGGTCAGCAGCATGGGCAGGCGAGTCGGCTGCGGAGCGAAGCTGTTCGTGATTCAGTCCCCAACCCCGACCGATCAGGTAACTGGTCACACAGACAATCATCAGGGGTGCAATCAAGCCATACGAACCGGTCATCTCGGTGACCATGACCATGGAGGCGATGGGTACGCGCATGGTTGCAGCCAGAACACCGGCCATCCCCACGGGGATCAGTGCTTGTCGGAGTTCCTCGGGGAAACTGTGGGGGAAGAATGCCAGACCGATCGCACCGAGAGTCGCCCCCACCATCCCGCCGATGAACACCGACGGACCGAGCACACCGCCGGGCGCACCGGAACCGACGGTCAAGCCGGTGGCCATGCACTTGACGATGACGATCAAGCCAAAGAGTCCAGCCCACATCCAATAGCCGTAGTGCTTGACGGATTCTGCTTCCATGAAGGTGCCATCCAGGACACCTTGAACGAAGTGATAACGGTCATCCATCACCTGCGGGAGCATGCATGCCAGCGCACCGGTACACAGTCCGCCGATGGCAGCGGTCATCCAGACGGGCATATTGAATCGGGGTCGAAGCTGTGTTTCGACGGTTCGCATGCAGATGGAAAAGAAGATGGCGGTGATGCCGCACATCGGCCCGAGCATGGCATACCAGAGCAGGTCCTTGCCGGAGGTAAAATGCAGGTCAATGACGCCTTCAAGAATCGGTGCCGAGTAACCCCAGAGTTGCATGTAGATTGAGTAACCAACGACCGATGCGACGAACGAGGGGACGATGGCGTCGGACTCAAATTCAGGTTCGGAATAGAGAATACCGGTGGCAAAGAGCGCACCGCCCAGGGGGCATCGGAAGATGGCACCAATGGCAGCAGCACAGCCACAGACCAGCAGAATGCGTCGCTCGTGAACGGTCAGGCGAAAGAGCTTGCCAATGGTCGAACCGATGGCTGCGCCCAACGCTGCGATTGGTCCTTCAGGCCCGGCCGAGCCACCGGAGGAAATCACCAACGCTGCACCGATGTTGCGGATGATCGGCGAGTTGATGTGCATGCGACCTTGTTTGTGGTGAAAGGCGCGGGTGAGAATGTCCACGCCGTGCCCCTGATTTTTCTGGGCAAACAGGTGTACGAGCATCCCCGCGACCAACGCGCCCATGGCAGGTAAAACCAGGATTCGCCAGTCAAAATGGAACATCGTCAGCGATTCGGGATTGATGTACTGACCGATGAGATGGTGTGTGCCTTCATGGATGGCAAACTCAAGCAGGGCTGCAGCACAACCGCTGAGTAACCCTGCCAACGTCGCGACCAACAGCCGCCTGATCCATCGACGGGCAGGCTGAGGGACATGCAACAGGTTGGCAGTGTTTTGCCACATGGTCTTGTGATTCTACCTTATCAGCGGATGTAAAAAATTCATTCGTAACTTGATTGTCGGGGCTTTGATCATCACCAAAGCCTGTTTTCCAACCGCGTGCACACACAACGCATGCCACATTTTTGTTTTTTTAAAGCAATCTGCAAAAACAAGCGACATCATTCGTCACGCCCGCGAAGGCGGGAGTCCAGTGGAATTTGTATGCGTCAACTGCATGCCACTGGATTCCCGCCTTCGCGGGAATGACAAAACGGTTTTTCTGATGACGCCAATCCTTGCTTATTGCTCAACCTTGAATGACGCGTGCGTTGCGAAATTCAAGTCGCAGTCCGACGCCATTACAGGGCGCCACAATCCTCAAGCAATGCCTTGAGAATCGCCTTGTTGTCTTCGCCCATCTCACACATGGGAAGACGCAACAAGCCGGTGTCCATGCCTGCAAACATCATGGCCGTCTTGATCGGGATCGGGTTGGTCTCGATCGAGAGCATGCCTTTGCAGAGCTTAAAGAGATCAAGATGTAATTCGCGAGCCTTGACAAAGTCACCGGAGAGGCCAGCCTCGGTCAACGCCTTGATCTTGGCTGGCAGCAGGTTGGAGATCACACTGATCACACCCTTGCCACCGATGGACATCAGCGGGAGGCTCATCGCATCATCGCCGGAGAGAATGGTGAAATCCTCACCACAGGTCATGGCAATTTCCGAAGCCGTATCCAGCGAGCCGGTGGCTTCCTTGATGGCCACGATGTTGGGATGCTGTGACAGTCGGTAAACGGTCTCACAGGTCAAAGCCACACCACTGCGACCGGGAATGTTGTAAAGCATCACCGGCACGCCCACATCAGCAATCTTCATGAAGTGACGGTACATGCCTTCCTGAGTCGGCTTGTTGTAGTAAGGGTTGACCGAGAGCACGCAGTCCACGCCGGCTTCCTTGGCATGTTTCGTCAGCTCAATGGCTTCAGTCGTTGAGTTGGAACCGGTACCCGCGATGACGGGAACGCGACCTGCAGAAGCTTTGGTGACTTCCTCGATCACGCGGGAGTGTTCGTCATTGTTGAGCGTGGGCGATTCGCCGGTCGTGCCACAGGGGACCAGGCCATCGATACCGCCTTCGATCTGAAAGTTCACATTTTTGACCAACTGCTGCCAATCGACTTCGCCGTCCGCGGTGAAGGGAGTGACCATTGCAGTAAACGCGCCTTGGAGCTTCATGAGTCCAATCCTTATTGAGTTCAAAAAATCTGAATAGACGGTCTACTGTATCGCTCAGCCGGTCTGTTGGCAAGAAAGAAAAAGGTGAGTTGGAAAGGGATTTGGGTTTAGAGCAGTCCAAAAAAATAATCTCCATGACATCGCATTGTTCGTCATTCCTGCGCAGGGACATGATGCACGTCGTTTTTAAAGTTGAGAGTTGTGTCGAATAAGATCGACCCTTAACTCATCAATAGTCACGTGGCATGCTGTTGACGCTTGCATTTACCACTGGACTCCCGCCTGCGCGGGAGTGACGGAGGGTGGAAATTAATTCCCGGGAACACTCTGGGGATTGGGGATTCGTGTTGTTTTACATAAGCCTTTTAACGCTTCCTGTCTTATCGCCTTGCCCTGATCGGCAATCCCTAATCACCAATCCCTGACAAAAAAGCAGCCCCGCTGTCTCGTACGGTTGGAAACGGGACAACGGGGCTGGACGGCAAATGTTCAATGTTGTGGGTCAGGCGACCGGTTCGGGTTTTTGAACACGGAACTGACTGACCGCGGTGCGGAGTCGGTTGGACTTGCTGTCGAGTAACTCTGCAGCCTGGGCGGCCTGCTCGGTACTCTGGGCAGCATCCTTGATCACCGAATTGATCGAATCCATGTTGCGCGAGATTTCCTCAACGCCATGGGCCTGCTCCTGTGATGCAGCGGCAATGGTCTCGATCATCTTGGACACCTCAGCGGTGCTGGCCACAATCGTCTCCAGTGCGTGACCGGCTTCATCAGCCAGTTCCACACCCCCCTGAACGCGCTGTGACCCAGACTGCATCTGTTCCACGGCACTGAGTGTGTGCTGCTGAATGACCTTGATCGAGTCGGTCACCTCTTCGGTTGCACGCGTGGTGCGTTCGGCTAACTTGCGGACTTCATCGGCCACGACCGCGAAACCGCGACCATGTTCACCGGCACGCGCTGCTTCAATCGCAGCATTGAGTGCCAGCAGGTTGGTCTGATCAGCAATCTCATTGATGACTTCAACGATCTGACCAATCTTATCGCCACGACGACCGAGTTCTTCAATCACCGAGGTGGTTTCGTTCACCGACGAAGCGATTTCTTCCATGCTCGAAGCGGTCTGCTTGACGACATCACCGCCCTTGCTGGCACGATCGCCGGCTTCCTGAGCCTGGTCAGAGACACGGGTTGCATTGGCGGCCACATCGCGGACGGTGCTTGCCATCTCTTCGACAGCTGCGGTGATGTTCATGGTCATCGACGCCTGTTCGCGGATACCACCAGCAATGGAGTTGTTGGTCTGCGAAATTTGTGACGCCGTGGCTGCGACTTCTTCAGCTGAAGAAGTGACATCGAGCACCACATCATGAATCTTGCCAACAAAGACATTAAACCAGTGAGCCAGTTCACCCAATTCGTCCTTGCGACTTTCGTCGACACGGCGGGTCAGGTCGCCTTCACCCTGGGCAATGTCCTTGAGGGCTTCAGACATCTTGTTGATCGGACGGCCAATGGATGCCTGGATGATCCAGACCATCAGGATGCCGACCGCCAGTGAACCGCCGATGACAATGCCGATGATGGTGGTGAATCGGGCCATCTGTTCCTGACGTGCTGTCAGATCACTTTGGACGTAGATACCACCGATACGCTGACCATCGGACTTGATGTCGTGAAAGACCTCCAGCGTGGAATCCGTGTACGTTTCACCCACCTGCTCAAAGGCTGGCGGTGTGTACTTGGGCAATTCCTTGTCTTGGTCACCCTCTGCGACATACTGATACGTCGCCATGGGTTGATTGTCGCCATCGTAAATGGCAGCGGCTTTGATATGTGGATTGGCTTTGAGACGCTTGAGCGTATCCCTGGCCGTATCACCGTCGGCAAACTCAATGGCGCCGGTTGCGGAGTTACCCACCACGTCTGCCAGGGTTCCCAACTCGCGGATCATACGTTGATCCATGGACATCAATTCGTTGCCCACAAACAGTCCGCCGCTAAGCAGCACGGAAACCGTCACAGTGGTTGCGATACAAAGCGCCAATCGCCTCCGAATGGTTAAATGAAACCGCATGATGCTTTCTCCTCAATAATCGAGCGGTTAATACGAGTGTTCCAAGTCAATCAACGATCTTGGCCATCTGCAACAGCTTGGCATTGATCTTGAGCTTGGCAGCATCAGCCTGGTTCTTGTTGATCTCCAGGTTGATCTTGTTGGTTGCAATCAGACCCACCATGCCTTTGTTCTTGGCAAAGTCGGCAGTGTCACCCACGGTGAGAATCGGGGCGTTACCAATCTTCTCAAGCACGGGCTTGATGTCCGTGTTAACGAAAAGAATGCTGCATTTTTTCAGATCATCCGCGGATGCATCGGCAGCAAGATAGGTCGTCTTGATCGGGCGATCGCCTGCGGTCTTGCCATCGACAATCTTGTCGAGCACGCCGTCAAATGGATCTTTACCCACCACGCCGATCACAAAGTCGCCACTGCCACCCGGCCAGGCAACATACTTGGTGAAGTTAAGCAGGAAGGCACATTTGACCTTGTCGAGTTTGTCCGCGGCACTGGCCTGGGTGGCCATTGAACCGACAAGCAAGAGCAAGGCGATCATCAAAGTGGAGCGTTTGAAAGTATTCATGATTACTTACCTCAAAGAGAAAAAACTTCTCTGCCCAATGATGGGCAGAGAGATGTTGGTTCAAAGAATCAGAAAGTGATAGCCACCTTGCCGAAGACGCCGGATTGGATTTCGCCATTACCGCCCTGGGTATTGACATATTCCGGATGGCTGTTATCTGCGAGGTTCTGGCCCCAAATTGAGACTTCAACATTATCCTTGGGCTTCCAGGTCAGACCGATGTCATAGCGGAAGAAGGAGTTGATGCCGACAGACGGGATGTTGTCATACCAGTACAGAGCCGTATTGACTGCGAGTTTGTCGTTCAGATCGTAGTAGGCACGAACGTTGAACTGATTGCGGGGCGAGGTACCTTCGTTGTTTGAACTGCTGGCCGTACCATGCGATTCGACATCCTGGAAGGTGTAGTTAGCCATCAGCTTAAGGTTTTCTTCAACCTGCCAGGTTGCTGTGGCTTCAAAACCATAGGCTTCAGAATAGACATCGTTGCCAAAGGTTGTGCCGTTGGAACTAATCTGGTTTTCATACTTGTTAAAGAAGGTTGCAAGATCAAGAGACAAAGCCTTGGACAGTGAAATACGGTAACCGCCTTCGTAGGCCATGACGTTCGTCGACTCAACTCCGGGATTGCCAAACAGCGGGATAAACGGTGCAACAAAACCTTCTTCAACACGTGAGGGTGTTCGCACTGCTCGTGAGATTGCTGCCCAGAAGGTGTGTCCATCCTTGATACGCCAGGACAGACGAGCACTTGGCTGAACTTCAACGCCGGTGTAATCGTTATGTTCAATCTTGGTACCGACGGTGAAGAACAGTTTGTCATCCACAAGCGTCATGGTGTCCTGCACAAACGCGCTGAAGGTATTATCCGATGCATTGGTTGAATTGAACGTGAAGATTGAGACACCCGGGGCAACATACACAGGCAGGATGGAATCCTTGGTCCAATGATAGTTCAAACCCCAGATGATGTTGTGCTTGCCTTCATCCAAAGTAAAGTTGTGTTGAAGGTCGAAATCCAAGGAATGGCGTTCCTGATTCAAAGTGCTGTCTGCACGATGCACATAGTCATAATAGAACTGCATCTGCAGGCTAGAATCCTCTGAAAAATCGTGCGTCAGGCGTGCAAGAATATTACCACCATCATAATCCAGAATACCAGTACCCGATGTGTCCGCATCGATGTTGAAATAATCAGCTTGTACGGTCAGATGATTGGAACCGGTATATGTATCCGTACGGAAACCAAATTGGCCACGATGCCATTCATCAAAGTTATCCGAAGACGTACCGGGCAGATTGGTATCATCAAACAATTGATACTTGCCATATACACGGTAATAGGAATCGTCATTGAACTTGCCACCGTAGCGGACAGCGGTGGTGCTCAGATCCTCAGTTCCGCCAGACTGCGTGAACAGCAGCCCCTGGGTGTCCTTGGCATCCTTGGTGGTCACATTGATCACACCGTTGACAGCGTTGGCACCCCACAGCGTGCCGCCGGGGCCACGAATGACTTCCACGGATTTCAGGTCTTCCATCACATAATCCTGACTGTCCCAGTAAACACCTGAGAACAACGGTGTATAGAGACTGCGGCCATCCATCAGGACCAGCATTTTATTGTTGTAAGGCCCATTGAACCCGCGAGCACTAATCGCCCAGTTCGATGAGTTGATACGAGCCACGTGCAGACCCGGAACCAAACGTAAGAGTTCGGGAATCGACTGATGCCCCGAACGCTCAATATCTTCTTCGGTGATCACGCTGATGGCGCCCGGCGCGTCGGAGAGTTTCATCCCCTTGCCCTTGGTCACCGAGGAAACCTCGACATTCATCAAGGCGTCCAGATCCATCTCCGCGAAGTCTTCATCAGCCTTGATCAGGGAAGTACTCGCAAAAAGTACAACACAAAACAGGGACACGATCAGTTTTGTGTGACGCAAAATGAAATGGGTGGGAGTCAACATTGTTTACTTTCTGTATTACAAAAAGGATTCTGTCATTCTGGATCGACCCGAAACCATTCGCGGATAAGGCCGATCCAGATTGTTTGGTAATTCAATTGATCTCTGGAACACCTGTAAGACCTGGCAGAATTTGTCAAAGCCATACAGGTCCGAGAAACGGTTTTAGAAGGTGATGGTCACCTTGCCGTAAACGCCGCGTTCGATTTCACCATAAGCACCCTGGCTATCGGTGTACTCTGGATGGCTGTTATCCAGGAGATTCTGTCCCCAGACGGCGACTTCGATATTGTCCTTGGGTCGCCAGGTCAGGCCCAGGTCATAACGGAAAAACGAGGGAATATTGACGGCAGGCACATTGTCATACCAGTAAAGGGCTGTGTTGAGTTCGAACTGATCATTCAGGTCATAATACGCACGGACGCTTGCCTGGTTGCGCGGGCTGGTTCCTTCCTGGGCCGCACCGGCTGCTGGGTGCGCTTCGACATTCTGGAAGGTGTAGTTGCCGATGAGCTTGAGGTTCTCTGCCACTTGCCAGGTCGCGCTGGCTTCAAAGCCGTAGGACTCGGCATGCTGATTGTTATCCGGAGGAAAACCGGTCGAAGCGAGATCTTCATACTTGTTGATGTAGGTCGCCATATCCAGTGCAAGATGCTCATTGAAGGAGATGCGGTAACCCGCTTCATAAGCCAGCACATCGGTGGAACGCAGGTTGGGATTACTGAAGTTAAGGAAGGTACTCGTCAACCCCGTTTCCAATCGCGAAGGCGTACGAACGGCACGGGAAATGGCACCCCAGAAGGTATGCCCATCCTTGACGCGCCAACTCAAACGAGCACTGGGCTGGAATTCAAACTGCGTGTATTCGTTGTGTTCGATCTTGGTGCCGATGGTGAAAAACAGTTTGTCAGGAGACAGTGTCATCGTGTCCTGAATAAACGCGCTGAAGGTGTTATCAGCCTTGGCACGCGGGATGAAGTCAAAGGAGTTCGTCGGCAACGGGACGATCGTGTCCCGGCGCCAGTGATAATTCAGACCCCAGATCATGCTGTGACCTTCAGCAGGCACGAAGCTGTGCTGCAGGTCAAAGTCCAATGAGTTGGCTTCCAGGTCATTGAGCGCTTCGTCTTTGCGGACGACGTGGTCATAGTAGAACTGGAGTTGGAGATTCGAATTCTCGGAGAAATCGTGCGACCAACGGGCAAGCAGATTTCCGCCGCGTAAAATATTGGTCCCATTGTTGGCATTGTCGTTGGCATCCATGTCCGCGTAGTACCAATCGCCCTGCAAGGTCAGATGATCCGCCCCCGCCTGGTTATCGATACGAAAACCGGTCTTGGTTCGCTTAAATTCATCGTCGTTCTCGTTGCCGGCCGGTGTCTTGGTATCGTCGAACATCTGATACTTACCGTAGACGCGGAAATGTGCATTGTCGTTGATCTTGCCACCGTAACGCAAAACCGTATTGTTAAGATCCTCGGTTCCCGCAGAAGTCGAAAAGAGCACGCCCTGTGTGTCCTTGGCATCCTTGGTGGTAATGTTGATCACCCCGTTAACGGCATTGGCACCCCAAAGTGTACCGCCGGGACCACGAATCACTTCCACGGATTTGAGATCTTCCATGACCGTGTCCTGAATATCCCAGAACACACCGCTAAATAGCGGCGTATAAATGCTCCGGCCATCCATCATCACCAGCATGTATTTGTTGTACTGGGCATTAAACCCACGGGCACTGATCGCCCAGTTGTTGGCATCAATCCGACCCACGTGCAGACCTGGAACCAGGCGTAACAATTCGGGAATCGATTGGTGACCCGTTCGTTTGATATCTTCTTCAGAGATCACAGTGATGGCGCCCGGTGCGTCGGAGAGTTTCATCCCCTTGCCCTTGGTCACAGAGGAAACCTCGACATTCATCAAGGCATCCAGATCCATCTCCGCGAAGTCTTCTTCAGCCTTCACCTGCGTGCCGGCACAAAGTCCGACGATCAAAACACAACAGAAAAGCGTTTGCATCCGTGCAAAGCGGCCTTTGAGATTCAGGCCTGACGATAAAGTCCATTTGCTGTGCAGCATGTTTGTCTCCTTGAAATCTGGACAAGCTACAGTGACAAATGAGTTCTTCGGCCTTTTGATTAACACAGTTTAGACATTGGTCCTACCCTTTGTTATCAGACCTTTTGTGGAATCATGACTTCCACAATTAGGAATCCTCCCAATATTTCACTCGCAATATTTAACCCAGTTCCGATAAGTATTTTGTTATCTATCTTGCCAAACAAATACTTACCGGACATATTTGAAGTGACATATGTGTCATGCGAAATAGTTTATATGGAGATCAAACGTCCGTATTTTAAAAATGGGGTATCTGTACAGGCTACATACCCTGTTCTCGGGTGTGTTTTGGCAATCTGGGGTAGTAAAATATTTAAAAAAAAAGTTGGATTCTCTGAAAAAAAACAGCATGTTCCCATGCCGACCAATATGCCCATTGAGTCTGCGCAACAGATATCGCAAACCCTAATCAAACTCGCAAATCCATCTCAAGATTGTCTGATGGGTCGATGGATTTAGTTGTAGGTCAACTGCTCAGGCCAGGTACGACAGTCGCGGTCGTAGGGCATGACGTCCGAAGTAGCTAGCATCCATTGCAACAGGTTCTCGTTAAGATCGGCCTTCACGTCCGAATAACTCGGATCATCAATCAGGTTCACCGATTCCGTCGGATCCTTTTTCATGTCGTACAACTCGCTGATGTCCTTGGTTCGGCGAATCAATTTATACGCCGACGAACGCACCATCACCGCACGGCAAATCGACTCAGGCTGGACTTCCTGCTGATGCGTCTTGGGATAGTAGATGTGCTCGGGGTTGGTGATCATCGGCTTGGGATCGTAGCCTTTATGACCTTCGTGACCACCGTTGAACTCAAAGGCAACATAGTCACCGGGCAGATCATAGCCCCCCTCTGCATAGACATAACGATCCGGGTCGCCGGCTTCACCGTTGAGTTGTGGAACAAGCGAGCGGCCGAACTGCGTGTGTTTGAGTTCATAGCCTGCAAGCTCGGCGGTGGTGATGGCGATGTCCTGAAGTTCGACCGGTTCAGTCACACGATGTCCCTGCTTGCCACCGGGCGTGGAGATGATCAGGGGAACGTGGGTCAGATCGTCATCCAGTGCGGAACTCCATTTTTCGACCAGGCCACGATGCCCCGCCCAATCGCCATGATCAGAGAAGAACATCAAAGTGGTGCAATCCCCTGCGGGTGATTCTTCCAACGCAGTGAGTAACTTGCCGAACATGTGATCGGCATAGCTGACCATGCCCAGGTAAACAGCCATGATCTTTTTCAGATCATCAGCACATTCATCCAGCTTGCGGTGATGGCGAATCCACTTGTGGAACGCGGGTGCTTTTTCGATACGCTTTTCAAGCAACGGTGGAATCTCATCCGGACTATACATGCTATACCACGGTTCCGGACAGGAATAAGGGCAATGCGGTAATGCAGTGGTGATGTACCACATAAATGGCTTATCGCCGACCTTCCAATTGCGAACATACTCCGCAGCAACTTCCGCGCACGCCATGTCACGATGGTCGTCGGACATGGGTTCATAGAGAAAATTCATGAATCCCGGTTCATTGGGATCGTTATGTACACGCTGGGTATGACCTGCACCTTTGGGCATGTGAATCTCATGGACACTTTCAGCAAACGACTCGGCTGCCAACGCATCATTCTTACCCACACAGTGAACGTCATAGCCGTTCTGTTTGAGATACTTGAGCGTGTTGGGTTCATCAGGCTGAAGCAGATGCCAGAGACTGCGATGGCCGCGGACATGTGGATACCATCCCGTCAGAAAGCTGCATCGCGAAGGCGTACAGACGGTGTGCTGAACAAAGCAATTCTCAAATGTTGTCCCCCGTGCAGCCAGACGATCAATGTTGGGCGTCTTAACCAATGGGTGACCATAACAGCCAAGCACGTCAGCACGCATTTCGTCGGGATTGTAATAAATGATGTTCATGTCACTGCCTTTCAAAACCGGGGTAGCACCCGAGGATAGTGTGACAGGACGGCGTCGACAAGATGTTTGAGCAATGAAAGTTTGATGAACTTGCATGAACATGACGCTGGAGTATTCATCTCGCTATCAATAAAAACAATCGAGCACATGCATGGCTTATGACATCAATAGAAACTCAAATACGCGACAGTGAAATCAATAAATAAGAAAAGAGTGCTGAGAAAAAACAGATCACAATTGCCAAAACATACCACCATATATTGCGGGGAGCATGCCGATGCAAGTTCAAGCAAAGAAAGCCCATTGGCAGAGCAAACACGGATACCAATAACATCATCGCCAAGCTGTCAGAATACATCTGAGAATCAAATAACAAACCTAATATCGATGTGGTAACACGCGTATATTGATATCCAACTAACCCCAAATAGGACCCTGTAAATGCACAAATTGGCATTAAACACACCAGGAACATCATTGGATTAATGCGACGCAGAAAACGATACACACCTTTGGGCTTAGGATGACCTGACCATGTTTCTGGATCAAAACCAACAAACGATCGGCCACACTCAGGGCACACATCCTTTTCCAATTGGTCTAATGGATACGAACAGTGTTTACAAAATCGTTTGGGAACTGGATCAGCCAATGCACACCCTCCGGTGTTGACATTCTACCCACTCACAACCTTCTTGCGATAGGCTCCGGGGGGCATGCCTGCGATTTGTTTGAAGCGTCGGGAAAAATAGTATTCGCTGCCAAATCCCAGTTCATCTGCGATCTGTTTAAGTGGGATTTGGGCATGCTGCAGACGTTGGCAGGCCTGCTCGATAATCAGTCGGGCGTGGTAGTTGGTTGGCGTCATGCCCGAGAGTCGTTTGAATTTCTTGCGGTAGGTTTGCTGGGTGACGGCAAAGTGTTTTGCGAGCTGGCGCAGATCCAGGGGCTGATCCAGGGGCCAGGCGCGCAGATGATGCTGCGCCGCTTCAAGCCAACGAACATCGGCATCCTCCCAGGGGGTCTGCCAGGCCTGACACATCTGACTGATCAACGCAATGAACTTGCCGGTATCGGTGACGGTGGGGTTGCGACCGGGCTTAGCCAACGGCAAGACAATCTCATGAATTTTCTCAAGCCAATGACTGACCGGTTCAAGTCGGCGGATGGACACCTTGGGATCGAGCATGTTCTGTCCCACCCAACCGTGGAAAACTTCGCCGGTGAAATTGACATTGATTTCATCCCAGCGTGTTCCGGGGTCCGGGGCGTAAACGTGTTCCTGGTCAGGGAACATGCAGATCAAATCGCCCGCTGAGAGCGCAATGCCTTTGGGATGACGAGCGTCGACATAGCGTCCTTTGCCTTTGAGCAGATAACTCAATGAGAAGTACGGCAGCTTGCGCATTTCCATGGGATGCCTGGAGAGTTGCAGCGACATCGCCCAACTATGATGAATCTGTGAACTGCGAAACAACGTCCCACCCGGCAAATGGTACATGGACTCATACAGCAGCCAATAGCCACGGGGAGCCTGATCAGTCATACCATAATGGACAAAATAATTACCACCATGGATATGGCTTAATTGTTTTAACGGGGCAAGAATACTATCAATTGACGATTGTTTACGCGGCATCAGAATATTATAAACCCCAAACCACGTCCCTCACCACACCATACCGAAAAGTGATAATTGTATGATAACACCACTACCCCATTGCTCAAGAAAATCACACGACGGCTTCACACTCATCGAACTGCTGGTGGTGATCAGTATCATCTCACTGCTCATTGCGATCCTGCTGCCGGCATTGGGCGCCGCACGCAAGTCCGCTCAAAGCGTTAGCTGTTTAAACAATCTCAAGCAGATCGGCATCGCCGAAGCCGTCTACGAGAATGCCACCGGGTACTACACCGCAGCACGCATGGGAAGCACAGGTTTGACCTATTGGGTGGATCGCTGGGAGATGCAGCTTCAACGTGTGTCCTTTGGCAAGAGTCGACCCACAAGCTGGGGTGAAGCCAACCGCATGGTCCAGCGGGACGCTCCCTTTCATTGTCCGACCTTGCAATACGACAACAGCGACTGGAAATCGTACGGCCACAACAGCTTTGAATACCTTGTCGAATCGGACTTGGGCGGACGCATGGGACCTGCCAAAATGGTGCAGAATCATTTTCGGTACACCGTCAGTTCCCAATCCGTCAGCAGCGTCTACAACAACGCAAAAATTATCTTCATCAGCGATAGCTACAACTACAACGCAGTCCATGAAGGTAATTACTTTGACATGCATACGGCAAGCACACATTGGTATGAAACACCCCCCACAGGGGTCACAAAAGAGGCAACGGGATTTCGCCATCCCGGTGAAACCAAAAATACACTGTTCCTGGACCTGCATGCTGAGCCTGTTGGCAAGGATCGTACCGTCGCTGCGGTGCTGGCATTAACTGATTAACACCTCAGCCAGCAAAGCAATCATCAACGGTTCGTATTTCACTAATCACATGGAGTAATTACCTTGAATCGTCTTCGCAACGTATTGATCATGTTCCTGCACCTGGCAATGACAGCCCCCCTGCTTGCTGCTGGCCATCCACAACTCGGCGTCCAGACGCACTACGGACACAAAGGCTGGGAACCACTGTCCACGCTCGACGCCATCAAGGAAATGGGCGTGGGTTGGATTCGTGATGACCTGTTCTGGAGCAGTGTCGAAAAGGAAAAAGGCCAATACGAGATTCCCGACTATGCATGGGAATGGATCAAGGCCGCCCAGGCACGTGACCTGAAAATCATCGTGATCCTCAACGGCAGCAACGGCAAATACGAAGACAAATTCGACCCCCAGGCTTATGCCAACTTCGCACGTTTCGTTGCCAAAGAACTCAAAGGCCATGTCCACGCATTGGAATTGATCAATGAACCATTCAATCACTTCCGACGCGGACAACCCAACTATGGCAAGGAACCCAGTCACTGGAACGCGTGGGATCCCCAAACCGGTCAAACCGACCCGTGGTTATTCAAGTATCAACAAGCCATGAACAGCATGGCCGATGCCATCCATGAAGTCGCCCCCAACCAGTTCAAGATTCTTGCCCTGGGTTGCTCACCGCCGGTCAATGCACGTCTACTGAAAATGGGCATCTCACCGAATGTCGATGGCATGGTGCTCCACCCCTACTCCCACCGTTCGATTCCCGAACTCCAGGCCTATGGCAACACCGCAGGCTATCTCAAACGTGACGGCATCACCGTCGGAGACGAGCGAGGTACATTCGTCTCCATCAACCAGGAATTAATGGCACTCGCTGCCAAACACAACGGCCCCAAAGAACTCTGGCTCACCGAGCAGGGATACACCACTCGTTGGAAACACAGCGGCTCACGTTTCGCCGGTTACACTGAATCCGCCCAGGCCAAGTACGCCCAGCGACGCCTCATGGAATGCCTGGGCAGCGGTGTCCGGTTTGCGGCCTGGTACAACTTCTATGAAAAAGGGAATCGCCCCAACAACAGTGAAGACCATTTCGGCATCATGCGCCGTGATGGCTCACTCAAGCCTGCGTACCACGCCATCCAAACCGTCGCCAAAACCATGCTCGGTTGGAAAGATGAAAACTGGGGCGATGTCAAAGTCTTCCTGATGGAGGATCGTCCTGACACCTGGCCGATCGTCTGGGACGGATCACGGATGGCAAGTACCGGTGCGTCACGTGCCTACACCTTTGCCAAGGACAAACAGCGTGCCGTGGCCATCTGGTCCACCGAACGGGCCGACGGTGATCTGCAGCCGCGCAGCGCCGATGTGCAGATCATCTCCGATCGGGTGACCCGCACAATCACCGCCCTGGATATGATGACCGGCCAGATCACCGATGTCGCATTCGAACAGAACGGCCAGACCATCACCATCAAGCAGATGTCGATTCTCGATCATCCCGTCTTGCTGATACTTGATGGCGCACAACCTGCTGTCACAGAACAAAAACCGTCAAGCAATGTGTTTGCTTCCGATCAGGCCTGGAAAATCAGCAAAAGCAGTGGCGTGAACGCGACATGGACGCTTGGTCAAAGTGATAATCACAATCAAGCCACACTCGAATTTACCTGGCCTCAAAAGGGCGGATTCTGTGGCGCAAGCACGCAACTGACCCTCAATGAAGGAACTGACATCATCAGCTTTGAACACAACGCGTCAGTTCCAACCACCCTGCTGCTACGCGTCTATGACAGCAGCAAGCAAACCCACCAATTCAAATTCCGTGCCAGTGGCAGCGGGCAATGGCAAGCTTACAAAATCAACATCGCCCGGAATCGAAAACAAAGCTGGGGTGGCGCCAACGACAAGACAATCCACTACCCCATCACCGGTATTCTACTGGGCGCCGAACAGGCTGGTGACGCCAGCAACGGTACGGTCCAGTTCCGTGACCTGCAAATGGCCAAACCCTGATCATCCTTTGCCCCCTACGCACACAACCATCACACACTGCCAACACAACAAGGATTTTCAAACATGCTGGCAAGCGAACAAATCATTTACCAATCCCCAGACCCACAAGGCGTCTACTGCTACTCCCCAGCCTTATTGCAAACACCCACCGGTCGACTCATCGCCACCTGTGATCTGGGCGGGCCCGGTGTCAAAAATCTGCCCGGGATCAAATCTCAAAAAGGCGATGACACCGCAGGCAACCAGGGCAAAGTCTTCATCTCCGATGATCACGGCGAAACATGGGAACATGTCCACGACTTCCCCATGCTCCACGCCCGACCCTTTGCAGCAGGCGACCGACTCTACATCCTCGGACACAGCGGCGCCATGGGAATCTGCGTCTCACATGACGATGGCAACACATGGTCAAATGTCGTCACGCTCGATGATCAACACGACTGGCATCAAGCGCCCTGCGCTTACGACATCCAGGACAACCAAATCTACATCTGCATGGAAAGCCGCATCCCCAAACACGGTTGGCCCGGTGTCCAGCCTGTGGTCATGCGTGCCAATCTTGATGACGACTTGACCCAACGTGAAAGCTGGACTTTCTCCAACCCGCTGGATTACGACACGCTATTGGATATCCACCAACCCATCGGCACGCCAGTCTTCCCCGAAGGCGTTGTCGCTCCCGATCGCTGGTACGGCAATGCAGGCTGGCTGGAAACCCATGTTGTCCGCATCCGGGATCAACGACATCAGCTTCACGACCCGGAAAACAAAACCGTCCACCTGTTCATGCGACTAGCCTCCGGCAGAACCCATCTCGGTGCGATCGCTCAATGTCGTGAACTCAAAGACGGTCGGCTGAAAACCGAATTGGTCCCCACCGCCGGCAACAGTACGCTGACTTACATCGCACTTCCCGGTGGACACATGAAATTCCATTTACTGTTTGACGATCTCACACAGATATGGTGGCTTCTTTCCAGTCAAACCACCGACAGCATGGTCAAACCCGAACTGATGGCAAAAGACCGCTACGGCATGCCGGACAATGAACGCCATCGCCTGCAACTACACTACTCGACGAACCTTTTCGACTGGATTCCTGCAGGCCTCGTTGCGGTCGGCCAAAGCCAACTGCATTCACGTCACTATGCCAGCATGATTAACTCCGGTGACGATCTGTTGATTCTCAGTCGAAGTGGTGACGAACGCGCAGCCTCAGCTCACAACGGCAATCTGCTGACTTTCCATCGCGTGAAGAACTTCCGTGATCTGATCGACCCATCAATTCTGCAAAGTCCGGCTTATGCCTAAGGTCTTGAGTTGCCGGTCGGTGATGAGCAACCGCATGCCAAGTTCCCTGGCCTTGCTCTTTGCCAACCGATGGTAACGCGGGTGCGTTGCATAGTTGACCAACAACACAGGCTTGCCGGTTGCGATAAATGGTTTGATAAATGACAGTCGGTAGGCGGTGTCGTCATCCGACTGTTTTTGATTGCCATCACTGAACAGGTCTTCAATGCCGATCCCGCTGACCAACGCGGTGTAGGCTTTGTCTTCGAGTAGCTGTTCGCCATTTTGCGGGATGATTAACGCATCGGGATTAAACCGGCGAGCATTTCGGGCGATGATCTGCACCCATCGGATCATGTCCTCGCGATAGGTATTGCCGGTCTGTTCATTGCGGCGGTGATCAAACCATTTGTCGGTCTTGGGATCGTGTTCGAAGAAGCTGAACGCGTCGATGATATCCAGATACAGGCCATCAAATTTTTGTGTCTGCATGATGGTTGCAACACGCTTGAGAATCATCGCCTGCCAATCACGATGCCAGTAGCGGACTTTGTAGTTGCCTTCCCAATCGGGATTCACCGCACAGAGAAAACCCGGCGCCCCGTCATCGGGTGTGCCATCCTTGTTGGCATCCCATTTTTTCTCCCAGTATTCGCGGTAATCTTCGGCTTCACCGATGGAGATGTAGGCGAGGACCTTGCGGCCGGGTTTGCCATCACGAACCGTCTTGATGGCTTCCGGGGGCCAAGGGTCACCATCGAATTGCGTATCGAGAATGATCCAATCCCGGTCGGACCTGGCTAAAAGCTTGACGACTTGATCGCGGGTCGCAGCCAAGCCTTCAGGCTGGAGTATGTAACCGAGCGTTTGGGGGAAAGGGGTTTGAGCAAGCGACAAACTTGCGCAGCAGAGCGTGATCAATATCGCAAATATTTTGAACATGGGGATATTGTAGTCAGCGACACGCCGTATCGCAGCTATTTTTTGATCAAATGCAGGCTTGTGAGATGATGATCAAAATCACACGTCCAGCGCTTCGGCTTCTTCGGCACGTTCCATGATGAAGTTGAATCGGGCGCCGGGGTCTTTACCCATCAGTTCGCTGATGACCTGTTCGGTCTTGAGGCCGTCATCAATTTCCACGCGAAGCAGCGCGCGTGTCTTGGGATTGAGCGTGGTATTCCAAAGCACCTTGGGCATCATTTCACCCAGACCTTTGAAGCGGCTGATGTCGATTTTGGCGCGTCCGCCACCATGCTTCTCAAGGATGCGCACGCGGTCTTCATCGTCGTGCGCCCAGTGGGTTTCCTTGCCGATGTCGATGCGATACAGCGGTGGCTGAGCCAGGTAAATTTTCCCATCGCGCATCAGCGGTCGCATATGTCGGTAGAAAAAAGTGAGCATCAACGTTGAGATGTGGTGCCCGTCATAGTCCGCATCCATGAGCAGGATGATCTTGCCATACCGGAGTTTGGACGGATCACAATCCGCACCAAGGCCGCAGCCCAGCGCGGTGACGATGTCGGAAATTTCCTTGTTTTCAAGGACTTTTTTCAATGATGCCTGTTCGGTATTAAGCACTTTACCACGCAGTGGGAGAATGGCTTGATGCGCACGATCACGTCCCTGCTTGGCGCTGCCACCAGCAGAATCACCTTCGACGATAAACAGTTCCGTGCGGTCACGCTTGTTACTCGAACAGTCTGCGAGTTTGCCCGGCAGGTTCAGTCGGTTGGTCGTCGCGCTCTTGCGGGTCACCGCTGCCGAGGCAGCGCGGGAAGCTTCACGGGCTTTGGCTGCCATCACCGCGCGGGTGACGATCGCGTTGGCCATCGTGCCGTTGTTGTTAAGCCAGTGTTCCAATGCGGGGCGCACCAGGCCATCAACCTGCGGCTGGACTTCGGGGTTATTGAGTCGATCTTTGGTTTGTCCCTGGAATTGGGGATCGGGGATGAAAATCGAGACAATGCCTGTGAGTCCTTCGCGGAGGTCTTCGGTTTGCAGGTTCACGCCACGCGGTGTGAGTTTGTGGATTTCGATGTAGTTTCGCAGGGCCTTGGTCATGCCTGCGCGGAGTCCGTTTTCGTGACTCCCCCCTGAGCCGGTGGGGATACCGTTGACATAGCTGCGCAGGTGTTCGTCGGTGGACTCGGTCCATTGGAGAATAATCTGGACGCGGATGCCGTTTTCTTTTTCCAGGACAAACGGCTGATCATGGACGGGACGCGCACTGCGTTGAGCCATGATTTTGGTCAGGTAATTGACGATGCCTTCTTCGTGTTGGAAGACTTCCTTTTTCTTGGATAGCTGATCGTCCCAGATGACTTTGACACCTTTGTGGATGTAGCTGACGATTTCCAGGCGATCGCGGATGGTGTCGGGATTGAACTCGGTCTTGGGAAAGATCGTGGGGTCGGGATGGAAGTAGATGGTTGTCCCGCTGCCACGCGCCGTGCCGATTTTTTTGATCGGGCCGGTGGGTTTACCGAGTTTGAAGGTTTGCTCGTAGGTATGACCATCTTTTTTGACGGTTGCGACGAGTTTTTTGGACAGTGCATTGACGACCGAAGCGCCGACACCATGCAGACCGCCGGAGGTTTTGTAGTTCTGACCTTCGAATTTACCACCTGCATGGAGCGTGGTGAGAATGATTTCCAAAGCGGACTTCTTGAGCTTGGGATGAATGTCCACGGGGATACCACGGCCGTTGTCAGCAATGGTCATGGAGGTGCCATCATCGTGAAGCGTCACGGTGATTTCGGTGGCATGGCCGTTCATCGCTTCATCAACGGAGTTGTCGAGCACTTCCCACACCAGGTGATGCAGCCCTGCTGAGCTCACACCACCGATGTACATCCCCGGACGTTTGCGAACAGGCTCGAGTCCTTCGAGGACGGAAATATCTTTAGCTGTATAGGTCGAAGTCATATGTTGATTGAACTTCCTGTCGTTTGATTGATGTCTTAACCACAGAGTCACAGAGGCACAGAGTTAAAGACAAGAGCAGAGAATTTTGTTTTTCTCTGTGTCTCTGTGACTCTGTGGTGAATTCCCTGCGTCATGATTTTCAACTCACAATTCCACGATCTGCACATCAGGTGGGACGACTCGGGTGAAGGTGCCTCGCTTGAGGATTTCACGTCCCTTGCCGCCACGGGATGTCAGTTCGTATTTACCGGTGTTGAGGCGTTGCTCACCGCCCATGGAGGTCTTGACCGTCATGGTGTCGCGGTCATCCACAGCGGTGGTAAAGCCGATCACGTAATCGTCCTTGGCAATCTTGATCAGTTGCACACCCTTGGCTGGACCGGAGACGAAGTTGACTTCCTCGGCGTGGCACAGCAAGGCGCGGGCGCGGAAGGTTGCGACGATGAGTGTTTCGTCGCCTGCCACCGGGTACACACCAACGATCTGCTTGTCCTTGGCCGGGCGGGCAAACTTGCGGCCGGCACGGGTGCTCGGTTCGACGAACGGCTGCATGCTGAATCGGATGGAGTAGCCGTCGGTACTGCATGCCACCGCGTGAATCTCAGGCACGTCCTCACCTTCGGAAGTCACATTGCCGATGACGCGTTTATCCAGACTCAGGGCTGAGAGAATCACTTCACCGTCCTTGAGTTTGAAGAGCTTCTGGATCGGTTCACCATAGCCGGTCGTCGCAGGCAGGTCGATGAGTCGGGCGGTGTAAGCCACCCCGAGATTGGAGAAGAACACCGCGGTGGCGCGCGTCGAGCCGATGGAGGCAGCGAGCACGGTATCGCCTTCGCGGAGTCGGACTTTCTCCAGGTCAATGGGGTTTTTCTGTCGCTTGACCCAACCGTCCCGAGTGACCAGGAAGTAGGTGTCTTCGTCGACAATGAAGTCCTGTTCGTCGTATTCGATTTCCGCTTCTTCGCCGACGAAGGTGGTGCGCCGCTTGTCACCTTTGCCGTAGTTGTCACGGATTTGAAGCAGTTCGTCTTTGACAATGCCCCAGCGTCCGACGGCATCCTGTTCATCAAGCAGTTTGCTGATCTCGGCAACGCGCTTTTTCTTGTCCTTAAGCTCATCGCGAATCAGGTTGATTTCCAGTTTGGCTAAGCGATAAAGCTTCAACTCAAGAATCGCTTCGGTCTGCTCTTCGTCGAGCTGGTTAAAGCGTTTCATGATTTTCTGAGCAGCATCGGCTTTACCATCCGAAGCACGGATGATCTTGATGATCTCATCCAGTGCATCAAAGACCAGCGCGAAGCCTTCGAGAATGTGGATGCGCTTCTGCAGTTGCTTAAGTTCGTGTTCCAGGCGCTTGGTGACGACTTCCAGACGGAAGTTAAGGAAGCACTGGAGAATCTCACGCAAATCACAACGCTCGGGTCGGCCGACTTCGGGATTTTCCGTGGGGATCAGGCAGGTGAGATTGACGTTGAAGTTGGTCTGCAGTGGCGTATGCTTGCAGAGGTATGCCATGACCTTCTGTTCGTCTGCATCCTTCTTGAGTTCCAACTCAATGCGCACGTCCTCGGTGGAGACATCCTTGATATCCAAAAGCGGTGGGAGTTTGCGTTGGATGACAACCTGAGCGATTGACTCAACCAGGTTGGACTTGTTGACCGCGTAGGGAATCTCGGTGATGTAGATCGTCTTGGTCGAACGGGTGGCAGGTCCGAGTTCCCACTTGGCGCGGAGTCGAATGGCGCCTTGCCCGTTCTTGTAAATCTCACGCAGCTCGTCGCGGCTGTTGAGCATTTCACCGCCGGTGGGGAAGTCCGGTCCCTGGACGGCATCATTGGCAATGAGCTGATAGGTCTTGAGTTCAGGATTCTCCAGCAGCTTCACAAGGGCGTTACAGACTTCCTTGAGATTGTGGGGCGGGATGTTGGTTGCCATGCCCACCGCGATACCCGTCGCGCCGTTAACCAGCAGGTTGGGCACACGTGCGGGAAGCACCACCGGTTCGGACTTGGTGCCATCGTAGCTGGGTCGGAAGTGCACGGTCTGCTGGGTGAGTTCCGAACACATCTCAATACTGATGGGCGCCATGCGACATTCGGTGTAACGCATGGCTGCTGCGTTATCACCGTCGAGTGAGCCAAAGTTACCCGAACCATCGACCAGCGGGACACGCATGGAGAACGGCTGAGCCATGCGGACCATGGCATCGTAAATTGCCGAGTCGCCATGCGGGTGATAGTTACCCATCACGTCACCGACGACCTTGGCACACTTGCGGTGTTTGGCGGTGTGGGTGACGCCTTGGGTGAACATGGTGTAGAGAATGCGCCGCTGAACCGGTTTCATCCCGTCACGCACGTCAGGCAAGGCACGGCTGGTGATCACGCTCAGCGCGTAGTTGAGATATCGGGTTTGCGCCAGGTCATGCAGTGGCGCACTGTTTTCCGTGGGATCGGAGAGGACATCGTCCAGATCACCACCACTGCCATCGGCGGACGCCGCATCGAACAGCGATTCGTCTTGTTTGCGTTTTTTACGTTTGGCCAACGCCTCTGCCCTCCCTGGCAGTCAAAATAAGCACTGAATAAAGATATTATCGGCACCTTCATGCCGTTTGCTCAAGTCCGCCCCGTCGAACCTGCCCGAACCCATCCGGGAATCCTGCACGATACGCCAGAATCGACTGCATCTCAAGTGAGGGAACACTGCTGCGTTAAGTTGATGAGCCTGTTCCACGTTCATGCGGGCAACCGGTTGGATTGTACAGGTTGTGCCAATGTTGTGTTTGCAGCGTGTAAGCGAAGTCCGATTATCTGCCTGGCAATTTTGCATTGGGTCAATCAGTGGGTTATTGCCAAGTGGACATCCGGCCCCATTTTAGAGAGAGACCTCATGCAAATCAGCTCCCAATGGAATATCAATGCCAACGCCATTCCCATGGATCACAGCATGTTATTGGTGTTGCCCCTGCCGTTTCACACCGACAACCAAGGCAATTTGCTCGTTGAATCACAGGGGCTCAACGGTCTGAAATGCTGGTTGGAACACTTTTCCCCGCTGACGCTGGCGGCCCCGGTTCGCCCGATTGACGAGCAGGCCAAGGCCAGGAATGCAACCTGGGTACCCGTGCCTGAATCGTATTTCAAACGCCACCTCAAGCTTGTGCCGCTGCCTTGGGGTTACCATCCGGCGATGCATTTGAAATACATACGACAGGTCAAAACGACCCTGAAAAAACTCATTTCCGAACACCGGTATCTGCAGTTTGGGATCAGCGGTTGCACGATTGGAGACTGGCCCGCGACGGCAGCTCGACTGGCATACCGCCAGCAACGCCCCTATGCCGTACACACCGACTGGATCACGCATCAGGTCTACCAACACAACGCCAAAGACAAACGTCTACGTCATCGCATTCGTGGCAAGGTCGAAGGCACGATGATGCGCTTTGCAGAAAAAACCATCATCAACCGAAGCAGCCTTGGACTCTTCCACGGGGCGGACACCTACGAGGGCTATCGCGATTGGTGTCCCAAGCCGTTCATGATTCACGATGCCCAGGTCCAGCCATCGGAGTTGGCAGCGATGGATGACGTCCAAGCCAAGATCGAATCACTGACCGACGACCGTCCGTTGAAGATCGTCTATGCCGGTCGCGCGATTTCCATGAAGGGGCCGGACCATTGGCTCAATGCACTGGCTATCGCCCGTGATGCCGGTGTGAACTTCATCGCTCAGTGGTTTGGCACCGGTGATCAGATCGACAACATGCAGCAGCAGATCAACAAACTCAACTTGTCAGACCGCGTCGCCCTCCCGGGTCATCTGGAAGGTCGCAAAGCGATGATGGATGCGATCTTTGATGCGGACATGCTGCTATTCTGTCACATGACGCCCGAGTCGCCGCGCATTCTCATTGAGTCCATGGGACAGGCCACGCCCATCGTCGGCTATGGCAGTAACTACTCCGAAGAACTCATCCACAAGGGCGGTGGCGACCTGGTTCCCATTGGTGCAATTAACGACCTTGCCCAGCGCGTCATCGCACTGGATCAAGACCGCGAGCAACTGCGTAAACTCATGCACCAGGCACGTACACGCTGTGATGAACTCACCGACGTCCGTGTCTTTGGTCATCGTGCCAAACTCATTGAGAAACATCTGGGGTAACTTTCAGGCAATCGCACACACTGAAAATAGCTGCGACACTGTGTATCGCTGACATCCATCAAGTTTAGCGCGTCATCGCTTTGTGATACGCTACGCCCCATGGATACCAACCAACAACTCGCTGCGATTTTCCAGCAGATGGCTGACGTGCACACCATTCTGGAAGATGACCGTTTCCGCATCAACGCCTACGCCAAGGCCGCCCGTGTCATTGGGGAATTGCCCACCGACCTGGGGGAGATCGGCGCGGAGGTCGCGCTGCTTGCCAAGATCGACGGCATTGGTAAATCCACTGCCAGCAAGATCGCTGAGTTCCTGGAAACCGGGAAGATCAAAGCCCACGAAGATGTCATGGCACGCATCCCCCACGGCCTGCTGGACCTGCTGCAAATCTCAGGACTCGGCCCCAAAACCGTTGGCCTGATGTGGTCGCAGGCTGGCATCGAATCACTTGATGATCTGAAAGAAAAACTCAAAACCGACGAGTTGACCAAACTCCCACGCATGGGCCAAAAGTCGCTGGACAAAATCCGAAAGTCCATCGCGTTCATGGAGTCCACCGGCGGGCGCGTGAACATCGGTAAAGCCCTGCCCATCGCCCAATGGTTCGTCGAACAACTCCAAACACTGGGCGAAGTCGAACAAGCCCAATACGCAGGATCACTGCGTCGCGGCAAGGAGACCATCGGTGATATCGATATCCTGGTTGCAGCAAGCGAAGACGATTCCAAAACCATCAGTGATTTCTTTGTCCAACTTCCGGGGGTCACCGAAGTGCTCGCGCAAGGTCAGACCAAAAGCTCCGTGCGCACCGAGCATGGCGTACAGGTTGATTTGCGCATCGTCGAGCCAGACCACTTTGGTGCAGCATTGATGTACTTCACCGGTTCCAAGGAACACAACGTGGCGATGCGTCAGCGCGCGATCAAGATGGGCATGAGTCTGAACGAATACGCGCTGACCAAGGACGATAAACCCGTCGCTGCCAAGTCCGAGGAAGATGTGTTCAAAGCACTGGACCTGCAATGGGTCGCCCCGGAGATGCGCGAGGATCACGGCGAGTTAACGCTGGCTGAAAAAGACAAGCTGCCCAAACTCATTGAAGTGGCAGACATCAAAGCGGAGTTACATGCACACACCACCGCCAGTGACGGTATTTGGAGTATTGAACAGTATGCCGACTTTGCGATTGATCGCGGGTTTCACACCATAGCCATCACCGACCACTCCAAGGGTCAGGCGCAGGCCAATGGTTTGAATGAAAAACGTCTGGTTGAACACATTGAAAAAATCCGTGCTGCTGCCAAAAAGTATGAAGGCAAACTCACCATCCTGGCTGGCAGCGAAGTGGACATTCTTGCGGACGGCACATTGGACTATGCAGATGATTTGCTTGCAGAACTGGACATCGTCGTTGCCAGCCCGCATGCCGCGTTAACGCAGGACCCCAAGACCGCCACCGCGCGACTGCTTAAAGCTGTTGAAAATCCGTACGTCACGATCATGGGGCATCCCACAGGTCGGCTAATCAATCGTCGCGAAGGTTTGAGCCCGGACATGGGTAAGCTCATTGATGCTGCCAAGGAACGCGGGATCGCACTTGAGATCAATGCCAACCATTGGCGTTTGGACTTGCGCGATTCACATGCACGCCTGGCGATTGAGTCCGGCGTGATGCTAGCCATCGACACCGACGCACACGGCCCCGGTGATATGGATGAACTCAAGTACGGCATTCTCACCGCCCGACGTGCTGGCGTCACTGCCCAAAACGTGATCAACTGCATGAGCCAAACCGCCTTGGCCCAATGGCTCAAGCGTACGCGGTCGTAACATCCACTTTGCTTGATGACTGAATAGCTACACGGATTGACCTTCACCATCCGTCACTCCCGTGCAGACGGAAGTCCGGTGGAACTTGTAAGTGTCGACAGAATGCCACTGGATTCCCGCCTGCGCGGGAATGACGTCATGAAAGTCGGAGATGTCGTGTAAAAACTGACATACCTCACTGCGGCAGATTGGTGGTTTCGTCAATCTCTTCCGGACCGAGGATTTCGTCGACGACTTTGCGGACATGCTCCGATGGATCAAACGCATAGGGTTCATCAGTCTCAGGAATCTTCGCGTTGTCTGCCAACTGTTTGCAGATTACCAGTAACGCATCCAACTCATCAGCGGTGAGTTTTTCCTTGAGGGGCGATTGCTGCTCTGACTGTGGCTTGTCGGGATCGACTTGAGCTTTGAGAATGTCGACGATGGGTTCAAGTTCATCAGGTGGAAACTTTTTGGCTATCCCCGCTTCGGTCATGCGGCCAACCTGAATTCTGGCATCACGTTTCTGTTCATCAGTTCGGTCGGAGATGTCAATCTGATGGTTCGCCGCATAGTAAACCGTCCCCACCATCAGGGCAGGTCCCTGGATGAGTTTCTCAACGACATCGCCCAATTCCTGAGCAGCAATGCGCTTGTCCAGAAACGCTTCATAAAGTCGATCGGTCTGATGGATGATGTCCTTTTTCTGCTGCTCGGGTAACGGCAATTCCGTCAAGGCAGCGTGCAGACTCATGTTCACGACGGAGGCGATCATCTTGTCTTTGTAGACCCAGCCGAGCATGACGATCGTGCCAATGAACAGGCCGAACATCACCAACGTAACGAGAATCAAGACAAGCCATCCGCCTGAACTTTTGCGTGGTGGGCCGTCGGGGCGGGGTGT
This sequence comes from Phycisphaeraceae bacterium, assembly GCA_002704825.1. Taxonomy (GTDB): domain Bacteria; phylum Planctomycetota; class Phycisphaerae; order Phycisphaerales; family Phycisphaeraceae; genus UBA7800. The sequence continues at coordinate 27,769 of PAIY01000228.1, forward strand.
TGGCGGGGTGGGTGATTGGGGTGTCGATGCAGGCTGATTCATGTTGGCTTACTCTTTGTCGTCGTGATCCAGGAAGGTGCTTAAGCCGGGACGGAAGACGACTTTTTCGTCGATGACCACCAGCTTTTCATCCAGGTACATCTGCACAGCATCGGAGAGGACGCGGCCTTCAAGTTGCTGGCCTTTGAGTTTGACTTCGTCGGAACTGTCCTTGCCGACGTTGATGTGAAAGACGTCCTGGAGAATGATGGGCCCCTGGTCGAGTTGTTCGGTGACCAGGTGCGCGGTGCAGCCGGTGACGCGCACGCCCGACTCCCATGCCTGGTGATACGGCTTGGCGCCGGGGAAGTAAGGCAAGAGTGACGGGTGAATGTTGATGATGCGATGCTTGTAGGTTTCCAACACATCGGGCGTGATGACCTGCATGTAACGGGCAAGAACCGCCAGATCGGTGTTGTAATGATTCAGACGCTCAAGCAGCCACTTCATGTGGGCAGGCTTGTCAGTGGAGGGCATGTGTTCAAAAGGAATACCCGCCTTGTCTGCCATGGGTTTGAGATCAGGATGGTTACTGAGTATGCAGACGATATCACCACGGAGTTTACCTGCGTGATCATCACGCAGCAGCTGCTCAAGACAGTGCGGTTCCTTGCTGACTAGGATGGCGACCTTTTTCTGACGACGTTGATCATGCAGCGCGACGCGCACGGTCATCTGAATCTGTTGCCCCAACTCCAAAAGACCAGTGATCAAACCGTCGAGGGTGGCCGACATGTCAGCCAGGTCGACGAGCATGTCCATGATGAACTGCCCGTGGACGACCTGTTGTTCGATGTCTTCAATGTTAACGCCCTGCTCAGCCAGGTAGGTCGCAAAGCGTGCAACGACACCTTTCTGATCCTGCCCGATGACACTGACAACTGCTTTGATCTTGGCCATGATGTTGGTTTCCTGACAATGATAAACAAGGTTGTCATTGTAACGAAAACCGGGGGATGGGGTTTGATAACAAGCTTGATCGCACAATATGCGTATGTCGATGTTGAGCTTCGCTCAATCCCGCGTTGACACAACGCGGCTCGCCTGAGTGAACGCCGTGCGTTGTTTATCAACTTGCACATTGCAGGACGACCACGCCGCCGTGGTGTTCGGTGATGTTGCCATCGGGCATGGTGATGATGCAGGGGACGTTGTCGGGCGTTTGGGCCTTGAGTGTGAATGTACCTTCGATTTGGGTCAGTTCGACTTTCACCGGGCCATGCGGTGTCGGGACGATGCCCTGGGCCTGCTTCTGTCGGCCGAGTTGGGGCTTGATACCGATGGTCGCATAGCCGCGTGCTGCCGGATGCACCCCCAGTACGTGACTGACAAACCAGTATGCCGGCCAACCACTCCATGCATGACAATCACTCCGCCCCGGATTTTCCAGCGTATCCGGGCGTTCGGGCAGTGTCGTCAGATGCAGATCAAGGAACGTCTGCCAACCATCGAGTTTCTCCCAGACGCGGTCGGGCAAGCCAAGCTGACTCATCACACGGGCGAAGTAGAACTGGAAATACATGGTGCAGCGTGCGAATTTTTCATCCGTCTGTGTAAAGAGATTTTCCGTAATGCTCGACAACTGTGATTCGTCAGCCGTCCCCGTCAACACGGCAAGCAGGTTGGCATGTTCGGAAAACTGATCCCGATGTTCACTGTCAGCAAAGAGTCCGCGGTCCGCAGACCACATGTGTTTGCGGATCGCATCACGCAAACTCTGAGCCTGCTGCTGATACTTCACTACCACATGCTCATCGACTTCTGCCACCGGCGCCATCTCGATCATGGCATGCAGCGCATCGAGCAGGAACAGGTTCATCACCGTACTGGGATAAACCGTCGGATCGCCTTCACGTTGGACTTGATGCGAACCACCCCCCTTTTTCCAGAACGGAACCCAGTCGACAAACTGCCACCATTCCAGGGAGGCAAAGAGTCCGTCGTCGTTGTATCGCTGGGTGAACCAGTGAATGACCTGCTGCATGCCGTTGTAGAGTTCTTTGACCAGTTCGGTTTCGCCGATGTGTTGATCGTAAAGCTGAACCGCACGCACCCAGATCAAACTGAATGTCGGGATGAACTGCGGGTGTCGCGAGGGGTAGCGACTCATGGTCAGGCCGAAGTGCTGACGGGAGTGATCCATGTCGGTGAGCAGGCGACGCCAGAGCAGAACATCCCCGCCGACATTGCAGGCAATGAGCGCCTGGATGATCGAGTCCCCGACGTATTGGAGTTGCTCGTAATAGGGACAGTCGGTGAAGTGATCCTGGGCACAGAGTCTTAGCGTATGCCAACTCAAATCCCAGATTTCGTTGGCAAGATCGTTGTCCGTCTGGAACTCAGCCTGCCGAGTTAGCGGGTATGCATGGAAAAGGGAATCGAACTGCGTGATGGTGAGTGGTTCATCCTGAGTATCGACGTAGAGTTCGATGAAACGATAGGTCTGCCAACGCATGGGGGAGTAGAACGCGGTCTTACCACCGGCGATGACGACGTCGCTGTGTCCTTCGATCTGCTGGCCGTCTGCCTGATCGCGGATGCCTTTGTTCCAGTCTTTACTGAAGCCTTCTGCGTAGACCATTTTCAGACTCGCAGCTTTGCCATCGCTGAAGCTGATCTGCGGGTAAGCGGTGGTGAGTTGGCCTTGATCGAAAATCACGCGCACCGAGGTGTTGGCAGGGATCGTCACCGGCTCGCGTTTGTAGATCAGGTTTTCCCAATCTGTTTGCTGCGTGTTCTCCGACGTGCGAGCGATCTGGAAAAACACCTGCTGGCCAAGTTCGGGTTGTGGGATCACGCTGGGGACCAGTAGCCAAGGCGCTGCATAATCGGTCACCGGATCACTGCGACGATACACCGGGAACAGACGATGCACCGGCTGCCAACGTTCATCGTCCAGTGACAGCGTCAACGGGTCCTCGGGCATCTTCGTTAAGTCCACCGATTCGGTGTAGCCCAACGCCCAGTAGTAATAATTGGGTTGCTCGGAGTCCGAGGTCTTGCCCCCACCGATCTGTGGCGAGAAGGTTGGGTCATGCAAGACGTGCCATTTGGATTCACCATTGCCCTTGGTCGACAGGGACACCAGCACATCATCTTGCTCTTCATTGAACACCGCACCGTGAAGCATCATGCCCGCCCGCGCGTGCATTTCATTGATCGGGCCGTTGGAACCAAAACTCAGTACTTCGACAACCAACTGATAGGTGTTGGGGTTGAGTTTGATTTTTCGTTCAAAGCCGAAGCTGTCGTAGTGATAATGATAAAAGTCCCCTGCTGCTGGTCCGACGCCGAGCATCTGGCCGTTGATGTAGAGCTTGTACCGACTGTCTGCTGAGAGATGCAGCTTCAGGTAACCCACCTGATCCAGCGTAAAGTCCAAGCGGAAAAAGCATCGCTCAAACGGCAGGGTCTGCGGTTGTTCCCGCCAAACCCAATGAACGTCCCAGGGACCGGTGTGTGACAGATCAATCATGTAGCTGGCCTTTGATCATGTTGGCTGTGGTGAAAGTGAAAGATTGATGGTAACCAAATGTGATGTGAATGCTAAGACAATCTTGCGCTGGCTGACAAATCGTTGCTTGGTCGTTGGTTCATGCGGGTTTAGGTGTTTTGATTTACAATGCGCCCATGGCTCAGCGCAAAATCGAACAAATGGGCGAGAAGGTCTTCGACGGCAAACGCTTTGACGTGGTCCAGTTGGAGTTAACCAATCGCAATCCGGATGCGGGGACGTATCACAAGCAAATCGTGCTCCATCCCGGGGCGGCGGTGATCCTGCCAATGATCGATGATGATCACGTGGTGATGATCCGTAACGAACGCCACATCGAGGACGAAGCGTTATGGGAACTTCCCGCAGGCACGCTCGAACCACCCGAACCGCCAGACGTCTGCGCAGGACGTGAACTGGTCGAAGAAGCCGGTTACAAGGCCGGGAACATCGCGTTTCTCACCAGGTTCTATTCGTCACCGGGCATCTGCACCGAGATGATGCACTGTTACCTTGCAACGGATCTGACGGCAGTGGGGCAGCAACTTGAACCCAACGAGAAGATTACCGTTAAAGTCATGCCCTTCAATGAGGCGATTGAAATGATACGCGACGGGAAAATCATTGATGGTAAAACCGTCGCAGCCTTGTTGTATTATCAGACGTTTTGCAGATAACCCCCCCCGGAAGTTTCCCGGAAGTTCCCCGGAAACCCCCGAATGCTACCTGGAGTTTTGCGGGGGCACTTTGACCGCCTTGCCACGCCTGCGGTATCTTGCGTTGGCAAAGCAACCGAAGTCAACCATGATGGGTATCACCCACAGGACAGAAACCGATGGGCGTATACGACCGCGACTACACACAGGCAGACAGCCCTTTTGGCCCCTCCAAACGCGTGGGCAATTTTCTGATTCCCGCACCGGGCTGGCTGTCGATGGTGGCGATCCTGATCATCATCAATGTCGCGGTGTTCGTGATTGATGCGATCCTCATTAACTTTGCCAAAATCACCTTCCACGGCATGGCCCCACTTCATGGGATCGGCTACTTCTCATTTGTTACCGCTTTTGAGCACTTCCAGGTCTGGCGTGTACTCTCGTATCAATTCCTGCATGCAGGGGTCAGTCACCTGTTCTGGAACATGCTTGGACTGTTTTTCTTCGGGCCGATGGTCGAAACTTACCTGGGCTCCAAACGGTTCCTGGCCTACTACCTGTTATGCGGTGTGTCGGGCAGCCTGTTTTATGTGTTGATGATGCTGATGCATATCCTGCCGGAGTACAATGGGCAGAGTGGCTATATCCCACTGGTCGGTGCCTCGGCCGGACTCTTTGGCGTGATGGTGGCAGCCGCAAAAATCTCCCCCAATACGCAGGTCCTGTTCATGTTCATCATCCCCATCAAGATGCGCGTGATGATCTGGATGATGGTGGGTGTGGCAGCATTGACCCTGCTCAGCCAAGGCAATAACGCTGGCGGTGAAGCAGCCCACCTGGGCGGCGCGATTCTCGGTTTCTTCCTGATCCGTAAACCGAGCCTGCTGAACTTCGCGGACATGGGAGGCAGTCGTCGCAGTAAACCCACGCTGGCGCAACGCGCTAACCAATGGAAAGCCAACCGCGATCAGAAATCCCAACAGGAACTCGATGAAGAAGTCGATCGCATCCTGGCTAAAGTCAAAGCCTCGGGCATTCAGTCGCTGACCGAGAAGGAAAAGAAGACGCTCAACAAGGCCACCAATCAACAGCGTCGCGGTTGAGTGAGTCTCCATTCCGCCAGTTGATCATGCATCAGCATTAGAGCGTTTCCAGCAATTCATTTTCACGTTTAGGCAGATAAGGGATTAGGGTAAAGACAAGGCGATACCTGAATAACAGGCCTAATCCCAAATCCCTAATCACCAATCCCTTTGAGAAGGTAGTTGAACATGAATTGCTGGAAACGGTCTAATCTGAACTTGCAGCTTTCATCTGATTTTTCATACCCATGCACCATGATCAAACGCATATCGACGCGCGTTTTATTGTCATTGGCGTGGTGCCTTGAACGGCATGATTTCAAGTCAACCGAGCCAGGATGACTCGGCTATATACAGTATCGATCGCCAATCGCTGAGATGACAGATGGAACATGATCGCCTGCCTGTGTGATCCGATCTGTAACAGTCCAACCCAGAACACCGGCTCGACACGGGCCGACTCACCAAGACAATACCCGCTAATCACACTGCAACACACACGTCTATTAGCTCAAAGATCTTCATTCAAACAAGCAGGGTTATTGTTTCAAATCGTTCAAGCATCACCCAATTAAAAACACCCCGATGCATTGAGCACACGGGGTGTTTGTTGATTGTATTGTGATATCTGCGTCATGCGGTGCGGCGATGGTTGCGGCGACGACGCATGATCAGGAGGCTGCCAAAGCCCAACAGGGTCAAGGTGGCCGGTTCGGGAACCACACTATTGGTGGCAGTGAATGAACCAAAGGTAAAGTCATCTGCTACGCCTGAGCTGGCAATCACCAGGTTGATCGACTTGATATCCGTCAGGTCAACACCAGCGGTCAGGAAGTCGGCATAGTCAAAGCTCAGCGTGCCAGCGAAGCCATCGTTCAGATGCTGGATGCTTGAATAGGCATTGCCACCATTGTCCAAGACGCTGACGTGGGCGGTACCTTCACCATTGGCGTCATAGACCACCAGCGAGAAGCTGCCCGTGGTGGTGCCACCGAGCAGGTCAAGATTCAGCGATCCATCCAGGCCGGCACCGTCATAGAGTGAGCCGTAGAAACCGGAGGAACCGGCAATGCCGTCGAAGGCAATCGTGTTGCCAATGACCGGTGAATAGAAAATGTTGATCCCACCGGAGGATGCAACCACCAACGTGTCACGATAACCACCGAGCACACCAGAGTGAAAACCGTCATCGACCGCACTGGTCGTGCCGAAGGTGCTCAGGTCAACACCGGTTGCAAAATCGTCAATCAGAATATCTGCACGGGTCTGCGTCTGTGAAAAACCCAAAACCAATGTCAGAACCAGCAAAAATGGAATGAAGTGCTTTTTCATGGCGTCTCAATCCCCCTTAAAGTTGTTGTTCTCGTCAACAAGATTCCGGTCGGCAAAATCACCCCTGACGCCACCGACCGGTTTCCCTCCTTGTTCGTCCAATAAAAAACTACTGGACTTTATACAGAATAAGTCGAACCATTTAAGCTTCAATGGCAATGCAAGTTAATTGGCAGAAATAGCTGCCAAAGAGTTGGGTTTGTATCGATTGTGACGATTGTCCGCCAAAACAAGGCGTTTAGATGGCATTATCAACCGTTGCCACTGAGCTGGCGGACGGTTTGATCGAAGTTGCGCACGATGTTGAGTAGCAGCACGTAGACCATCACGCTGTAGCCCACTGCCGCCAATGCCGCCCCCATCACGAGGTTCCATCGGCCGGGTATCGGCTCAGCCATCATGCTGTGAACCCGTTCATAAGGATTGATGATCACCAGCATATGCGTCACCGGGCTGAAACTGTTGATGATCGGCCCGACCACCGGGATGTTGGCTGCCGCACTCCAGCCGCAGAACCCAAGCACCATGCTGATTGCAGACAATATGCCCACCGACCAGATCACCGCACCGAGTACGCCCTTGCTTTTGACTGACCAGTTCATGCCGACCATCACACAGAAGCCGACAAACGGCAAAAGCATCAGCAGCAACAACAACGCGGCCTCAATGTTTAGCAACGGGTACGTCGCCGTGGCATTACCGGCACCATAGCTGACCATTGCCTGAGGCCACTGCTGGGCGCGACCGATCCACGTGTACACACTGACCATCGCCAATGTCACCACGGGGACGGTCAACATCATCGTCAAAAAGCTCACCAACCCACGCAGCTTGCCCCAGATGTAAAGCTTGGGCGTCACCGGCGTGGTCAGAATCAAATCCAGCGTCCGGTCTTCCCGTTCACGACTCACGCAACTGGCACTCATGTACAACGCCACCAGGCAGATCACCGCCAACTCCATGATTAACAGCGTTGCCAGAATATTGCGGAACACTTCATGCTGAGGCAGGTTCCGACCACCGGCGTTGGCGATCGATGGCAGGTTTTTACTGTGATACAACCAGATCAGTAGCGCGCCGGCCAACCAACCAATGAGCACGAACGCCCATTTGCCCAGAATCCCTGCAGCCACTTTGCCACGCGTCGAAGCCTCACGCCAGGCAATGGGATTGAGCCAAACCGTTCGCGGTTGGCGGCGACGCTCGCCCTGACCTTTACCAATGCGGAGTTTCTTTTTGAGTTTGTAGACCCACTGACTCTGCCCCTGCCCGATCATACGCACCCACAGTGAACAGAACGTGAGCATCGACACGCTCAATAAAGTCGTCACCGTCGCAAACACGCCAAACGGGTGACACAGATACAACTTGGCAAGCCCCGAGTAACCCGTCAGTTCATCCGGCGAAGGCGCGTGATAGTTGGCAGCATTCAAGTAGCTTTCAAGCACCAGAATCGGGTGCAGCGGTGTCAGGTAATTCGTGCCATCCGCAACAATCGGGAAGTTCCGCAGCAGTGTCACGTCGATCATGTAACCGGCAACGAGATAACCAGCCACACCGATGACAAAACCCACCACGGCTTTGCGGCCACCAATGCGCATCACTGATAACGTCACCGCCACCGCACCCATGAGTAATGCCGACAACGCTGCCACTGCAAAACTCACGAACACCGCACTGACCGGCACACCGCCGAAGATCAATAACACGGAAAACAAAGGCAATCCGCTAATCAATAATGCCAACACGAAATACAGTCGACCCAGCAGCGAACCAAAGACAATCTGCAGGTTCGATAATGGCGTGGTGAGCATGATGTCAAAGGTTTTGCCCTGCTGCTCCGCCGAGATCGCCCCTGCCATGAACAGCGGTGAAAGCAAGCAGATGAGAATCACCTGCCCGTAAGCGATCTGAGCAAAGACGTGCGCACCGGCTTTGGCCAGCGCGGTCATGGAGATGTCCTGCCCAATCCCACCCCCGGAAGCCAAGGCAAGCATCACGAGCATGACCATGACACCAACATAGCCCATGCGCACCCAAAGGTGTCGCACCCGTCGTGATCCCCCGTGAACGATTCGCATCAGAATCGGATTGGCTGGGATCAACTGCCAAAACCAGTAGATCAACCATTGCATGGGGGAGATTGTACCGTGAATCGACCGATTGTGAATCAATTGACAGGGACAAATAGCACGCACTGCATGATCAAGGCAAGATCAATGTTGTCATCACCAAGCCAGCGGATCATAATACGTTCAAACCTTGACATGCCGGGACGGTATCCGGCCCATGTTCATAACCGGTGGGAATAGATGAAACAGCTCAATCAGATCGTCTTCACGCATCGCAAGCTGGCTATCTGCCTTTCACTTCAATTCCCCATAGACATTCATATCACAAACCAACACGCACGCTGCATCGGTGATGCATGCTGTGATGTAATGACACACTCTCTCAAGGAGCACACAACATGATCATCGTCAACACCGAGGAAGTACCCAACCGTCAAATCAGTGACGTGCTGGGCCTGGTCCAAGGCAATACCATTCGCGCCAAGCATGCCGGCCGAGACATCATGGCCAGCTTGAAAAACCTGGTCGGTGGTGAACTCAGGGGTTACACCGAACTGCTCACCGAGTCGCGACGTCAGGCAATGGATCGGATGATCGCCCAGGCTCAGCAACTCGGTGCCGACGCCGTAGTCAATGTACGCTTTACCACCAGCGCGGTGGCGTCGGGCGCAGCAGAAATGTACGCCTACGGGACGGCAGTGAAACTGGCGCCCAAACCTCAGCCGATCCCAGCCCCCCAACCGCAAATCCAACCCCTTGCCCAACAAGTCCCCATGATGGACAACAACCAACCCCCCGTCGCACAGAACGATGCACCCAGTGCTTATTGACCCTGATCAGCGAAAGGTACGCTCATGGACTTTATCCTTGGGATGTTGCTTGGCCTGATCTTCGGGCGACGCAACGAACGAAATCACATCCGGTCACTGGAACAGCGCGAAGGCATTCTCTTTCCCATCGTCAAACTCGATAACCGCAAACGCATCAAAGACCCACAAACCGTGGCCGATGCGCAGATGGTCATCGGCCAGGCGGTCATGGCAAGCGACTATGCCAAAACGTTCTTCGCACGTTGGCGAAATATCTTCGGCGGTGAGATGAAATCATTCCAATCACTACTCACACGCGGGCGACGCGAAGCCCTGCTGCGCATGATCGAAGACGCAAGACGACTGGGCGCCACCGAAGTCTGGAATGTCCGCTTTGAAACGTCCAACATCAGTATGGCAACAGGCAGAAGCGGCATGGCGCAGGTGGAAATCGTGGCCTTTGGTACGGCTGTCCGTCGCGCCCAGCCTATCACACAGGTGTTGGCATAATGGCAAATGGGCACGGCATCGAAGACGAACCCATCTATGGCGGTCAGCCCGTCGACGCCTCCGGCATTGATCCCTCCGAAGCAATCGCTGATCGCACGCTTGAATACACCGACACCCATCACGAAATCGCCCAACACTCCGTCTTCGATGAACCGGGCTACACCATCTCCGCCGATCAAGACCAACCGCGCCTCATTGACCGACCCTGGCATTGTCTGAATTGCGACTACAACCTCCAGGGCTGTCATGTCGGCCAACCGTGTCCAGAATGTGGCCACATCCAATATGACCGACCGATCCGTCATGGTGAACTCGGTTACGCGTCGTGGCTGCAATACAAAGCTGCGCAGGTTTCGGCCATCCAATCATGGTTATTCCTGGCAGTGTTGGCGTTTGTCAGCGGTCCCCTTGCCATCGTCGGCACGCTTTGGCAAACCGTGCAGGTCCAATCCGGCCTCGACGTTTTTGGCCTGCTGGGCGTTATCATGATCGCCCCCATGATTGAAGAAATCATGAAGGTCTTAGCCATCGCCTTGGTCGCAGAACTCAAGCCCTACTGGGTCTGCACTCCCGGGCAGATCGTCATCTGTGCAGCGCTGTCAGGCCTGGGTTTTGCCGTAATCGAAAACGCGATGTACCTGCTGGTCTACATCAACCATCCAACCCCCGCGATTATCGCCTGGCGATGGTCGGTGTGCGTTGCGCTGCATGTGGGATGTTCGACAATCGTGGGAACCGGTGTTGCCAACGTCTGGCAGCGGACCATGCTAACCGCCCAGCGTCCCCAAGTCCCCTTCCAACTCAACCGCCTGACATTAGCCATCATCATCCACGCCAGCTACAACGCCCTGGCCACCCTCCTCGAACTCGCCGGTGTCTTTCAGTGATGAACGTATTAACTGGGTAATCCAAGTGGCTTCCCCTCTGAAGCCCAAGACAAGCTGCCATGCTCCCCGCTAACGATTCGCATCCGAATCGAATTGGCCAGAAGCAAATGCCAGAACCAGTAAGCGATCCAATGCATGGGAAAATTGTCCCCCTATACATCGCGATCTACAGCTTATGCTCTATAGGTATTGCCGTTTTATTTTTTCCAGCAGCAGCAATCAATTCATCATGCATTTGTTCGCGATTCTCAAAGTTTGCATATTGAATAACTCGATTCCGTCCTGCATATTTCAAACGGATTCCCACCGTTTTTTGATTGTCTGTATGAACCGCAATCAAGTCATCGGGAATCTTGAACTGAAGCACATGGCCTGATATTTTCAATTCGATTATGCCCGGTTTAAATTCAATCCAATCGATCGATTGGATAAACCGCAACTCCCTGAAGAATTGAACTGCCACCCAGATCGAAAGCACCGTCCCTAGGACACCAATCACGCAGTAATGCCATTGCTGCCAACCGTCCACCAATAAAAATAGTCCCGAACATAGCAACGTCAGCACGATCCCAACAGCAATGAGATATTGCCATAACGCGATATGCCTTCGAGTAAATCGCTTTGCCCTGCACATGATGATGAATCGCAGACTGATTACAAGAAATGAGAAAAATGCGGGCGAGAGGACTCGAACCCAGTTTTCAACCCACCCAACCACGCTTCTAAAACAATTACAATCAACACCTTACCAAATAAAAAATATCAAATCCCAGCTTCACTGAGTTTTGAGAATCGGTACATATATCGGTACAGAAATAGGACTTATTTTCATTTGACTCGACTGGCAATAAGCGGGTGATGCTGAGATGTAAAACTACATCCAGCTTACCAGCAAGCACAGTATTCCGAAAGAGAAAACAGGCTCTTTACCCGCGCCTGCGTTCGTCCATCGCAACAAGACCACCGATGATAATCACGCCCATCATGATCCATGTCAGATGGCCACTCCCGATGAAGCTGTGAGCCAATATGAAGCCGATTGCAGCAATGACCAACAATCCGCATCCTGCCAACTGCTGCCCCGCTGTTTCGCGTAGAGGTTGACCACAGTGTGGGCAGGTGTGGGCTTGCTCGGACACCTCACGACCACATGAGGGACATTCTCGCATCACTTAGACCCCTTGGGCTTGGTCTTGAGGTAAAAGACCAAAGCAATCGCGGTGATGATCCCCACAATCACCAATCGTGAGACTTCATGGGGCAGGGCTTCATCAGCCACCATCACAAAGCTGATTGGCAACTCCCAAAGCAGCATCACTAAAAACACGATAGTCGCCAGTACATGAACAGCCTTTTTCATTCGTTGCCCCGTTTCTATGGGAAAGGTCTAAATCGAAACCATCAGACGCTAAGCCTTGGATGAAATGCCTAAGCGCCTTTTGTTAACAAGTCACATCACAATTGCTGCACCCCCTAAGGCAAGCATTACCAGCATCCTATCTTGACCACATTTTGTTTTCAAGGGCATTTAATGCGCTGATATGTGCGTGAAGAAATCCATCTACAGCAAAGGGAATGACAAAGTCGCTGACGCGATCAAGTTATTTCGTGGAAATGCTGGTATGACACAAAGAGACCTTGCCAAAGAACTGGGATGCCCTCAGAACACCGTACTGAGGCTTGAGCAGGGACAGAGACGTGTTGACATGATGGAATGGGTTGCCATCTGCAAAGCCTGTAACGTTGATCCCATCGCCACAATCACAGAACTCTATAGCGAAGTCATACGCTCCACTGAAACGAGCACTTAACTGACAATTTGCCGACTGCGTGGAATCTGTGCTGGATCGTTGTGCGCGCTGTGTTCACGTGAAGGGGCATATTCTTACGTAAACCTGTATTATGTTGGGGCTTATCAAATACCTAACAAATACCTATAATTTATCGCCTAAGATATTGCTTTAAAAATAGTTAGCCTATTTCAAGCACATATCCATTTACAGCCTCTCACAATACTTTCTCCAAGCACTTAAAATGCCACACTAACCCTATTTTCAGGGGAATAACGCCCATTTGTGGGTGGTTGCGCCATACGAGCAATACATCTTTGCGTTTTTGCACATCAAAGACATATCAATGCCAAACCGGGGGGGGCTTTGACATCTTTTTCGAATGTCACCCCCAAAAGGCGTAAGGGCTGGTTGCGACATACGACCAACAGCCATTTCTTAGCTGATAACCCGAAAAATTTCATCTATTTGAAAATGCATCCGTGAACGGAGCACCGCATTGGCAAACAATCTAATAGGCGGGGCGATGATTCGACAGGATGATAAAGGTAAGAAACATGAATCAAGAGATGCAAACCAGAGCGGCAGTGCTTGGAACCCTCAAAGGTCTTGGTCCTTGGACATTCGCGCTAACTTGGAATTTTAACCACAGCACCTTCGATAAACAAGAATACAGCTTGCTCAGCGAGTTTGATAAACGAATCAACAGATCGCTTCTGAGCAAAAAGCACCACCTGCTACCTGACTGCAAACGCATTCTGTTCATTGCCATCAAAGCACACAAATCAGCACCGCACTATCACGGCGTGATTAAAGTGCCTTCAGATAAGCACGAGCGTTTTCTTGCGAAAGCCCCAGAGATTTGGAACCGCATATGGCCCGCAGGCAGTCTGCACATTGGCCACGATCCCAACAGCTTCAAGTGGCAAGATTACATCGCATTCAATGACAACTGGCATAACCTCAGCGATGAGTTTTTTGTCTCAACACAATTTAGAACCAGATGACTTTTCGAGACCTCTAACAGACATAGCATGAAATCATTTTCTGGCACCAAACTTTTACATCCTGCCAGCACACAGTAAGGCCAAGATGGGGCAACGCCTCCAGAGCCTTTTTTCATGCACTAAATACCAACGTTTTGCTGCTATGACCTATCGCAGCATTAGTAAATGTACGTTTACAGGCTGTTGTGATTGGAAAACGGTATTTTGAACTTCAGCAATGAATTATCTTTGGCCTTTTTGAATGACGCGTCCATACGACGTTTGATGCCAACTTGTGAAATTAGATGAATGATATGATGAGCACGTGTTAGCCAAATCGAGCACTCAATCGAGTCGCTCCTACTACTCGGCCAAAGCTTCGTGTTTGAGAGCATCCTCTTGGTATTGTTTAATAATATCCGTTATCAGTGAATTAGTGTTGAGCACAAACTCATAAAGTGCGGCGTAGTAGATGTGCTTTGGACGGTATCCGGCGCGTCGTGCATATTGACGATGCAACTTCTCGAGTTGTTTGCGTACAGAGTTTTCCGTTGCCGAAATGTCGTCATCTCGCAATAAATCAGCAACTTCTTTCTGTACATTTTGAATGTCTACATCAAGCGTAGTGCCCCAAAACTTTGTCAGCCCAAACATCTTATCGAGATTCGCCACGCGTTCCTTTTCAATTGCATCGACAGCCTCAAACTTGAGGGTCAGTAAGCGATCTGATTTTTCGTCAAAGCGCAGCAAGAACCGATCATGGGCTGACCGCCACCGAGGGTGAAACCACTTGCTGGTCTGATGGGCCGCAGTCCAATCCAAGGGCAGGACGGTGGACTTATTCATGTTGGCATCCGAACTGGAAGGAATAAGATTGTCTGGATGCAAACAAATAAATGGGAAGGATTCCTTCGGCAGGAAATGATCGAGTTGCGGACGCTGCATCGTGCCATCAGAGAAGGGACACACTGGAAGCAACGGGTCACGGGCCAAGTGTTTTCGCTTTAGCACATCTCCACCGCCGTGAAGAGTGGACGGATATCCTGCCGACTCGTAAAACCAAGGATTATAGAAATCCAGCATAAGGTGACGCATCGCTTTACGTACTGGAGTTGCCTTCCAGAATGTCGAGTCTGTTTGACGCAGCCGATGTTCGGGAGGAATACAATACAGTTTTTTGAATCGATGCTGCTCGTCCATGATTTCATTCAGTTCGCGTTTGGCGGATGCATTTGCGGCGGCAATAGTGTTAAGCCAAGCCTGCCGGCGGCCATTCTCGTTCTCCCAGAATCGGCGTATCCAATCAGCATCAACTCGCGGCCATGCTGTACTCGACAACCATTCTTGGTCAACCGTCGATCCAGCAGGTAGTGCGCATAATGCCCGCACCAGTTTCCGCTGGATCACGACGATTCGCATCAAACGTCGTCGGAGACTCGAATCAGGAACCGGGTGAAGCATTCGTCAATTCATCCAAAATCTGTTGTAATTTTGCCCGTGGCCAGCCACCGCCAATGGTGTCAACCAACTTCTCCAGTTCGGCACGGTTCTTATCCGTCCAATCTTTCGCCAATTGCTTACGAAGTGCCTGCTCGGCGCGTGTGCCGATTGATGCCGTCATATCAAACACATGCAGCATCACCCGCCCCGGCTCCGCCCCGAACGTTGGGACTGAAACCGGCTTAATCTCCGAGTGACCTTCTGATCGCACCAGACGCACTATTTCGCTGGCAAACGCATCGGTCAAAGCGATACTTGTATGGGTCGCTACGACGACCTGTGCCTTAGTAGTCTTTAGCACGTTATCATCGACGATGTCGATGATCTCCCGCTTCCACGCGTCATTGAAATGTGTTTCCGGCTCGTCCAGTAGAAGCATGCCACCGTCCTGACCATCCAGCAGCAACAATAGTGACATGCGACCAAGCAGCATCTGTTCGCCATCACTGAAATCGTTCCAAGTCAATACCACATCATCCTTGTCACCATCGTGGGCTGACATAGGACTAACTCGCTTCACTGTTACGGTCGCATCTTCGATTAGCCCTATAGCACGCCATGCCTGTAACGTCTGAAACACATCCCACAACGGAAGATTTGGGCCTGTACTCAACGCCTGTACTACCGCCTCGGCTCCATTGGTCGCACCTGACACGCGTTTGATTACTTCCTGTACCTCGACTGGAAGGTTACGATCACCATATACACCTTTGACATCAGCCTCAAAGTCTGGTCGTATCGTCCCCAGATCGATCACCATCTGCATGCGGTCCAGCGGTTGACTGATCACTTCATCAGCTAGAGCACACATCGTCAACCACTGCGATTGCCATTCCGCGTTCATCTTCGCGGTCGTCGGTCGATAAGTAATACTCAAGTGAGTCGGCCACCACCAGTCGATTTCATTTAGCAGCGTCCGCGCGTCCTTGTTTGTCGGACGTTTGCCGCGTTGTTGATCGAGGGCCATCTTCAAGAGTTGCTTTCGCCAAGCCGACATATCCCGCTGCGATTGATGCTTGCCCAATTCCTCTGCGGCAATAGTCAAACCCACCGCAATTGCTGCCAACTTCAAGTCCAGAGGCGCTAACAGCAGACACTTCGAATCAGCTTCCACATTGTCGGGCACAATCTGATCGCGAAGAGCTTGGCGTTGTGCGTCGTCGATCGCCACATCCGCTGAGGCCAATTCCCGACTCAAATTCCAGCCACGTGGTCGATCCTGATCGTCACTAACCTCGTTACTGCTCAGAGTCACAAGTTCATCACTTGGTAATTCCGGTTCACGAATCTTTCGCCACACCGTCATGTCACCTGATGTGTAAGCCACCAACGGCGTCGGAAGGTGCCTGCTAACCATTTGGTTCCCCACCAACTCATCCCCCCGAATAAGCTTCTCTTTGGATTGTGGCAGCGATATATTCTCCGGATTATGTATACCCAACACCAAACCGGGCCAGTCTGATACATCGGGTTCCTTGATGTATTTCTTCCAACACCATGACCCCGTCGGCACCACCGCAAACACCGCCTTGCTCCGTGATCGCTCCAAGTGGCGAAACACCACAGTAGCATGATCGCCTTCCACCTCTGTCTCATACACCATCGCCACCGGAAACGGCGGCAACTTCTCAGCATGCAGCCAGCGGAATGTTTCGTACACCGCACGCAGTAAGCTGCTCTTACCTGTGCCGTTGAGCCCCACGACAAATTGAAGAGCCCCCTTTCGCGAAAGAATCGATTCCTCACGAAAGACCACCTCAAGGTCTTTTAGAACGCCGTAGTCGGGCAGGTGCAGATACTTTAGCCGCATATTCAATCCCCCGTTTCTGGTTCCTCATCACTCAGCGTATCACTCACTACACGACTATGAATGCGAGCCAACCGTGAAAGTTCGGTCATCCGCTTCAATTCCGATTCTTCCTCCTCGCTCGCTTTCTCACGAACAAGGCGATAGACATTGCCGTAGCCTGCGTGTCCGCCACTATCGCCACTGCTGCTTACTCCCACACCAAGTGGCCGGCTGACCAGTTTCATCACGCCACGCGCCACCAACACCTCAAGGTGTCGCCGCAAAGCGTCGTCGGGCAGGTCGTCCAGCGGCTCGTTCAGCCAGTCACGCATCGAGTCCAGTGTAAACGCATCCCCAACTTCGGAAGCCCCCCCAAAAGTGTCCGATGTCATCGCCTGTCGGACTTGATGAAGTAATTCTCGCTGCTCGCGGCTTAATTCGGAGTATCGGCCAGTCGTAGGCACATCACCGACTATCATCGACCGTACTGGTTTGACCAGATTTACCCCTGCCGTCTTGAGCGCTGCATCGCGTTTAGCCACCTCCTTTGCCAGTTTGTCCCGATTCGCCTTTCGCCACGCGGTAGTCAGCCCCCCGCTGAATGCTTGGGCAAGGAGAGAAGCAAACAATTTAGCCTCACAAACGGCAGATTGCTTTGTCGCACTGCGTACCGTGCGCACCTGGGTGAGACGTTCAATAAATGTGAGTTGTTGTTTCAAAGGAGGCAGCGGTATCCGAATACGACTGTATTCCGCCGTATTAATATTGACTTGTACCGCCGAGCGGCGGGTGTTCTTCAGAAATAGCCGACGCCCACCCGGTGTTAGAAAGAGACTGTGAACGTAGTCCGGGTACACGACCGTACGATCGAAACGCACACGCATCAAATGTGAGTCAAACGCGAGACCATCTTCTGCTTCTGTGATGATGACTGACTTGCCGAGATGATCGATCGAACCGATTGCACGGACGAGAACTAGGTCACCGGCTTGAACCAAATGGCGCACATTGTTCATATCTGATCGCGGCACTTGCCCAGCAAAAGTAAGATCAAGTTCGTTGCCCTGAATGTCTCCAACGCGAATGCACCTAATGCCATCATCGGTGTCTGCCGCAGGAACCATCGTTCCATAGTTCGGCGACATCTCAAACAGATCACCAAGTGGCTTGATGTCAAACCCCTTGGGATTCGACAACGGATCGCCGAACATGTCGTTGAAGATGGCAGGGATCAGTAGATTGGTCAGGTCGTCGGCCTGACGGCGGAGGCGACGTACTGCCCGGGCCTCGCCCAACACTTTCACAATCAACTTCTGCTCACTCAATGGGGGAAGAGGAATTTCTGTTGCAAGTACGTCGGAAGGAAGTAAATTGGCGATATTGGTCGTTTGCCTTGCCCGTTGCCTGAGATGCGCCTGAACAGGATTGCTAGCAAGCCACAGATACGCAAACTGAGAATCAAGTAGCGAAGACTCAACTCTGAGCCGTGATATGAACCCGCCAAACACTGCCTCATTTCTCAGCCTTGGCACAAAGCAGCATTTCCCCACGAGGTTATTACTGTTTGCTGTTGATACGAGTATGTCACCCTCACGCAGAAAGTAGTCACGTTCATGCACGTGAGTGCGGGGTAAGAAGATTACATCGTTGGTGTCCAGTTCCTCCTGCACATTCGAAGTTCTATAGCAGGCAACGGCACCTGCCGCATCTGCCTCAACCAAATCTGGTGGGCTGAACGCAACGCCAGTCTTCATTGAGCAGACGGCCTCTAAACGAACTTGATTCCATTGCTGGGGGAGTACATCAATCATCCGGCGTTCCCAACCATGTCCAGCAGATTCTTGAGCTTGGAGCGGATATCCGCATGCACCTTGTCGAGTTGTTTGATCAATGCGGCAGGCTTTTCGTAGTCGCCGGGTTCAAAGACAAAGGGCTTGTAGCGACCAGCGGAAAGGTTCAGGTCAGCGGCTTCAATACAGTCAGGATCGAGTCGATCACGGTAGTCGAGTTTGACCGTGCCATCTTTCTCAAAGATTTTCAGTTGCTCAGTGAGGAACTTGAGATATTTGAGATCGACTTCGCCATTAGCGTTATGTGTAGGCTTGCGGATTTCTTTGCCCGTCTTGGGATCTTTACCCCACGAATCAAGCTGTGCCCAAGCTCGTACGGGTGTGATCCATGCCAATTGCTGAACATCTTTCTGAGCGTCAGCATCTTTACGATCACGGCGTTCGGACTTGACGCTACGGAGAAGGAGGTTGTAGCCATCGAGTCGGGCGAAGCATTTTAGGATGACGAGCATCTGCTTTTGAGGCACCGTTTCAAGTATGGGCTTTCTCGGTTTTGTGGTGATGCCTTTGAATGCTTTAGCAAGTTTGGCCTGCGCCCCCAATGCGGTGGTGTCGAGTGTGTCGCGCAGGGCGATTAGGGCAAACTGGTCGAACTCATGATCGAGTATCCGCTTGCTACGACTAAGTTTGATCAATTCATTACGAAACTGTCGAAGGCGTCTGTCCAAGTCAGTCTTGGCTGTTTGTAAAGTTTTATTTTTACTTTTGTCCTTTGACCATGACGCGGCGAGAGTTGCTTTTACGAGGCGCTCGTAGGCCTTGACAATCAATTTCTCACCATCAGCACAGACCTGTGCGGTAGCATCTTTGGGATCACGGTTTAATTCGGAGAAGACCTCTTGGATGCCCAATGCGTGGCCAGCCTGAGATTTTTCATTAGGAAAAACGTGGAGAAAGTCCTCATCGAGCACGCGCCATCGTTCTTGCCAATATTCAGGCTGATGATAGGCAGTGGTTACAGCCTGATCTCGCTGGTTGGGCATATCGGTGCCTTGGAGTACCTTGTGCCAACTTTGGAATTTTTCGACAGCGTCATAGAGATCATTGTTCTGGTAGAGCCGGTCCTTGCGCTTCTGATCGAGTGTGTATGCTTCATCGTTGACCTCGTAAAACCAGACCTCATGAGTACGAGGCGGATCGCCGGGCACGATTGCAGTGTCGTCGTCCGAACTCTTGGCCTTCTGGAAAATGAGAATGGAGGTCTTCACTCCGGCATAGGGCTGGAACACGCCCCCGGGTAGCGAAACGACGCCTTCAAGGGTGTGTTCAAATAGCAGTTGACGACGAAGCTCAATGTGAGCCTTGGTAGAACCAAACAGAACGCCATCGGGCACAACGACGGCACATCGTCCACCGATGCGTAGCAAATCAAGCATTAGCCAAACAAAAAGCAATTCACTCTTTGTGGTGATCGGCTTATTTTTATTGCCCGAAGCGGGGAAACGACGGCGATTGGTTGACAGATCGCCTTCATCCACGCTACCAGTGAACGGTGGATTGGCGAGAATGAAATCGAATTTGTTACTAAGGCTCTTCTCGTCCATCCGTTTGGATAACGCGTCGAGTTGTTCAATGTTGGGGAAGTCCAGATCATGAAGAATGAGGTTCATCCACGCAATACGAACCATCGTGCGATCATTGTCATAGCCATAAAAACAGTTATTGAGGTCAAGCCCGTCAGGCAGTGTGCCGAACGTACGGTGCGGGGTGCCGTCCCATTCAATGCGAAGTGTTTGAGGGTCAGTGGCCTGTTTTTTCCAGTGCAAGAGTGTATTAACAAGAAACCCACCAGTACCGCACGCGGGATCGAGGATGTTCGAACCAACGGGTGGGTCGAGCATTTCTACCATGAAGCGGATGATGTGGCGCGGTGTTCGGAACTGACCATTCTTGCCGGCTGACTGAATCTCACTAAGCAAATACTCGAAGATATCGCCCATGATATCCGCGTTGGCGCTGCGGGAGTCGAGTTGGGTAAACAAATCGTCGATCTCCTCGACGGCTCGTTTTAATGTGTCGACCTTGTTGGTATCGAGGATAAAATATGCGTCATCGAGCCGACCGCTAATCTTTTCAAGTGGATCGTGATTAGACGGATTGTTCGCCTTCAGCCACTTCTCCAAGTTGCGCAGCCAAGGAAAGACCGTTTCGTTAAGCAGTGTGAATGAGGGGTCTTTGCGGATGTGGCTCCACTTGCACTTGGTGTAGTCGTTCTTGATCTTTCGATTTTGTCGTTTCCGTCCCCTCTTGTTCTGTTCGTAATCGATGTAGAAAATAGTTGGCTTGCCTGATTTGACGCGCTGCTGGTCGAAATGTTCGAGCTGACGGAGAAAGAGCAGGTAGGTGATCTGCTCGATGGCAACGAGGGGATTAGTCATACCCGCAGACCAGAACATGGTCCAGAGGCCGTGAATCTTATTTCGCAGTTTCGGTGAAAGCATGGGTATCCTTAGGCGACCAAATAGGCCGCAAGTGTAATCAATTCGTTAATCTCATGGGCGTAAATAGCTTGCATTCCGATAGCCACCCAGCACATTTGATTTGCGGATCAATTCGCTTAGTGCAAATAGCGGCTTCAGTCACCATTCTGAGCATCCTGTCTCTTCTCAAGCCAATGGTCTATAGCGTCTCGCTTGAACCGCCAGTGGCGGCCAATCTTAGTCCCCGGTACTTCACCGCGCCGAACAAGGTGATAGAGGGTGGACTTACTGATTTTAAGGTAGTCCGCCAACTCGTCGATCGTCATTACGGAATCGGTTTGCCTTGGCATGATCGTGGTCCTGTCCAATGCGGGGAAGGCCAGGCGGTGTAATTGGGATACCCCCAGACCCTACCTGCCCATTGCAAGAATATCCTATTTGACAGTTAGTGACGATTGATGTCAACAACTGATAATACATGGTGGTTCTAGTCACCGCAGGACACGTAAAATTAGAGCACTTTGACCAACAGGAAGCCTTGCTGGTGGACACGTTGAATTATTGCTTTTTTGCAACCTTGTCGATGATATGTTAGTTGGCCAATGGTGAGGTGTTGAGTCGATACAAGGCTGAGTTTTACGATCCCCTATCCGTCTTTATCAAGCTGTTTCTGAGTACGATAGCAACCCGAATCAATTCACGCTTCAAGGAAGTGTTGCAGTTGCTCGTGAACCTGCATCGTCGCCTCAGCCACCTTATCGAATGGGCGATTGGAATAGATATCTGCCAAATCATCGCTCTTTACAGCGCGCCCGTGCATCAAGAAAACACCTGCGATTTCACCATCACTCACATTACGTACAAGCTGAGCAGCAGTCTTGCGCATATATTTAAAACCAAATTGCTTGTGTTTCACTTGAAGTTCTGGTCTTACTTTTACAACACGCTTCATGAACCTAGACCATTGACTGCCAATACTTTTTCCTGTCGACGGCTCGCCTCTCGTCGATAAAACCGCAGCTTCATGGTTGCCACCATGTTCGGCCCAATGAGCTTCAAGAGCTTGCATAGTTTCCGGCCAAAGAGGCCATTGCCCTAACACGTGATTCTTGTGTCGAAGCCGCTTGATCTGAGGGGGGTCAGAAGAATCATCAATCTCTGATTTTAGCAACGATTGAATTTCAGCCCCCGCAGCCCCTGTATTTAAACTCAACAACATTAACAGTCGTTCATATGGTCTAGCCAGTCCGTACAGAATGCCTAGCTCTTCTATTGTCCAGACAAGTACCCCCTCGGCTTTCTCTGAAATTTCTTTAGGGGTCATTATGCTTTTGGCATCGACTCTGAGTATTCGCTCAGCACCTTTGGGTTTATCCCATTCCCATGTATCTGATTCATCAAGCCAATTCACGAAACGACGAGCATCGCTGAGCATATTGCCAACCGTAGCGACACTGATTGGACGCTCAGTTACACCCTTTACAGTTCGAGCAAAGGGACGACTTGCCCAATAATTTGTAATCTCTTCAAGAGCAGAGCGGCCAACCTCATCAAGCGGACGATCCACCACACTATGCTTAAGTTGTAATGCTCTTTTGCTCTGTGTTTCCGCACCTTTAATGTGTCTACCAGCTAACCATTCAGAGAAGGATTCGATAGCTGCGTGAAGCATTTGCCCGTTGTGCGGTCTTGTTGGAGAACGAACTTGTGCAACACTGGCTTGGTACTCGGCAACAACTCGCATATCTTCCACTTTCCCTGCTGCGACTTGCTTTCCCGCTTCAAGCAATTCAGGATCAGCAGGTGTAACCGTGACCATATGGAACATCGACTTTATATGTGCAAAAGTCAAAGCATAAGAATAGGCTCGATGTACAGGATCGGGAATCGTGTTTATTTGTGGTGGTACATCAAACACAATGTTTCTCTTACCTTTGGCAATCTGTTTGGCTCCCCACAATTGCCATCCGTACCATATGGTTTCTTTTGCTTCAAACCCTCCCGCAATACATTCTTTCACAAGGTCATTCCATATCTGCTCGATAAGCAACACTGACTGCTCAGCACGAGACCTATCGTATCCCAAAGCAAAACGAACAGATAACTTTTTGCCACTTGCTGAAATGACATTCCCCATATCGCGGGTAAAGCCGCGCCCTTCACGAAAAGTAACTTCGACTGATGATCGTGTCATAGCTAATCAAATATCCCGTAATCGGTACAAATCAAGAATGAATCGGTACAGAAAACGGGGCAAAAATCGGTACATTTTGCATTGTGCTCAAAATGACATGCCCCGTAAATCACGACAAACAAATGATATGAAAAAACTTAAACAAAAAACCCCAACTTGTGAATCGTTGGGGGGAAGCAATGCGGGCGAGAGGACTCGAACCTCCACGGGTGTTACCCCACCAGAACCTAAATCTGACGCGTCTGCCAATTTCGCCACGCCCGCTTGGAGTGGATGGCACATGATACACGGATCATTCGTCTTTCGCATCCAATCCTGAGATGACCTGTACCGACATCAAGGTACTCGACACCGTGTCCCGACGGGTGTTGCGGGGAGGGATTGGACCCAATTGATGTACAGATTGGCCGATATCACGCATGGATTGATTTGGGCTGCTGAGATATGATCATCTTTGTACTTGTTGACATTTATCTTTGATCCAACTTTCACAAAGGAAACGCGCATGAAATTCGCAATCTCAACCTTGATGCTGATGATGTGTCTGACCGGCATGCTCCATGCTGAACAGGAAGCTGCCCCGAACCTGCTGGGGGACAAACTCGATGCCAAGTCCGGCTGGAAAATCTGGATTCACCAACCCGTCCGCGAAGCCGGTGCCAAAGGGGAATTGAAAGACAATACGGCGATCCTCACCCCGCCTGCCGAAGACGCCCTGGAAAAAATGTCCGTCCACTGGATGCAGCTTTACAAAGAAGTGACGTTGGAACAAGACAAAAGCTACACCCTGACATTCAAGACCGACGCTCCTGAAGACTGTGAAATGCAGGCTGTGTATCTGCTGAGCAAATCGCCTTACACGCACTATTTCGATCACACCCTCAAAGTCAAAGCCGGCCCGCAGACACACAAGGTGACCATCACCCCCAAGCCCTCCAAGGATGGCTATGACACACCGCGGTCGCTGCGTCTTTTCTGTGGCTCAGTCAAAGGTGCAACCACCATCAGTGATATCAAACTTGTTGAACCCAAGTAAACAAGACGAGATTTAAAACCAAAGGCAACCCGTGCCGCAGGAGTGACATTGCTTTTGAAAAACAGCGTGCAGATTAAAACATTCTGTGAGAACATACCACGCGAGCCTGTTTTTCAGGTTCGCGTTTTTATTTTGCAGACACCCTGACCACGTAGCCACACTCAGGGCAGGTGTCCGACGCAGCGTTGATCAAAAGGTAATCACACTGCGGGCAATGGGGCTCAAACAGTTTGATCTGAAACGCCATGTGACACACACGGCAATGACTTTCCCCAATGGGTAGCGTCTGCTGGGTCTGACAATGCGGACAGGTCAGAGACAGTTCCCTGTAAACCAATTCCGACTCTTCGCGCGTGCGTCGTTGCGTTCGGCGACGGTTGGCACCATGGATCACCAGCAAAGCGAATGTCCCGCAAATGGTCATAAACGCGCAGGCACCCGAGAGTCTTGCCAAGCCGTCGACGCTGCCTTTGGAGAAGATGTCCATCGCTGCGAGTTGCACGAAAAGTCCGGTGGCAACGGCCATCCCCTGGACCACCATGCGCGTGATGGCTTGGCCGCCACCTTTCATGGTCAGTAACCAGATGACATTGCCATGGGCATAGAGGATGCTGATGATCGTTGCCAGCGCAAACCATGTTGGGTCTTTGCCCCCACCGATCCAGATTTCGATGAGCAAAAACAGGTAACTGGTCAGCGTTGCGATCAAGCCGACGAGTTTATGGGGTCTAAACCGGCCTGCGAGAATCAGGACAGCAAGCAGTCCATAACCAAGCAATGCCCAGCTTGTCTCCCACCAATCGCTGTAGGAACCGAGCGTGCTGCGAAGTCGAAAACTGTCATTGATCGCAGCAAGTAACAATAGCAATTGCGTGATGCAACTGACCGCAAGCAGGATATGGCCAGCAAGTTTGACGCCTTCTTTACGCTGCAGATACAACGCCAACATGGCCAGCAAACCGGTGATCGGCAGCGTCAGACTCATGTAGCCGCAGACTTCCCAGAAATCATTTTCAAAAAAGTCTGCATCGACAAACCAAATCAGCAGCAGGCAAAGCAGAAACTCGATACCGGTGAGTCCCATGCCCAGCAGGCCGGTACGATGGAAGTTATCCACGCGCGAAAGTCCGCTGCTGATCTGATAAAACAGACAGCCCATGGAAACAGTGACGGCCGAGCCGATGATTTGCCAGGTGAGTTTGTCACCGCCAAAGAGAATACCGATCGCCCCACCGATGGCAGCGATGGCCAAAGTTGCCAGCAAGGTGCGTATGATCCATTGTCGTGTGGACATGTCAAACTCCAAAGCCAGTCAGGAAGAGGCGTCACCCGTCCCCATCGTGACAAAGGTCATCAGGTTGGAATTTGATTGTACCGGATCAGGCAGGTTGACCAACCGGTGTTCCGAGATTCTCACTTAATGGATGCCCACACTCCGGGCAGTTGCCAGTGCTTTGACCGATGAGCAGGTATTCGCAGTTGGCACAATGCGGCTCGGTGATACGGAAGTGAAACTGTATGCCACAGGTGCAGCAATGTTGGCCGGCTTCGGTGAGCAGTTGGGCGGTCTGACAATGCGGGCAGGTGATCTGGAGTTGTGAATAATGAAACTGTGAGGGGATATCATTCCGCCGGATTTTGATCGCATCGACTGCAGCTTTGAATGCAACGACAAACGTCAATGTGATCATCACGAACAGGATCATGCCAAAGAGCATGAGGATGGCAGTCTCCTGTTTGCCACGGATATTCATTGCAAAGGCGCACAAGTACATCATCACCGCTGCATCCAGGACGCCCAATCCCAACGCGACGTTACGAACCATCCGCCCCCAGAACGGCTTGATGGGAATGCACATCATCAGATTGAAATAGGCAATGACGATGGCCAAGATTGCACCGATCCCGACCTGCCAGACATTACTCTGTTGGACACGGTAAACACGCATGACATCCATCGTGATCAACACACACGTCACCGCTGTCCCCACCAACGCCAAGGCCTTGTACCATCGCCAGGGTCCCGCAAAGAGAACCGCCAAACCGATGCCAACGCAGGCTTCCAACACGGTGAGAACCATCAGCAGATTGGTCAATCGCCAATTACGCAGGATCTCTGAACAGAAGCCTGCGGTGGTCAGCATCACCATGAACAATGCGGTTGCGATGATGAGAATCCATGAGGAGACGAATAGCGCTTTGAATCGTTTGAGATAGGCTCCCAATCCCATCAATACCGCTGCAGGCATCATGGCGATGATCAGGACGATGAAGAACTCTTCCCAATCACGCCCCCGTCGAAAGGCTGAATTGGTCCAGGTAAAAAACAAGCCTTTGAACATCAGACACGTTAACGTCACCCAACCCATCGCCACCCATGAGGCATGTTTGCCATGTTTAAGCAGTGACAACCAACTGGCTGGATACAGCAGCAGGCAGGCAACGGCGGTGGCGATTGCCCCACCAATCGCCGGGCCGAAGATATCGTCTTCCATGATCACCAGGCCGTAGCAACCTGCCAGAACATTGAGTCCAAGTAGAGCGAAGAAGCCCCAGAGTATCCATTTGCGAATTTGCATGCTGCCCCCTGATGTTCAAGTCTTAACTGCCCATGATAGTATCCGTATCCATCCTATGTGAGCGAACGGAGAATCACCCAATCATACAACCTATCCATCTTTTTTGATGCTTATCAAGCATGCAAGGTTCCGGCTATTGCGCGCCTTTTGTGCATTGAAATGAAGGCCTCGAAACATAACTCCCATAAAAACGCCATCCGACATGCTGGCACGGACTTTGCACATAGACCACCAGAACTCTCGTTCTGACACTTTCCATCTTGCCCAACGCTCGGGCAAACTCCCTCACCCGGACAACGAAGTCCTTCCTTGATCAAGCTGTATTGTCACCAGCGCAGGTGTTGCAATGCCGCTGAAGGTCTGTTGCGTTCCGGGTGTGCTTCGTTGGTGAAGTCTGTGGGATTGAAAGGTCAGCACGCGAATTGGATATGACAGCGAGTGTCACACGAAGTGACCGTCGCTGAGCATGGAAAGACGAGTGATGATTTCCAAGACCACCGAAAAACCCGATGCGCCCAAGGCCTCGACATCCACGGATACGGCCGCCTCATCCAGTGGTGCTGGCAAAGACCTGCTCTTGGCACTCCTCACCGAGCAGCAAACCTTCACCGTTGTCGATCGCTTTTCCCAGGCACATCAGGCAGGCGACATCCCCGCGCAGGCTGCTTACTACCAATCACTGATCCCCACCGACAAACCGCAAGCGGGTCAGCAATATGCCTTTGAAGTCAACCTCGATGCCTGCACCGGCTGCAAAGGTTGTGTCACCGCCTGTCATAATCTCAACGGTCTGGATGACAACGAAGCCTGGCGTGAAGTCGGACTGCTCACCAGCAATGATGTCTCACTGCCTGTCGTACAGCACATCACCACGGCCTGTCATCACTGCGTTGAACCCGGTTGCCTGGAAGGCTGCCCCGTCATGGCATATGACAAGAATCCGGACACCGGCATCGTCAAACATCTTGATGATCAATGCATTGGTTGTCAGTACTGTCTGCTCAAATGCCCGTACGATGTCCCCAAGTACAACGCGGATATGGGCATTGTCCGCAAGTGTGACATGTGTACCGATCGACTTGACGAAGGTGAAGCGCCTGCATGCGTGCAAGCCTGTCCTGACAAGGCGATCTCCATCAAGTTGGTCGACACCGTTGAAGCACAAAAAAACGCACAAAAACAGGACTTTTTGGCTGACTCACCCGATTGCACCATCACCACACCGACCACGCGATATGTCAGCAAGCGTCTTGCGGGCGTCTCACTGCATGCCCCGCAAAGTAAGCCGCGTGCTGAGCATGGGCATTTGCCGTTGGTGGTGATGCTGGTCTTGACGCAATTGGGTGTTGGTGCCTTGCTTGCTGAGCGTTTGCTTCTGCCGTTTGCCAATAGCTGGACACAGCTCATCAGTTCGGCCATGGGATTCGGCATCGGTATGTTCGGCATGACGTGCGCGATCCTGCATCTGGGGCGACCACTGTATGCTTACCGCGCGTTTCTCGGCTGGCGGACCAGCTGGCTCTCGCGTGAGATCATCGCGTTCAACGGCTTTGCTGCTGCAGTGCATTTGCACATCACCATGGTTGCACTCAAGAACAATCTCATCCCGACATTCATTCTTGAGAAGATCCCCTTTGCCATCCCCACGATTCCCACATGGCTCACCGGTTGGGCCTCGGTTCTCACGGGATTGGCGGGAGTGTTCTGTTCCATGATGATTTATATCGACACCAAACGTCCTTGCTGGAACCTCAAAAACACAGCAACCAAATTCGGCATGACCGGTGTGGTGCTTGGCCTTGCAGCTGCCATCGTCGCAACGTGTGTCGGTGCGATTCTCAATCAGTCCGCCATCAAGCCCGACCATCTCATGCTCATGAATCTGGCGTTGATCATCGCGACCGCCATCAAGGTCGGTTTTGAACTCACGCATCTGACCTACAACACCAAGGCTTTACCGTTGGTACTTGTCGCACGTGTTGCACTGGGGATCACCGGCGGGGTGCTCCTGCCGTTCGTGTTCCTGACCATGGTTTCAATGGCGGACCCGATGATTCTTGCTGCGATCTCCGGCACCAGCTTTGCATGCCTGACTCTCGGCGAGTTGGCTGAACGTTACCTGTACTTTGCTGCCAGCGATGCGTTGCGCATGCCCGGCATCACGATCTCTGACGGAGGGCACCACTGATGTCGCAAACCAGGACACTTAATCTTCCCCTGCTCAAAACTGCAGCCAACATCATCCGCCAATGGGACGGTCCGTTGACCCAGCAAATCGTGCGTGATCCGGGGGGCTTTGGACTGGGGCAAATCCCGCGTAAAGCCAAGCCCGATGCCACCACCACCATGACCTGCGGCTTTTGCGCAACGGGTTGTGGCCTGAACATTCACCTGCAAGATGGCAAAGCCGTCGGCCTGTCACCCAAAACCGAGTACCCCGTGAACCTGGGCATGGCCTGTCCCAAAGGTTGGGAAGCATTGGCTGTCACGCAGTCTGACGATCGCGCGACCACGCCCCTGCTCAAAGACGAAACCGGCAAGCAGCAACCCGTCGACTGGGACACCGCACTGACCACCTTCACCACGCGCATGAAAAAAATCATCGCAGAGCATGGCCCCGAATCCGTTGCCTTCCTCTCCACCGGCCAAATCGCCTGTGAGGAAATGGCACTGCTCGGATCACTGGCAAAGTTCGGCATGGGCATGATTCACGGGGACGGCAACACACGCCAATGCATGGCCACCGCGGTCACCGCTTACAAACAATCCTTCGGCTTCGATGCTCCGCCTTACACCTATGAAGATTTCGAAGAATCCGACGTCATGTTCTTCGTCGGCTCAAACCTCTGCATCGCTCACCCCATCCTCTGGCAAAGAGTGATGCGCAACAAACACAATCCCGACATCATTGTCATCGACCCCCGCAAAACTGAAACGGCGATGGCGGCAACGCATCATTTGGCAATCTCACCCAAGAGTGACCTGGCTTTGCTTTACGGCATCACCAACCTGCTCATCGTCAATGACTGGATTAAGCGCGATTACATCGACGCACACACCACCGGCTTTGATGAATTTGCTGAACATGTCAAAGCCTACACGCCCAACCGTGTTGCCAAACTCACCGGCATTGATCCCGACACGCTCTGCACCATGGCTCAGAAAATCCATGACGGCAAGCGCGTGAGCTTCTGGTGGACCATGGGCGTTAACCAATCTCACGAAGGCACCCGCGTTGCCCAGGCCATGATCAACATCTGCCTCATGACAGGCAACATCGGCCGCCCCGGTACCGGTGCCAACTCCATCACCGGCCAATGCAATGCCATGGGTTCTCGCCTCTTTTCCAACACCACCAACCTGCTTGGCGGACATTACTTCACCAAACAACAAGACCGCGAGAAAGTCGCCAACATCCTTGGCATTGATGTCAATCGCATCCCCACGCAGGATAGCCTGCCTTATCACCAGATCATTGAAGGCGTCGAAACAGGCAAGATCAAAGCACTCTGGTTTATCGCAACCAATCCATCCCATTCGTGGATCGGGCAAAACAAATTCCGTGACCTGATGGGCAAGCTCGACTTACTCGTCGTGCAGGACATGTACCACAACACAGAGACTGCCCAACAAGCTGACCTTGTTCTCCCCGCTGCCGGTTGGGGTGAAAAGGATGGCACGCTCATCAACTCCGAACGACGCTTCGGACTTCTGAAAAAAGTCTCCCCCGCGCCCGGTGTTGCCTTGGCGGACTTCTCGATTTTCAAGGCCATCGCAGCGTACTGGGGTTGCGCGAACATGTTCGAAAAATGGACCGACCCCGAAGCCGTCTTCAAAATCCTCACCCAGCTCTCCGAAGGCCAACCCTGTGACATCACCGGCATCGCAGACTATCGCATGCTCGATGACAACGGCGGGATTCAATGGCCCCTTAAACAAGGCGACGAACTGCAAACCCACCGTCGACTTTTTGCTGATGGCAAGTACTTTCATGAAGACGGTAAAGCCAAGTTTCTCTTTGAAGAAACCCGCAACATGCCCGAGATGCCCAACGGTGATTACCCGTTTGTTCTCCTCACCGGACGTGGCAGTGCTGCCCAATGGCATACGCAAACCCGCACGGGCAAGTCCGCCGTGTTGCGCAAGCTTTACCCCAATGACATCTACGTGCAGATCAATCCTGTTGACGCTGATGCATTGAGCATCGAACCGACGCAATGGATTTATGTCTACTCCCGTCGTGGCTATCTCAAAGCCCGCGCGTTTGTCACTGCAACCGTCGCGCCGGGGCAAGTCTTTATCCCCATGCATAATCACGAAACCAATCGCTTGACCAAACCGGTCTTCGACACTTATTCGCATCAACCCTCATACAAGGCCTGTGCTGTCGCGTTAAGTCTGAGCAAGCCTTGGATCGCATCCGAAGAATCAGAAGGAGTCAGCCATGAGTAATCCGACTTTCACTGACGCACAAAAACAATATCTCCAGGGCTTCGTCGCAGGCGTGGATCTGCAACGTCACAACAAGGGACTGGGTTCACTTGCTGGATCATTGCCGATTCTCAATAACAGTGGCGCTGCAGCCGGGGGTGAAATGGTCACCGTCGGGACTTCCGGGGGCGGGGGGCCGGATGCTATTCATCATCAGGCACAGGATCGCTTCACCTCCGCTGGCAAAAAACTCTGTAACGAAGAGAAAGCCAAGCGTGAGAAGAACGCCCTGGACATTTACGACGAAATGGTCGATCGCGCGAAAAAAGGTGAATTCCCCAAGGGTTCCGACGTGTTTCTCACCAAGTTCCATGGCCTGTTTTATGTCGCCCCCGCACAGAACTCATACATGTGTCGCATGCGACTTCCCGGCGGTTTACTTAAGAGTCATCAACTGCGTGGCGTTGCGCAAATTTCCAACAGCCATGCTGGCGGCTATGCCCATGTGACCACACGGGCCAATCTCCAGATTCGGGAGATCCCGCCCACCGATACCATCCATGTTCTTAATGGGTTGGCAGATCTCGGCATCATCACTCGTGGGGCAGGCGGCGACAACCTGCGCAACATCACCGCCAGCCCCACTGCCGGGATCGATTCACAGGAGTTGATCGACACCTCCCAACTCGCAAAAGACATGCATCACTACATCATCCAACACCGCGAAATGTATGGCTTACCGCGTAAGTTCAACATTGCCTTTGACGGGGGTGGCAAAGTCTCCTCCGTCGCAGACACCAACGACGTTGCCTTCATGGCAGTGAAACTCGAAGAAGAAAACGCCACCGCCGACTTCCCCGCAGGCATCTACTTCCGGCTGGAACTGGGTGGCATCACCGGCCACAAAGACTTCGCCCGTGACACCGGCATTATGCTCAAGCCCGATCAATGTGTCCAAGCTGCAGCAGCCGTCGTCAAATGCTTTATCGAACATGGTGATCGCACCGACCGTAAAAAAGCGCGTCTCAAATACCTGCTCGATGATTGGGGTTTTGAGAAGTTCATCGCTGAATGTCAAAAGCATTTAGCCTTCGATTGGCCGACCTTTGATCTTGCCAAATGCACACAGCGAGGCAAGGTTGATCGTCTGGGACATGTCGATTTTCACCGGCAAAAACAGGACAATCTGCACTATGTCGGTGTAACGCTCCCCGTGGGTAAACTCGAACAGGAACAGATGTTTGCCATCGCCGACATCGCCGATCGCTTTGGCAATGGTGATATCCGTTTGACGGTTTGGCAGAACCTGTTGATCCCCAACATCCCGACTGAAAAAATCGACGCGGTCAAAGAAGCCATCGAAGCTGCGGGATTGCATTGGAGTCAAAGCAACATTCGTGCTGGACTCATCGCGTGTACCGGTAATAACGGTTGCAAGTTTGCTGCAAGCGATACCAAGCGACATGCGATGCGGATTGCTGAGCATGTTGAAAACACCGTTGCGTTGGATAGCCCCGTGAACATTCACGTCACCGGCTGTCATCATTCCTGCGCCCAGCATTACATTGGTGATATCGGTTTGATGGGCGCTTCGGTGAGTGTCGATGACGATATGGTCGAAGGCTATCACATGTATCTGGGCGGAGGCTATGGTGAAAACCAGGGCATCGCCCGTGACTTTTTCCAGAACGTCCAGGCCACCGACACACCTGCGATTGTCGAACAGTTACTCACCGCTTACATGAGCCATCGCACGGATGACGCAGAGAGTTTTGCAGCGTTTTGTAACCGCCACGAAATCGACCAACTCAAAGCCTACTGTGCTTACGAACCTGCTGTTGCATGATGTTTTGTGATGGATGAACCACAGAGTCACAGAGACACAGAGCCTGAAAAACAAGGCAAAAATAATTGATCTCTGAAAAATTTTTTCTCTGTGGCTCTGTGACTCTGTGGTTAAGACAAAAATGATTGACATTGAAGGAAGTTGAAAATGACCAGCCCGATTGTTCCCCTATTACCTGAGACCGCACCGTTCAGTGAAGACCAACGGAGTTGGCTAAATGGTTTTTTTGCAGGTTTGCTAGGCGCAGATATCGGCGCGGCGGCCGCTACCTCCATGGCACCAACCACCGACGCACCTGCTGCGGATGTCGAGGAAGACGATGAGGATCATCCCTGGCATGACGCTGCGATGCCGATGGACGAACGTATGGCATTGGCCGAGGGTCGACCGCTCAAAAGCAAGATGATGGCTGCCATGGCGCAGCTGGATTGTGGTGCCTGTGGTTATGTTTGTCAGAGCTATTCGTCTGCCATTGCGTCCGGTGAAGAAAAGAATCTGACGCTCTGCCAACCTGGCGGCAAAGACACAGCCAAGAAGCTCAAAGAGTTGATTAAGACGGCTGATATCACCGTCGAAGGTAAACTACCGGCAACACCAGGCGACGAAAACGCTGTAAATACAGGGGTTTTTGACCGTAAAAACCCATTCCCCGCACCACTATTGGCTGCTACCAGACTCAACGCAGCGGGTTCCGCCAAGGACACGCGGTATGTCAGTGTCGACATCATGCACTCGGGCTTGAGTTACAAAGCCGGTGACGCATTGGGTGTATATCCGGAAAACTGCTTTGCGTTGGTCAATGACATTCTCTCATTGCTTCATGCATCCGGCGGTGAAATTGCGATGTATCGCAACCAACTCATACGTGAATTGGACATCATCAAACCAACCGATGAATTGCTTGAACTGATGCAGGTGAATGCTGTGGATCAGGCAGATAAAGACAAGATCACCAGGTTACTCGAAGAGGAAGCAGTCGAAGGTTTGCCTGCCGAGCCGCAGATAATTGATCTGCTGCTTTTCTTTGAGAACATCAAACTCAAGGTCAAAGATTTTATCGGGACGCTGCTGCCGATGTCACCGCGACTTTATTCAATCAGTTCATCGCCGAAGGCTTACCCGGACGAAGTGCATTTGACCGTGGGCGTGGTGGAGTACGAGATGGCAGGTCGCAAGCGCAAAGGTGTCGCATCGACTTACCTGGGCCAACGCGTGCATCAGCATCAACCGGTTCGCGTGTTCATTCAACCGTCACACGGATTCGCGCCACCATCGGATACCAATAAGCCCATGATCATGGTCGGCCCGGGTACGGGGATTGCGCCATTTCGTGCGTTTTTACAGGACCGTAAAGCAGATGGTGCAGTCGGTAAAAACTGGCTGTTTTTCGGTGATCAACATGAAGCGACGGACTTTTTGTACCGCGATGAACTCGAACAATACGTGGCAGATGGCATTCTCAGCAAGTTGACGACGGCATTCTCGCGTGACGGCGACGAAAAAGTTTACGTCCAGCATCGCATGCTCCAGCATGCCGCTGAATTGTGGGCATGGCTCAATGACGGTGGTCATTTTTATGTCTGCGGTGATGCCAAGCGCATGGCCAAGGACGTGGACAATGCGTTACATCAGATTATTGCCCAGCAAGGTCAGATGAGTGACGAGGATGCCAGGGCATATGTGAAACAGATGTCGGCCAATGGTCGTTATCAGCGCGATGTTTATTGATTGCCTTGAACAATCAGTGCATTGAAAACTTACCAATACGTTAAACCGCGGATTGCACAGCAGTGTGACCCGCGGTTCTTTCGTGGTCAATTGCAATGGGGTCACGATACGTCCCCGGGGTTAAAACCCCGGGGCTTTAATGTGCATGCGTTGATGCGTTGGTGGCTGTTGAGCATCAGTGTGTATTGAAGCGCGATTGATACTGCGATTAAAAGACATTGGATTGGATGCGCGCAGAAAAACCGGTCTGTGGTTGGGGAACCACAGACCGGTGGAGCATCAATTTAGGAGAGCTGGGTATTGCTTTTGGTCTTAGCCGAGCAACTGCAGTGCTGCTTGTGGCTGCGAGTTGGCAATACTCAGGATGTTGGTCGAGGCCGAGGAGAGAATCTGGGCACGGGTCATGGCAGCGGTTTCCGATGCGAAGTCTGTATCGCGGATGCTGCTTTCTGCGGCCGAGGTGTTCTCAAGGGCGACGCCCAAGCTGTTAATCGTCGAGTTAATGACGTTGGATTGGAAGGCACCAATCTTGCCTCGCAGGCTCGAGACCTGGCTGATGGCGGCGTCAACAATCTTTTGTGCGGTTTCAAGGTCACCGTCGACAAGGTTGGAGGAATTACCCGATCCAAGATCGTCAAGGTATCCGACATTGATATCACCGAGTTTTCGTGATGCAACGTTGCCCAAACCGATGGACACCTGGTTGTTGATATCAACCGATGGCCCGAGGTTGAACTTGGCACCACCACCGGTAATGGTTAATGCGGAGATGGTTTGCAAGGTATCAGCACCACCACTGGCAGCAGAGATTTCAATCTCCATGTCCAGGAAGTCGGTTGCAATGCGTGCGGTTCGACCATCGGAGGTGGCGGCGATGCCGTTGATGATGGCACCAATGTCCTGACCACTGTCACGAATGGGATTGGTTACGTTGGCGAAGGTTGAACTGGTGCCACTCAAATCGTTTTCGTTGTTGGCAGACAGTTGAACCACCGAACCAGCTTGCCCACCCTGACTGATGACGTCAAAGGACACAAACTCATTGGAACCGTACTCGACAGATTTGATCGAGAAGCCGGTCACACCGGATACCGCAGCCGAAACGCCTGTGACATCCTTGAAGGTGTTGATGGCCTCGACCATGGAATCCAGCGAGGTGCCTGAGGCAAAGCTGAATTCACGGCTTCCCTTGGAACCAGCGATCTCGAACGTGAAGGTCGAGGTGGCATTGGTCAGGTCCAGTGCACCGTTGGTCGAGATGAACAGACCAGCATGCTGTGCGGATGCGGTGATGACGACTTCAACGTCGCGTGTTTCACCGTAGCCAAGCTTGGCAGCGTTGATCTGGTAATCACTGACATTGGGATCCTGGCCTGAAACGGTAAAGTCAAAGTTACCGTTAAGCAGCTTGGCTCCCTGGAAGTTGGTGGAAGAAGCGATGCGGTCAATCGTCTGCAGGATCGAATCGATCTGAAGCTGATTGGCTTCCTTTTCTTCCTTACTCAGGCCAGCGTCGTTGGCGGATTCGCCGACAAGGCCTTGCACTTCCAAGAGCAGTGCACTGACTTCCTGAAGGCCGCCTTCGGCGATGTTCATCACCTGGTCAGCACGTTCAGCATTGTCAATGGCTGCGTTGATTGAGGCTTTTTCAGAACGCAGGTTTTCACTTGCGATCAGGCCGGCAGGGTCATCTTTGCCTCGATTGATGGCCAAGCCGGTGCTCAGACGTTCCAGCGAAGTATTGAGAGAACTGTTGTTGTTCTTCAAAATTCTCTGGCTGAGCAGTGAGGTTACGTTAGTGTTGATGCGACTCATGGCTCTTCGGTCTCCCCAAACTCCTAAAGGTTTGCTCCTCAGCGAAGGGTCCATTACAGTTAGAAACCCTTCAACCAATTTGTTTGCTACAGACCACGCGGTCTTTGCGAAAGGAAGTATCGGGATGATTGATACCCGACTTAATTTCATCGCAAACGGAATAACCAGAATAATTGGAAATCGTGTTTTTGCCGTCCGAATAAGTGCGCACCAAATCACAAAAACCCCTTGTTTTAAGGGGTCAAAACGTTCTTTGATAACAAAGTGTTCAACTGAAATTTTTTTGAGAAAATTACTGGACCAACGGCAAAAACCGCACTTTTTGCCCAGTTTCACAACCTAAAGCACCAACGGGAAGCCATGCAAAACCGTCTGCAGAGGCCGTATGCATCAGGTCGCCGGAGCCTTGCCAGCCAATAATGGATGCATTTTGATCTGAAAGGCGCACCAAACGGAACTGATCACGTGTCGGATGGGCTTTAGCAGGTCGATCAAGCACTACTTCCTGCCAATGTGGTTGGGCTTGCTGGGTCAATTGACAGATGACTGGCCAGACAAACAAATGAAATGATGCAAGCACACTCACCGGATTGCCCGGTAAGCCTACAATGATGCATTGATCCTGATGTGCAGCAAAGACCGGTTTGCCTGGTTTGATCGCAACACCGTGAATCAACTTCGTCACGCCGAGCTTTTCCCATGTTGCAGGCAAATGATCACGCTGCCCGACACTCACGCCCCCCACCGATAGCACCAGGTCGGATGTCTGCAATGCGTTTTGTGCAGCATCCAACGTCGGCTCCGGTTCATCCGGTAAATGGATATGCGTGACATCTGCAACACCAAGGTTCGATAACAATGCAACAACCAGTGGGCCGTTGCTGTTACGGATCTGTTGAGGCTGAAGTTGATCGGTTGGTGTCTGTGGTGGGCGGACCTCATCGCCGGTGGTCAGCAACGTGACACGTGGCTTGGGCACCACATCCAGCTGCACCTGGCCCACAGCGGCGGCGATGGCAATGTGGTGTGGGCGCAACACGGTTCCTGCTGGGATGACTTTGTCCCCAGCATGTGCATCGACACCCTGACGGTGAATGTTCTTCCATGGTTCAACCGTGTCGATTTCAAACGACACGGTCGCAGGCTCCGTTTGACTGACCTTGGCCAACTCAATGGGAATCACCACGTCGGCCCCGACGGGTAACGGGGCGCCGGTGGCAATGCGATAGGCACATCCCTGCTCAACCGGAGTCTGATAATGTTCAGGAGAAGCACCGGCTGCCACCATCCCGGTGATGCTCAGTTGGCAACCGGGCTGAATGTCCGAAGCCGACATTGCAAAACCGTCCATCGCACTACGGTCAAACGGCGGTTGATCGCGATCCGCCATGACATCGTTTGCCAAGGTCAGGCCCAGCGCCGACATCAAGTCCCGCTTCACCGGAGTCAATGGCAAGCAAACCGACAGTAAATGATTCAATGCATCTATATAGTTGGGTAGTGATTGTCGGGAGCATACATCCATGCCAAGAGTGTAACGCATCCGGACGTACAATAAGGACTGCTTCGTGGACAACGCGATGATTTTGAGTTTGCTACTATATATAGATTGTCCAAACGAGCGGTTGGGTCTGCGGTCCGAGATCAAAGACAGCAAAGGCATTCAGGGATGCTGCCTGGGATCAACGTCATGAACGGAACTGGGCCAGGACAAGTTTGTTAATTCAATGAAATTTTATTGACGTGATCTGAATGTCTGCTTATTCTGGTATTGCAGTTCCCATCGGATCGTAGAGGATCTTCATTTTGCTTCAGACCATCAAACGAGTCAATCAACAAACCGCTGCTGTGAACAATCGCCAACTGGTGATTCGGTTGCTTCAGGAGCATGGCCCCCTTTCGCGCAGCCAGTTGGTCAAAATGACGGATCTGCGCGGCTCGACGCTGACGTATATCACCCGTGAATTACTCCAGATGGACATGCTCATCGCTGCAGGACGTCGCGAAAGCACCACGGTCGGTCAGAAGCAGCAACTTCTGCAGATCAACCCCGATTACGGCTGGGTGTTGGGTATGGACCTGCGTGAAGGCCAATCGCAGGTGGTGGTGTTGGATGCTGCAGGCCAGCTGGTTGGTGACTGTCTGATCCACACTGATCAGGACTTAAACAAGCTACAAGCCGTCATTCCCGAGTTGATTGAGCGGTGCGTATCCGAATTTGGCGTCAAAGCAGAAAACCTCCTTGGGATCGGCATGGGGGTGTCGGGTATTGTCGATGTCCAAAAAGGCTCGATCATCACCTCACTGCAATTTGGTGTGTCGGATTACCCGCTTGCAGAAAAACTCACCGAAGCGTTGAACGTTCCGATCAAATTGGACCATGATGGTAACTTCATTGCCCTGGCTGAACAGCAGCAAGGCAGCGCCCGCGGTCTGAATGACTTTGTGGTGCTGATCATGGACGATCAAGTGGATGGCAACGACGTGAGTTTTCGTTCGTTTGGCTCGGCATTGGTGCTCAACGGTCGTGTGCATCGTGGCTGTCAGTTTGCTGCTGGCGAGATTGGTCAGCGTCTGTTCCCGCAGATCAGCCAGAAAGGCACACTGTCGGATTTGAAGGTGTTAGCTGATGCCGACGCCCCGATCAGCCCCTGGTTATCACACGTTTGCCAGGAGATTGGCTTGACGATTGCGGCGTTGGTGAATCTGTTGGACCCACAGGCGGTGTTATTGGCCGGTGACAGTGCGATTGCCAATCGCGCGTTTATTCAGGAAATGCAGAAACAGATCAACCAACAGCGCATCGGCACGTTGCCTGAGCTTCTGGAGGTTCACACCTGTGCCTTTTCCACCCAATCCTGTGCGCGTGGCGCGGCTCTGGCAACCCGTGATGCCATGCTCGCCAACGCGGTCGCCCAACACGTCCGGTAAGTCCCTTAAAAACCGTCATCCTGAACCGACAAAAGCTCGAACGGCTTAATCCCCGTTTGTGTTTGGTCGATATTCCTCATTGAAACCAGCCATGTTGTCATGGTGACAGCAATTTGCTGGACACAACGGGGACCTTAGGCCGGCCAGGATGCAGCGTGATCAGCCAACTGAAAATCAAGTGGAAGTTCATGCTGGTGGTGTTTCTCACGACCATGTTTCCCATAGTTCTGGTGGGGCTATTCAGTTACCGAGTCATTACAAGAAACATCCTCATCCTGCATAACAATGCGGTCACTGACATGAATACCACATGGCATCAAACTGCCAGGCGATATGACGAACAGGTGCATCTGTTCTGGGACCGTGAACTCGCCCTGGGGCGTCAAAACCTCAATGCGATGGCTGCCAATCTCGATGTGTCCATGTTCGATATCAAGCTCAATAATCCCGACGCAACCAATGAGGAACTCTTGCGTATCTGGATGATCAGCACACGCAATATCCGGGTGGGCGAGGTTGGCAATATCATTCTCATCAACGCTAAACATCAAATCATTTACTGGCAAGGAACCATCCTAGATCAACCCATCCCCCTATCTCATTGGATCAAAGATCAGAGTCTCATTGACACGATTCATCAACATCTCAATGAGTCCAAAGACAAAATCATCAATGCAAGACACGACTGGCCGGACACAAACGACAAGGTTCAAGAACACCTTTTGAGTTACGGTTACTTCCCTGATCAGCATGCGTATCTTATCTGCGTACAACCTGTCATTGCCTACAAAAGCATGCAGTTGCTCGAAGAAATCAAGCAACAGTATCTCACACAAAGTCTTCATCTGGACAGTCATGACCACAGCCGTGTCTGGATTATCGATTCGCAGAACAATATCACGATTCCCAATGGAATCTCCAAGCGCATGCTCTCGGGCATCGAGCACTTTCACCCCAACGAACAACTCAATGGCCTTTTTAATCAGACACGCAATCTCCAACCTGAAAAACCGATTCAGAAAGAACTAATATTAACTGATCCAGAAACAGGTGTTGGTATCAATCATCAACTGACTCTGAGCTATTTGCCCCATTGGGACTGGATCATCTGTGTTACCAGCCACATGGATTGTGTTCAGCAAGCCCATCGCAAAGTGCTTTACGGTGTCATCGTGATCGGCATCATTGCTTTGATCGTCGGCACGTGCTTTGCCTATGTTGTTGCGTTACGTATGGCCAAACCCATTGAACAACTCAGCGAGTCGGCACGTCAGGTCACATGGGGATCTTTGAGTGTTGATCTGTCGAATCTGACCCGACGCAAGGATGAATATGGTGAACTGGCTGTAGCGTTCAATGAAATGGCAATTGGTTTAAAGAGCAAGATGAGGCTCGTGCAAATATCTCAGGAACAGATGAAGCTGCAAAACCAGGAACTCAAAGACGAGATTGCCCAACGCAAAGAAGCCCAGGAGCAGAAAGACAAACTGCATGATCAACTGCTCGCTGCATCACGCGAAGCCGGCATGGCGGAGATCGCCTCGGCGGTCCTGCATAACGTCGGCAACGAGCTAAACAGCATCAATGTCTCCTCGGCATTGGTCAATGAACAAGGCAAGCAGTCTTCTTTGACGCACCTGTTTAACATCGCTGACATCATGCGCCCGCATGTGGATCACTTTGCTGACTTTGTTCAAAACAACCCGCAAGGTCAACTGCTGCCCCGGGCATTAATTGAATTGGTCGACACCATCGAGCCAGAATACAACTATGTCATGGATGAGATCGGCCAACTGGTATCAGGCATCGATCGCATCAAGCAGATCATCCAGGCTCAGCAATCCTATGTCACCCATGTCGACGTCAATCAGGCTGTCGAACCGGCCCAGATTTTCGAAGACGCACTGGCCATCAACCATGCAGGGATCGAACAACGCAATATCGTCGTGATAAAACATTTCAATCCCGTTCCTCGTGTGCACCTGTCCAAACACAAGGTACTCCAGATCCTTGTCAATCTTATCAGCAATGCCAAGCATGCCCTGGATCATACAACCGACCAGCGACAAATCACTTTGCAGATGGCCATCCATGAACACCAAGGCGAACACCAACTGATCTACCGCGTGGTGGACACCGGCTGTGGCATCAGTGCGGATCAGATCAATCGCATCTTCAATCATGGCTATACCACCCGTCCCGACGGGCGTGGCTACGGCCTGCATTACAGCATTCTCACGGCAACCGAACTGGGTGGAAGTCTCACCGTCAAATCACCCGGTCCCGGCCAGGGAGCGACCTTCACCCTCATTCTCCCGGTCAACGTTGAGGCCCACTCGCAGGGCCCAAGGTTCCAGGCAATGAACATCTGAAAATCATCCGGATTTGTATGCAGTGACCGACTTCGGATAAACTTGTGCGCATGGCAAAAAAGAAGCTCAGTTATGCGGATTCGGGTGTGGACATTGATGCAGGCGATGCCGCGGTCGATAAGATCAAAGGTCATATCCGACGGACTTACGGCCCGCGTGTGCTGGGTAAGTTCGGCAGCTTTGCCGGCTGCTTCAGACTCGATTACAACGAGAAGCTCTTCAAACGCAATTACAAGGACCCTGTCCTCGTAAGCTGTGCCGATGGCGTGGGTTCCAAAGTCAAACTCGCCGTCCAGATGGGCATCCTCGACACGGTTGGCCAGGACTGCGTGGCCATGAACATCAACGACCTGATCGTCCAGGGTGCCGAACCCCTGTTTTTCCTGGACTACATCGGCATCCACAAAGTCGATCCCGTGGAGATCGAGCAGATCGTCAAGGGTGTGGCCGACGGCTGCCAATTGGCCGGATGCTCGCTGATCGGTGGCGAAACCGCCGAACTGCCCGACATCTACGAACCGGGCGACTTCGACCTGGCGGGCTTCTCCGTCGGTGTGGGTGAACTGAAAAAAATCATTGACGGTTCACGCACCGAAGTCGGCGACGTCATCCTGGGCATGGCCTCCTCGGGGGTGCATTCCAACGGCTACTCGCTGGTGCGTGCGATCCTCAAGCATGGCAAGCTCGATATCAACAAGGTCTATCCCGAACTGGACCCGGAAAAGAAACTTGGTGAAGTCCTGCTGACCCCGACGCGCATCTATGCCAAGAGCGTGGTGAGTGTACTCCGCAAATACAAGCACAAAATGCCGATCTCCGCGATGAGCCACATCACCGGCGGTGGTTTGCCCGGCAACGTCAATCGCACGCTCAGCGAAAAAGTCGATGCCAAGATCAACCGCAAATCATGGGCTGTCCCCCCGATCTTCAAGTTCCTGCAAAAGCATGGCAATGTCGACGAAAACGAAATGCTCCGCGTCTTTAACATGGGTGTGGGCTACATCATGATCGTCCGACCCCACTTTGCCGACTCCATCCAAGCTCAACTGGAAAAAGCAGGCGAGACCGTCTTCAAACTCGGCACCCTCACCAAGGGCACCGGCAAGGTCCTGCTCAAGTAAGCCTGCTTCAAATATTCAATCAAACCACAGGGTATCGGATCAAGATTCGATGCCCTGTTTTGTTGATGTACTGAAAATCATCGCCAACATGCTCCTCCCTAACCCACGCAACCCGCACAGTCGGACATCCTCTGCCCCAAAGCCTGTGTATTTGTTCTGTGTGACAGAAATTCGATAACACATCGGACGATACAACTCTAGACCGCAGGCGCAATCTGCGCCGATGAACTTGTCAGAGACAGGGCAATGCATGATGCACGCAAAGCGTCGACATTCCGTTGTGTTTCGGTTAATGACCTGCATGGTGCTGGGTGGTGTCTTCCTCTCCGGTTGCGTTGCCTGGATTGAATTTAACCGTGTGCGGACCTTGACTCAGATTCAGATCACCCAGGAATCACAACTCCTTGCCCGCAATATCCAGAATGTTCTGCGCGATCTGTATCGGGATGAGCAGACACGCCCCAAGCCGACTTTGCTGCACGAATCCATTACGCCATTGATGAATGTCGATTTCATCACCGCAGTGCGTGTCCGCATTCCCAATCACCCACCGGTTGAGTTGGGTTACTGGCCCAATGACAAAGACAGTCAGATGATCGTCTGGCCGTTGTCAGAGTCCGCGGTAACGTCTGGCCTGGAAGTCGATCAGCACAAATTCACGCTGATCCAGGCACCGTTTAAAATCCGTGGGAGTACGGCGATGGTCGAACTGGTCGTTGACGGCCGCGTGTCGATCTGGCGCATCTGGTCGTCCGTGCTCAACCACATCTCACTGCATTGGTTCTTCCTGGGGATCATGATCCTGATGGGACTGTACCTGCTGCGTCGCTGGTTTACCGGCCCGCTGTCTGAGGTCCTGCAGTTGATCAACGCCCACGCCGGTGCCGAGCCGTTTTACCGCGTCGCCCGTAATGACAAGGGCGAATTCTCACAACTCGCTGAGTCCATCGGTGGCATGCTCACACGCCTTGAAAACACCACCGACCGACTGCGTAAGCGTGAACGTGCGTTTGAAAATCTCTATCACTTCGCTCCCGCACCGCTGATCAGCCTGGATCCCAAGGGCCTGATCATCGAAGCCAATCACCGTGCTGCCCAACTTTTTAGCATCAGTAACGAATCCCAACTCGTCGGACGCCGCGTCATGGAGTTCATCCGCACCTCCGACCGTGGCATGCTCAAACAGGCGATCGACCGGTTGGAAGTTAACCAGGCACCGCGCTGCGAAGTCGTCCTCAGTTCCGGTAAAAAAACTCGTAGCGTCGTCATCGAATGTGCTGGCGTGCGCGACGAGGACGGCATGCTTCAACGTGTCCGTCTCGCGCTGCAGGATGTCACCGAACTGCGCGAATTGCAGTTGGAAATTGAAGATCACAGCCGACTGATGAAGCTGCTGATCAATCACATGTCCGACGGCTTATTGCTCATTGACCAGAATAATAACATCGCTGCATGCAACGAACGCTTAGCCATGCTGCTGCACACCTCGGCCGATGCGATGATTGGCAAGCCCTATGATGCGACGACGTTCTGGGATGAACTGGGCATTCTCAATCATGGCGCGTTTGTTCGCCGAATCAAGCAGATTGCAGGTGAATCCGAACGCTCCGGTCGCGAACGTTTTGACACGCGTGTCGGTACCTTCCTCTTCCAGGGCATCCCTGTGC
This sequence comes from Phycisphaeraceae bacterium, assembly GCA_002704825.1. Taxonomy (GTDB): domain Bacteria; phylum Planctomycetota; class Phycisphaerae; order Phycisphaerales; family Phycisphaeraceae; genus UBA7800. The sequence continues at coordinate 72,704 of PAIY01000228.1, forward strand.
AGGATCAGGACACCTGTCAGCGCGGACGCCTGTGGGTGGTGCAGGACATCACCAGCCAGGTACAATCTCAGCAATTGCTCATCCAACAGACACAGCAACTCCAGGGCCTGAAAAACCTGGGGCAGAAGCTCTTTGGCGTGACCACGGTCGAACAACTGCTGACCTTTGCAGGCACGCAGCTCTACGAAATTTTCAATGTCGAAGCCGTCGGTATCGCCTTGCGTGGTGACAGTCATACATGGCGTAGCCGACAGGTGATTCACCGCGGGGCCAACCCATACCTGCTGGATCCGAATCGTGAACTGGTTGAGGAGATTGAACGTAACTTCCTGCCACAGATTATCTCGCAACGTGAGATCACCTATTGGCCGGATACGCCGCGTTCGACCCGATGGGGCAAGGCATTTTCGCGTTCGGGTTTGACTTCGCTTGCTGCCTGCCCGTTGGTGGGACATGCCGACCCCATGGGTGTGCTCTGGATCGCGCGTCGTGGCGGTGAACGCATTGAACGACATCACCTTTACCTGCTCGAAGCGTTGGCACCGCTGATCGCCTCACGCCTGGAAATCGCACGGCTGGGTTCACGTTTGAGTAATCTCCAACTCACCGACCCGGTGACCGACCTGCCCAATCAGCAGCACATGCTCTTTGAACTCACGCGCTATCTCAAGCAACCGCAGCTGACCACTGCGTTGTGCGTCGTGCATTTAAACCGCATTGAAGCACTGAAAAACCTTATCGAGCCCAACAAGGTCAACGACATGCTTCGGGCCATCGGGACCACGCTCAAACGACACAGCCGATCCTCGAGCATCGTGGGCAAACTCCGTGGCAATGACTACGCGATCATCTGCCCCGGCGTGGACAAGGACGCAGCACAAGCCATTGTCGATCGACTGTATACGGCCATCTGCAAACATCACGCCTTCACCGCGCCCGATGGTACGCAGTGGGAACAGACTGCAAGCATCTCCTGCATGATGCTCAACGATCACAAGATTCCCGCCAGCCAATTACTGCAACTGGCCATCTCCAAGGCGTCGTCACCCAAGCCACACAAGCTGCCGGACAATGATCCCAATGCAGAAGACCGCCAGGCGGGTTGAACCATTGAGCCGTTCAAATCATTAAAGCAACTCGCATAAACAATCGCCCACTTCCGTCACTCCCGCGCAGGCTGGAGTCCAGTGGAACTTGCAAGTGCGCGCAGAATGCCACTGGATTCCCGCCTGCGCGGGAATGACGAAATCAACAAGGCATGGAGATTAAAGATTTGTACTGCACAAGAGCCGTACACGTAGTAAGCGGTTGCCTTGAACATCATCTCTGAATTCATGTGATCTGCGATAGCTGATATGATTTCGCAATGATTGCCAAACCCCACGTTGACACAAAGCGGCTCGCCTGAAAAACAAACTCACACCACACATCTCACCGGACTTTTCATGCACGATTCGACTTCTTGCCGATTGGTCATGTAGTGTCTGTGCATGACGTTTTACGTCCAACCGAGTTACACCATGCAAACGGTTTTGATCATTCTGGCAGCTGTGAGTGGGAGCGTGGTCATTGGTGCGCTCACTTGGCCGTTGGTGATGCGATACCGGGTCTCCAACCTCAAACTCGAACGACTGAAAACCAAACAGGCTCAACCCAGGTATGGCAAAATCGATCGGTTCCTGGACACCACAGACATCCAGACACTCGAATCGCTCAAACAATGCATCGGCAAAGACATGTCGGTCTATCCCAAAGTCCGGTTGGCCTCCCTGCTCAAACTCACCGAAGGCAAGGAGTCGGAAAACCCGCAGTTGGCTGCCTATGTCCGTCAACATGCTGTGGACTTTGCCGTCTGTGATGCGTCGACGCAGAAGCCGATCCTGGTGGTGCTTATGCGCAACACGCTTGATCAAACTGAGAAAACGCAACTCGAACGCGCCCAGCTTGAGGAAGTCCTCAGCGATGCCGGGCTTGCGGTCCTGCCCATTTCCCGTCAGCAAGCGCCCAACTCTGTCCAAATTGCCCAGTCACTACAAAGCGCACTGACAGCATTTGTGAAACAACAAGCCAATGCTGCATAACAGGTTAGGCTTTGGTACACTTTTTCTCTGATCGTCGGATTTTCACGTGACAGGCTTTGGCCAAGCGGTTATTCTGTAGTTTGAAGAGAAACGTTATCGGTACCCGTCCGCAGGAGGGGACTTGCGGCATGGAGGTTTGCCATATGGCATATCGCAATCGGTACAGTGATGCCGAGCTTGCATTAGAGACGCTGAAACTGGAACTCGAACGACACCTGCGCAAGGTGGTCTGCCCGGTTCATGGTGAGCATCCCAAACGCGTGACCGTGTATGGGACATCTGTCTACGACATGAGTTTCAAGGTCGATGGGTGTTGTGACGAACTGGCGGACGCCATGCTCGAATCGATCGGTCAAGCCAACTCGATTGTCTGAGTTTCATCAAGCCGGGGAAATCAAACCTATCCATTTACTTGCGTCCAACACCATGTTGATGTTGCAGCTTTGTCATGTGAGACTCAGCCCATGATGCGAACCCTGTGTCTACTGGTTCTGTGTTCGTTGCTACCTGGGTGTTCTAAAGAGCAACCGCCACCTCAAACTCAGATCCCCAACCCAGTCAAACAACCTGTCATACAGACCTCCCAAACACCTGCGACAACTCCAGGCAACCACAACTTCGCACACTCCCAAACGCTCCTCACACCCCACTATCGCATCACCATCTCCGACAATAGGCAGGAAGGCGATGTGGCCTACGACGGTGTTCAATACCATGGCGTGTCTGGCAAAACAGGCAAGTCCATTACGTTGATGGGTTCGACGTATCACACACATGACAAGCAAGGCACGCCCAGCCGCTTTCTTGGATACCGTTTTGTTAATGGTGATACGACTTACTTCGTTCTGAGTGAAGGACGATTGCTTGTTTACCAGAACAGCCAGACGCTCATCGATGAACGCGGTCAATGGGTCAAAGACGAAGTGTCTATCGAAGATTGATCGCAAAACATCGCTCGTGGTTCATGTGGGCTCAACTGTGATGTCTGAATCCCGGTCAAGATGACCGGGCTATGTGTCTATAGCCGAGTCATCTTGGCTCGGTTGTCTTGGGGCAATACCCGTTCAATCAGCAGCTACGAATCACTGGAAACGAATGGCGCCGTACTCATCGAACTGACATTGCTCGCTCCAGGCCACTTCCCAGTGGTAACCGTCGGGGTCGGTGAAGTAGCCGCTGTGCCCGCCCCAGAAAACGTCCTGTGCCTGCTTGACGATTTTGCCACCGGCTTGCTCCGCCAACTTCAGCACCTGCGTGACTTCCGCTTTGGTTCGGACATTGTGCGCGATGGTGATGCCGGAGAATGCGGACTGTGGCAGGGGTGTTCCCGGTGCGATATCGTCCGCCAAGGCTTGTAACGGGTACACGGCCAAGCGCGTACCAGTTGTCTGGAAGAAAGCAATGTTGGCATCGTCCTTTGCATCGGTGGGTAAGCCCAAACCGTCACGGTAAAAACGAATCGCCCGGGGCATGTCTTTAACGCCAAGGGTAATGATGCTGATGCGTGGTTCCATGGATTGATCCTTAATGTATCACAAAAAAACACGCAGCATCGGGTGATACTGCGTGTTGGGTTTGATTCGTTTTGTCCTGCGTATGCAGTGTTATTTCTTATCGCCTTCGGCTTCCTTGACATATTCGATGACTTCATCGACCAGGCCGTATTCCTTGGCTTCCTTGGCGGAGAAATAGCGGTCACGTTCTGAGTCTTCTTCGACCTGCTCGACGGGCTTGCCGGTGTGACGAGAGAGGATTTCGTTAATCGCGCGTTTGGAGCGAAGAATTTCCTCTGCCTGAATTTTGACGTCCGATGCCTGGCCGGTGACACCGCCGTAGGGCTGATGGATCATGACCTTGGCGTGGGGCAGGATGAAGCGTTTGCCTTCGGCACCGGATGCGAGGATCACCGCACCGCCGGACATCGCGCGGCCGATGCAGTAGGTGGCGATGGGACACTTGAGGAAGTTCATGGTGTCGTAGATGGCAAGCGTGTCATCGACACTGCCACCGGGGCTGTTGATGTAGAGGTTGATGTCGGTGTCCTTCTTCTGGTTTTGAAGATGGAGCATCTGCATGATCACACGGGTGGCCGAGTTGTAGTTGATCTCACCAACCAGGAAAATCACGCGGTTTTCCAGCAGCAGCTCATCGAGTGTCATTTCACGGATACGCTGCATCGGCGGGGCAGCGGACATCGAACCGTAAGCACCGGCCATGGCCATGGCAGCAGGGTGCGACACTTCCGGGGTTCCGAGGGTTCCGGGGATTCCGGGGGTACCGGGGGTTCCGAGGGTTTTGATTTTTTTATCTGTCAGGTCGTAGTTAAACATGAGCTACCTCTGGTGAATGAGCAAATTGAAGTGGTTACATCATAAAGCAAGTTGGACGCGGGGAAAAATCCGAACGCCTGAGATATGCATTTGAATAATCAACTCGGACCCAAACAGCGGTCACAATCGTCAAATTGAGAACCTTTTTCAATCGCAATCCACCAGGAATGTCAACCTGCGACCTCCACATTCCGATCTTGATTTTACCATTGCTCGGGGGGGAGTGGTGTTAAGCTCCAGCAGGATTCGTTTGAGCCTGCACCGATGCAAAGAGGTCCAGAACAAATGAATTTCTTCTCTTTCAAGCGGTTAAATGCGCAGGTGATATTCACATGCTTGTTTCTATGCAGCACTTTGATCAGTCTGATCATCAGTCACCGCTTTTTCACATGGCATCTGGATGAATACATCAGCCAACGCAGCAAGCAGGGGCAGATGGAAATCCATCTCCAAAGCCAACTGTTTGAACGCGAACTCAACTACATCACATCGGATATCTATTTTCTCTGTCACAGTCTTGAAATGCAGGCCTATGCCCAGGACCCCAGCGAGCAGAACTACCAGCGTCTGAATGACGAATTCACTTCGTTTATCAATGAGCGTGGGATCTACGATCAGGTTCGTCTGCTTGATCTGGCTGGCAAAGAAATCACCCGGATCAACCAACTCAATCAACGTCCATTCGCCATTCCCCAAGATGAACTGCAGGACAAAAGTCATCGCGGCTATTTCCAACACTGCATGCAATTGCGGCGAGGGGAAATCTATGTCTCCTCGGTCGATCTGAATCAGGAATATCACCAGATCGAAAAACCCTATAAGCCTGTCGTCCGATTGGGTATGCCGGTCTACAACAAGGACGGTAACCGTAAAGGCTACATGATTCTCAACTACATGGTCAAAGATCTTCTCAAACTCATCACGCAACCCTCAGTCAATGGGGTTGAACTGGAGTTCATGTTGGTTTCAGAGGATGGTTTCTACAGCTCACATAAAGACCCCAACAAGCTCTGGGGTTGGCTGCTGCCTAGTCGCAAAACCCAGAATTTTTCCCGTGATTATCCTGAACTCTGGGCAGACATGAACAAGTCCACCAAAGGCCAGTATCAGGATGGACACAAGGCCATGGTGTATGACACGATTAATTTTCGCATCCGTGAAGAAATGATCACACCACGCTCATTGGACAAGAAACGCTTGCCCGTCGATGACAATTCCTATCGCAGTACGGAATTCAAAATCATCAGTATGATCCCTGAAGCACAAATCATGGATAAACGTTCACAGTTGTTCTACAAGGTTGGCATGATCTGGTCGTTGCATCTGGTCATCTCCATCCTGCCGATCTGGGGTCTGACCTACTTGATCATGATGTATTACAACCGTCACCTGGAACTGACGCACCGCGCGCACTATGACAAGGTCACCGACCTGCCCAACCGGGATCTGTTCCTGGAAACACTCACCAGCACGCGGACCAAGGCACACCAGACCCAATCCCGTTTTGCGATTCTCTACATTGACCTGGATGGTTTTAAACCAGTCAACGATCAACTTGGTCATAGCTGCGGCGATGACGTGCTGGCACTGGTTGGTAAACGTCTTCTTAAGTGCGTCCGTCAATCCGACATGGTGGCCAGGATCGGTGGCGATGAATTTGCAGTGATCCTCTCCCGCATCGGCCAGACTGAAGACGCTCAGCGTGTCGCCGAGAAAATCCGACAACTGATCAAAACGCCCTACATGCTTGCCGACAAGGTCGCACACGTGAGTTGTTCCATTGGTTGTGCTGTCTACCCCGACCAATCGGACAATCTCGATGAACTCATCGATCTGGCAGACCAACGGATGTACGACGACAAACGAGCTCACAAGTCGCTCAAACTCACCCATGATACTGATGCCCGCAGTGAGTCTGGCAATCAGAACACGGCCAAGGATACGGCTTCCCATTCGTCGACGTCGGCTTGAAGGAAATTTTGAAGTTCACATTTGCCAAATGAAAAGTCGGCGCTATCATAACTGTATCGATATTGTGGTACAGTAAAATGACACGCACTTTAAAATACCAAATCATCAAGGATTGGCTCGTTGAGCAGGCTGCCGACCCGGCTTCGCGCAAGGCCATGCCCTCGATTCGTCAGATCCGCAAGCATTTCGGGGTGAGTTTGGCGCCCGTGACCCGCGCCCTTCAAGAACTTGAGGCTGAAGGACTTATCGAACGTCGCCAAGGCGCCTCCACCGTCACCACCAGCCGCAATCACACCATCAACAAAGCCAGCGAAGCCAACGTGAGTCAGGGGACGATCATTTCGGTTTTCCCGGACTACCCCTCGGAAGTTTACTGGCGGATGAGTCATGCATTGGAGCATCAGGCTCGAATGCAGAAGCTGAATCTGCAGATGTACAAGTTTGATCACACGCTGGATCTTGATGACGTTCTGCGTTTTGCCGGTAGTCAGGATCGCTGTCGGGGTTTGATGCTCACGATGGGGTCCGATGCCCTGTCGATCAAGCAGTTGGAGCAATTGGGAGCGAGCGGATTGCCGGTGACGCTGTGTGATCATCTTTTTGAGTATGAGAACCTGCCAGCCAATGTCACGATTCTCTCGCCGGACGCTTCGATGACGGCCCAGATGGGGGTAACGACATTACATGAAATGGGTCATCGCAAGCTGGGCTATTTCCGCAATGAACCCAAGACGGATCAGGGCGATCAGAAGTTGGCAAACACACTGCGAACTGCCCGGCAACTTGGCATTGAACTGGATAAACGCGCGGTCTTTTCCACGGCAATCAAGAGTTGGTCAAGCTCCATGGATGCCGCGATGGAACTGACGCGAGAAGCTTTGCCGGTGATCAAGGAACTGGGATTGACCGCCTTGATGTACCAGTCGACACCCGGCGCGTACGCTGCCTGTCAGGTATTTTATGAAGCAGGCATCCGCGTTGGCAAAGACATCAGCGTCATCAGTGGCGGTGATTACGAATTTGCCCAGTACGCCTGCCCTGCCTTGACGGTCATGGCATCGGACTATGTGCAGATGGCCAAAGATGCGGTGAATCTGCTGATCGACAAGCCGGCCAATACACCAGCGTTGATCAAGTATCCGCCAAGCCTCATCAAACGAAACTCCGTTTGCAGGATCGATTGATAACCGAAAAAGTCGCATCATGATCTGATGCCGAATCGTTGAATTTCAGAAACAAAACAGGAGCGTTGACCATGTCTCATCGCCGACACTTATCTCATGCCCAACCGTCCAAGGCGTTCACTCTCATCGAACTGCTGGTGGTCATCAGCATCATCTCGATTTTGATTTCCATTCTGCTTCCCGCCCTGGCCAAAGCACGCGGCGCGGCCATGGACATCAAGTGCATGAACAATCACAAGCAGATGAACCTGGCGATCCAGTACTACATGTCCGACACTAACCACATCCCACGCACCTGTGATTCGGCATGGAATAACCAGTGGCATCAGGTCATCGACCACCTGTATCTGACCGGTATTCACAAAGGCAGCTACACCGACAAGAACAAACGCCCCGAAGCCAGTTACTTCGACTGCCCCCGTCGCAGCACACCCATGATTGGTGGCAGCAATGACAAGATGACCTATGGGACCGGTGGCTATGCCTCCAACGAATGGCTGATGGTCCGGGCAGACAACCCTTTCCAGGTCCAGAAAATCTCCAAGCCTGATGAAGCGCCCATGATCATGGATGCCTCCAACTGGTATGCAAGTTACTGGGTCTTCCGCAATGCAGCAGGCTATCCCAACACGCGTTTTGATCACGAAGACACGTTCTACATCTCCTTCATGGATGCTCACGTGTCACGTGTCCGCGAACGTGGTGCGCAATCAGCGGACCCCGACAAATGGTTGGGTGGCGCTTTCGGATCACGTGCCATGAACTACTGGGGCATCTACAGCTGGGATTGGCAAGACAACCGCTGGTAACCCCCCCCCGGAAACCCCGAAAACCCCGGGAAGTTTCCCCCGCGTCATCTTCAACCTGCAAACGTTGAACGACACAATCATGTACCACCTAAAGCCCGGGGGTTTTAAGCCCCGGGTTGCCTTGCCTGAACAACCAACCACCACGGATATTCACGATGTATAAAACCATCCTGGCAACCATCCTGTTTTCGACTGCACTTCATGCAGCACCATTGCCCATCTCCAATGACACCGTCCCGCAACTCGTGGAGATCACCGACATCAACAACCCCGTCGATCGACAGATGGGCGACAAGTTCGGGTTCGGTCGCGTGGAAGAACCCTATGCCATCGGCAAGACGGAAGTCACCAATGCCCAGTATGCTGCCTTTCTCAATGATGTCGCCAAGGACGATCCCAACCAACTCTACGATGAGCGCATGGCAACGCACCCGCGCGGCGGTATCACCCGCAATGGCCAAGCAGGCAGCTACACCTATGCCGTCATCGCAGATCGCGCACAACAACCCGTTGTCTTCGTGGACCTGCTTGATGCAACGCGATACTGCAATTGGCTGTCCACCGGCAAAACGGAATCCGGCGTCTATGCCATCCGTCAAATTGAGCGCTTTGATGATGTCTCCATCCAACCCGCCATGCGCGATTTGAATACCGCGCCAGGCAAACGCCTGTATTTCCTGCCCAATCGCAACCAGTGGTACAAGGCAGCTTATTACCAACCCCAAACGCAAAGCTATCGCCAATATGCCAACGTCAATGTCAACCAACCTTCGGCGTATGGTACGATCAACCAATTCGATCAGGCACGCGAATGGATCGAAACTCCCTACCGCCAATACCGCCGCAGCATCGGCATGAGTTGGGATCGCATCGACGACCGCTTCCATGACCCGAATCACTGGCATCCATCACGCGCCCATGATGGTGATGATGACCTGGGGTTCCGTGTCGCTGCCACCCCTGTTCTCCAACTCATCCGCACTGTCAACGACAAACACAACTACTTCCTGCAAGGCCACAATGCTGGCAAACTACAACTGCGTTATGACGGTCATCCCACCCCCGCCAAACTCAGCTACCGCATCACCGACTACTTCAACAAGACGATCAACCAGGCTGATCTGAACATCACACTCAAGGTCGGCAAGCAAGGCGTTCTCGACTTCATGCTTCCCAATGTCGACGGCTATTACGAACTGTCTGCAACGATCATCGTCAACGATCAGACACACCGCTTTAACCCCCTGCCAATGGTGGTGGCGGATAAGCCCGTGGAACGCCCGACGGACCTGATGGCAACGAGTTTCGGCGTCACCGGACACCTGGGCAAATTCGCGTATGACTACACCACTTTCAGCGAGCCAGATGAGACGCTTGAGCTTTATCGCTATGCAGGCATCACCGTCAATCGCATGGACGGCCCGTGGGAATTGGTGATCGACAAGACGCGCGATGCAGGCATTCAAAACCTCATCGTGCTCTCTACCATGGGTTGGAATTACACACTCTGGGAATCAGCAGCCAGCCAGCAGATCGTCGACAAATGGGCCAAACTCGGCGTGGAGGAAATGTATGCAGGCTATGCAGAGAACATTTACCAGCGCGTACTCAAACACAAGGACCTTGTCCCCGCGTGGGAAATGACCAACGAACCCTGGGGCAGACACATCGTCCCCGAAGACTACACGCAATCCGTCAAGGTCGCAGTCAAGGCAACGCGCATGGCAGACCCCAACGCGATCACACTCATGGGCGACACCACGTTTCTTGGTGAAACATTGCTCGCCTCCGGCGCGGGTGCACTTTGCGACATCCAATCCTTCCACGTCTACAGCTACTTCCGAGAATACTTCTGGGGCATCCCCACTAAACTCCGACACATCCGCAGTGTCATGAACCAATACGGCATGAACGGCAAACCCATCTGGCTCACCGAAACCAGTGGCTGCGGCTACGGCATCCACATCTACCCCGGCCAAGACCTCGACGAAGTCCGACATTACCAGGCGATGGACTTACCCAAAAAGATGGTCGGTTCATTGGCTGTCGGCGCGGACAAGACGTTCTTCTACAACTTCCGAACCACCCCCGCACACGGCACGGAAAACGAGTTCGGCATGGTGCACACCGACCTCACCCCCAAGCCTGCGTTCGCAGCTTACCGCACCATTGCCAAACTCTTTAACACCAGCCGCTATGTCGGGCAGATTGATTTGCCCCGGGAATATCTGGGTTACGTGTTTGAAAAAGCAGGTCAGAAACACGCCCTGATCTGGCTGCGCGATTTACAGTCCAATGAACTCAGTGGCAAGGCTGCCGTTTTGCCTGACGTCCTGAATCAGACGCAGCAACTTGGCTTTGCTGCCAAGGGCAAGGTCACGCAGTTTAATCTCATGGGGACACCAACTCCGTTGCGGATCGCGGATGGCAAAGTGACATTCAATGTCGATGGCTATCCCACCAGCATCGTCGGTGATGTGGCTTACCCGATGCTTAATGTGTCATCGCAAAAGACTGATGATGTGTCGCAGAACAAGACGGCTAGCGCAAACCTGCGCATCCTCCCGCCGATGCCCCCGACCACGAGCATGCGAGACCTGGAAAAACCCAGCCGACTCACAGCATCATGGGCAACGCCGTCGGAAATGACTGTGCGTCTTTTTAACCATGCAGACAAGCCCATCACCGGCACGTTGTCCTTGGATGTCCCCGACACATGGCTTCCCGATAGCTGGCATGTCCTGACCAAGCCGCAGACAGTGACGCTGCCTGCCTATGGCTCTGCGACACGTGTGATCAGCTACCAACCGCCGCATGCCAATCCTGCAGGTATCACGCAGTTCCTGCTCACTGCCACGTTGACCTTGGAGAACGGCGAAGTCTTTGCGGATCGCGCGATCGTCAACATTGCCAAGCAGCAGCCCTATCGACATTGGCAACTGCCCAAGGCCGATCAAGCCAAGGGCATGACGTTTGAGAACAAGCTTGAAAACGGTGATGCAGACGCCCGGTTAAGTTGGGATGAATCGCGTGGCAACTGGACGGAGATCTACGTCTATCCCGCACCCAAGCTCGCAGAGAAATCGCTCGACGAACTTTCGCCTTACACCTTCAACGTCCGCAGCAAGACACCTCAGCAGATTCAGCACATCAACCTGCGTGTCCGTGATGCCAGTGGCGAAGTCTTCCAGTATCGCTTCACCCCCAAACTGGAGAATGCGGATTGGCATCAAGTCACCTACGACATCGTCAACGACAAGCCCAAAGCCAAATGGGGTGGCAACAAGGACGGCAAGCTCGATCTGCCGCTGACCCTGCAAGGCATCGCCTTTGAGTTCACCCGCGGTGACAAAGTCCAGGAAGGTTCGCTTGAACTCAAGGCCGATTGATCGCTGGTGATGGAAAACTGAAATCTTGACTTGCAATGCGTGTCATGTGATCATTGGCTCCAACTTTCATTGAACACCGGGACCCATCATGACCACAGATACAGCCGACATCCAAACGAATCCTCATGTCAAAAGTATGAACATCCAGGGCGCGATTGTCGGCCTTGCGTCGGTGATCTGCACGTTTACCTTCATGATCGTGTTAATGCTCTGCATCTTTGCCAGAGAGCACGTGATGGTCGCTGCCTACATTGCAGGCGCGTTGGGACTGATGGGTGTCTGCCTGGGCAGCATGCTCGTGAAGATCAGTTCGCACCAAAGTTCACGGCCTTAAGACATCAGCAAAATCAGACAATAAAAACACCGTGCGGAATCAGTCGCACGGTGTTTTGCTTTTGGCTTGCGGAATGGAATGAAGCCAATGTGTCGTTGCGTCACAAGCAGATCATTGTCCAAGTGGCATCGCGGTAAACTGTCTGGCAGTTTCAGCGACATGTCTCCCGGAAATGTCGCAGCTATTTTTCAACTTGGATGATCGGGTTGACGCTATTTGCTGTTTAGAACTGGGCAGCGTCGTCGTTACCGCCTGCATTGTTCTCTTCGAGCATCTTGCGGAGGTAGTTGTTTTCACGACGGGTGGCTTCGAGGTCGAATACCAGGTACTTGATCGACAGACGCAGATAGTCCAGGGACTCCTGCAGATCACTGACGGTCTTGCGCAGCTTCTGATGACGTTCCTGGGTCTTCTCAGCGAGCTTGGTAAGGCGTTCTCTCTCGGCGACAGGCAAGGTTGAAATTTCTCCCATCAACTCTGCCAACTTTTCCTGAAACTTCTGTTCTTCCATGGCGTTACTTTTCCCTTCGGGCAACAAATCGCTTTCTCTTATCGGTCACAACGTCGCGTCTGAGCGTTGTTCGCGTCCTCATTGGTTTTGAATATATCACAAGAAACCTGCCATGCAGCATAAATGTCGAAAAGAGATGTTAAATATCTTTATCATCTTGCAAAATAAACAATTGCGATTTAACGTTTTTTCGTTAGCCCCTTGCAGACAAGTGCCGGTTATGACGATTGATGCCCTCAGACCACATGCCACGTGTCGCCGTTACCACATGTCGTAAATGGATAACACGATGATATGTCTAATACCAATCCAGCTAAAAACCGTTCGACGAATTAGAGCGTAGCCAAACCCACCCATTTTACGTCATTGCAAGTACCGATGGTGGGTTTCGCGTTGCTCTACCCATCCTGCGTCAGAAGGCCACGTGCAACATGTCCATCAATCCGGTGCCGTTGTGTTAACGTCAATCCAAGGAACACCGGCTTAGAGCGATGCAAAGAATGAATCTCCCCCCTCCGACACTCCCGCGCAGGCGGGAGTCCAGTGGAATTTGCAATTTTCGACTGCATGCCACTGGATTCCCGCCTGCGCGGGAATGACGAAAAATACGAAGGCATG
>PAIY01000229.1 GCA_002704825.1 Phycisphaeraceae bacterium
AGTGGAATTTGCAATTTTCGACTGCATGCCACTGGATTCCCGCCTGCGCGGGAATGACGAAAAATACGAAGGCATGGAGTTTAATGATTTGAACTGCTATAGTCGAGTACCTGGTAGTTTGCGTTCTGGCTGCGAATCAATTCAGATGATTGCGTGAGTTTCTGGTTGTTGATGGTGACGTTTTCAAAACGGACATCAATATCACTGGCAGTATCCGACCAATTCTTGATTTTGACGGTTGGGTTTTGCGTGTTGATGTTGATGTTTCTAAACGTGACATTTTGAATTTTGGAATACGGTTTGTTGGTATGGTACGGGGGGATCGAGCCATGCCAACGTTCGTGGGTGTTGTCGATGCTGATGCATTGTTCATGCAATGCAGTTGCCGACTCCACGGTGATGTTTTCGAAATTGAGGTTGTTTACCGTTCCGCCGCCTGCCGGGAAAATGGAGATTTGCCCACGGACTTTGAAGTTGCTTGTTTTTGAGGTGTGATGGATGACGGTGATGTTGCGGAAGGTCGCATTGTCGATGGTCATGCCGATTTCATGGGTGATGCCCATGGGGGTTGCCAGATCGTTCCAGACAATGCAGTTTTCAAAGAGGATGTTGGTACATGGACCGAAGAGGGTTTGTGCATCTTCGGGCATGTGTCCCCAGAAACTGTCCATGGCTTTAATCTCAAGTGAGTCGTCTGCGTTGTGCACAAAGCAGTTGGTCACGCGGATGTTGTCACAGTTGGTTGAAGGACAGATGCCATCGGAGTTGATGTAGAAGCTGACGATACGCAGGTTGTCGATGGTGACATTTTGACAGGCCTGCAGATTCACGTTCCAAGTGCTTGCTTCGAGGATGACGACATCCTTGAGGGTGAAGTTTTCCAGATAGCGAAGGCGCATGGGCGCGACGCGGCGTTTTTCTTCGATGTTGCCTGCACAGGAAATAATACCCCGCCCGCGGACGGTGACATTTTTCGCGTTGACGATTTTGATCGGTAGCGCCATCGTCTGAAGTTCAATGCCGTAGCGTTTGTACTTGCCGGTGACCTGCTTGGGTTTGCACAGCAGGATCGCACCGCCTGCAATGTAGAGTGTCTGATTGCTTTTGACATCGAGGTTTTGGATTTCGTGGACACCGGGGCCGAAGTAGATCACGTTTGGATCATTGGGATCGGGGATGTCTGTTTCCGGGACGTTGGTAAACAGGTGTAGCGCACAGTAGCCATCACCGCGCGGATCGAAGGTGTAGTTGCCGGGTTTGTCGAGTGTGATGGTAACGGTGTTGCCATCGACGATGGGCTTGATGCCCGTTGCCAGCGGTCGGACGACGGGGGTTTTGTCCTGCTGGAGGATACCGTCTTTGAGTTGAAGTTTGACCTGCACTTTGCCTTGAAAGTCGAAAATTGAAAACGCCAATGGCGACACCGGGCAGCCGGTGATCAACTCCTGCGAGTTCTTATCCTGGCGATGGGTATCGTAGACAAAGACGGGTTGGTTCTCGACATTGACAGTGTAATACGGTGAGGCTTTGACGCGCGGGTCTGATGGTGGATGAAAGAGGTTAACAAGCGTTTTCTCGTTGCCAGCAGATAGCTTGAGACAGGACACCATCAGTAAGCACAGCAACAAACCGATTATTTTCACGCAGTTTTTCATGTTGGGTGTCATCCATTGATTTTGCAGAACACGATTGATTTTAGTGCGTGTTGTGACAGTGGGCACGGAAAAAAAAGCACCGGTCAGTAACCAGTGCTTGTTGTTGGGTGGTGTTGGTTTTGGGGTTAGTCGATGACAACAGCGCGTTGTTCCCTGGCGGACTTGTACACCGCGTCGGTGATCTTCTGCATCAGCAGGCCGTTCTCCAGCGAGGTGCGTGGGGCAGCTCCGGTGCGGATGGCGTTGGCAAAGTCGATGGCCGGACCACCATGGTTGATGCCGTCTTCGACATCTTCGCTGAAGAGCGTTTCGGTGGTGAGCTTGCCATCGGGGTTGGCCTTGTCGAAGAAGATTTCGGTGGGGCCTTCCTGCCAATGGGTCAGTTGCAGGCGAAGTGAGCCTTTGTCGCCGATGATCTGCCAGGTGGTCTGCGCTTCGAGGGCGACATACTCAGCGCGCTCGATGTTGATCACCGCACCACTTTCACACTGGATCAATGCAACCGCATGCGTCTCGGCATCGGATGTCTCATGCACACGCATCGGCAAATGTGCGGGGCATTGCCAGGTCTGCGCCAGCACGGTCCTGGGCTTGAGCGTCCAACCGGTTAAACCGAGCATGTAGTCCAGGTCGTAGCAGCCCCAGTTCACGAAAATCCCACCGCCGTTGTACTCGTGACTCACACGCCAGATCGGTGGTTCCTTGTCACGTGGCCCCGGATCGCCGCCGATGCCCCGAATGTGCACCACGCGAATTTCACCGAGATTACCCTCCGCGATGAACTGCTTGATTTTCTCCAAGAACGGGAACGTGCGGTAACGACTGGAACACACCGCAACCACCAGGTCACCGCGGTTATCAATGAGTTCCTGCACTTCGGCTTCACAACGTGCGACCGGCTTCTCGGTGAGCAGGTGTTTACCGGCCTTGAGTACCGACACCGCAAACTTGGCGCGGAGATTGGCGGGCAATGCCAGGATTACGCCTTCGACCTGATCATCATGAAGCACGTCGTTGATGTCTGCGTAAATCTTCTTGGCATTGTGTTCCTTGCCAACCTTCTCCGCCAATTCGCTGCTGATATCACACACAGCTTCAAGCGTAATATTCTCTGCTTTGTTGCACCACTGGGCGTGAAGATTGCCGATGACGCCACATCCGATGATTGCGATCCGAACCGGTTGCATGGGAAGTTCCTTGGGAGTTGAAAGTCCTGAGTTTTGCGGGAAAAGCCATGATAGAAAAAATGCCGCAGGTTTGGGGCCTGCGGCATTGGAAAGTTAAAATTTATCGTCACCCAACGGTGCAATCCTCAAAGACGTGACTCTCCCGAGTCGCGGGTTGTCTTGGATGGCGTGCAAGGCAACCCGTACCACGGGAGTGGTACGGGTTTGAGTTGAATCATCAAACCTTGGGCTTGTGCTTCAGGCCACGGACCTGCATCGGCAGACCGAACAAGTCGATAAAGCCACGGGCGGCGGTGATGTCATAGGAGTCCATCGCGAAGCTGGCCAGGTCATCGTCGTAGAGACTCTTGGGGCTGTCCGCGGAGATCGCCAGCGCGCGACCCTTGTAGAGCTTGACCTTGACCTTGCCGGTGACGGTTTTGTTCGCTTCGTCCATGAAGCATTGGAGTGCTTCACGCAGCGGGTGGAACCACTGGCCGTAGTAGGTCAGTTCCGCATACTTGTGGGCGACCTGCAATTTGTAGTGATACAGGTCACGTTCGATGCACAGTTGTTCGAGCGCTTTGTGGGCTTCGTAGAGGATAGTCCCGCCCGGGGTTTCGTACACGCCACGGGACTTCATGCCGACGAGGCGGTTTTCGGTGAGCACGGTGGTGCCGACAGCATGCTTGCCACCGATTTCGTTGAGCTTGGCGATGAGGTCATGACCCGCAAGTTTCTTGCCATCGACAGCCACGGGGTTGCCCTGCTTGAATTCGACTTCGACCACCTGTGCCTTGTTGGGTGCCTTTTCGACCGGCACGCTCATGACCAAACAGTTCTTCCAGTTCGGTTCGTTGGCCGGATCTTCGATTTCCGCACCTTCATGGGAGATATGCCAGAGGTTACGGTCACGCGAATAGATCTTCTTCTTGGACTGATCGATGTGGATGCCGTGCTTCTTGGCATAGTCGATCGCCGTTTCGCGGCTGGTGAGTCCATCTTCAATGAACTTGGGGTCTTTCCAAGGCGCAATGATTTGCAGCTTGGGATTCAGCGCTTTGTACGTGAGTTCAAAACGGACCTGGTCGTTACCCTTGCCGGTCGCGCCATGGCCGACCGCATCAGCCTTGGTCTGCTTGGCAGCGATGACCTGGTACTTGGCGATGAGCGGGCGGGCGATGGAGGTGCCCAGCAGGTAGTCGGTTTCATAGGTCGCATGCGCCCGGATCATCGGGTAGCAGTACTGCTCAGCAAATTCCTTACGCAGGTCCTTGACGATCACTTCATCTGCGCCGGAGGCATAGGCTTTTTCTTCGATGCCTTTGAGTTCGTCACCCTGCCCCAATTCGCAGGCAAAGGCCACGAGCTTGACGCCGGGATAGCGTTCCTTGAGCCACGGGAGAATGATGGAGGTATCCAGGCCGCCGGAGTAGGCGAGAACGATTTTCTTGGGGTCTTTTGACTTGGCCATGTGGCAGGTCCTTCAAAACAGGGGATTGGACGTCAATTGCAAACCGATAGGATACCAAGGGGGCGAGTTTTTGAAAACGTCAGCGGTCAATGTGAAGCGGGAGCATATGCGACTGACTCAGTGTTGATGCGTCTCGTTCGTTTGTTGACATGATGTCGATGGCTGGCAATTGTCTTTGCCCTTAGCCTGTGTTTTGGGTTTGCTTCGCCACTCCGTCCAGAAATGTCTTACCGCCATGATCGGGTGATGCAGCATCATGCGCGGGCCGGCAAAGCGCATCACCTTGGTCATCTGCATCCGCATCTGTTTCTGATAGCAATGCGTCACACACTGCCGACAGGTCGGTTTGGCATCACCGTAGCGACAGCGTGACAAACGAATGATCGCATAGTCCTGTAAGTTCTTGCAGTCTTCACACAGCGCTTCGTGTGAACCATGATGATGCCGACAAAACAGCCGGATCATGACACGAATGGATTGCTGTTGATGTTTGATGGACATTGGAACTTTCTTACGCATTGAGGCAGGTCGAACAAGCGGTTGCTACTCTCCGTCACTCCCGCGCAGGCGGGAGTCCAGTGGCCCTTGCAAGCGTCAACAGAATGCCACTGGATTCCCGCCTGCGCGGGAATGACGAAAGCAAAGACGATTTGGCGATTGCTTGTTTGACTTGCTTGGGTCTGCCAACGTTGATGATAAGTGTAATGGAATTTACAATCTTTGAGCCAGATCAAAACAGGTTATTTTCACGCATAAAAAACCCACGCTCGTTTGAACGTGGGTTGGTATGAAACGGGTTTGTTGTTCGAACAATGTATCAATGTTCGATGGTGATCGGGCTGAATGCCGTGGACGTGTTGGCCACGTTGTAACCGACGAACTTGATCGGCATGAACTTGGCGGGAAGTTCGTTTTCGACTTCCGTGCCGTTGACTACCAGCTTGATCGTCTTGGCATCAAGATCCACGGTGACCACAGCATCAAACTTCTCGTTGTTCTTCATCTTGGCTTTGACATTTTTCAGTAGCTTCTTGTCACGGACATTGATCACGTGAGAGCGGCCGCCGATGAGCGTGCCCACGCCGACAAGGTTTCCCGCACCACGCTTGGAACCAAAAAGCAATGCTGCATTGCGATAGCCCTTGGGTTCGGTGAGGGTGGATTGGTAGCTGACTTTGAAGGTCACGGTACCTGAGGAGATGGGTTTTTCCAGTTCGGTGACGATGATGCCATCACCTTTTTCCTTGGTTTTGACTTCCAGGCCAAGCTCGTGTTCAGCCAGCTCGACATTATGCCCACCTTTGGCATCGGGCTTGATGGTCACGGTGGTGGTTTGAGCCTTGGCGGTGGCAGCCATCATGGCCACCACGCAGAAACTGGTCAGCAAAAGTGTACGAGCTTGGGTCAGTAGAGAACGGTTCATGTTCGATCCTTTCAAGATGCATGTGAAACAAGGGGACGTTGCCACGTTCTGGATGTAGGTCGATAGCGATGATGACAACAATAAAACAGCGGTCAATCCCAAACGATCCGAATTGGCCTACCCCGAGTCTAAGCCGACCGTTGCAGGGTGTCTACTTTCAAAAACAATATGAAAATGCGGTGTTTGATGTGTGTTTGAATTGAATGCGATTTCAAAAGCGCGTGACGATTCGTTGAGCTCAAGCAATGAAACTTCACCCTCCGTCACTCCCGCGCAGGCGGGAGTCCAGTAGAACCTGCAAGTGTCAACAGAATGCCACTGGATTCCCGCCTGCGCGGGAATGACGATATGAAAAACGAAGCATAGGTTGATTGTTTGAATCGCACGAAAGCCGTGTCGCTCCCGCGGCATGGGTTGTCTTTTCGTATCGCCATGAGGCAACAAGGCAACCCGTGACTCAGGAGCGTCACGGCTTTGTCAGCGTCATGTGTCGTTGCGTCATGCGACGTCTTTACGCCACGCAGTGATTCACCAACGCGACCCACTCGGCACGTTGCAGTTCGACCAACTGCGCGTCGTTGGGATTGGCCTGCACGTCGTCGATCATCTGATGCGGATCATAGCCGTCGATCTGGTCATAGACCGGGTGATTGGCACCGGTGTTGTGGAACCAATAATGACTGTTGGAAAAATCGCCTTCGCGGCGGTGCATGATCCCATGCCAGTACGAACCGTCCGCATCCTTGATGCCCTGGCTGATGGTGTGCGACAAATCCAGTTCATCGACGTACAGCCATAACGCGGAACAAAGCTTGGGATACGCTGCGACTGCAGGGTCGGCAATGAGCTGTTCAACGAGCTTGCTCAACTCGGCAGAAAGGGGGCTGTGGACGACCAGTGCTTGCATGGCCTGATCCAACGGGAGCTTCTCAAAGAGGGGCGCAAGTGCCGCCTGCAACGGTTGTGGGAGTTCGAGGGTTTGCATGGGGTCTATCATAACCGGGTGAATCTTTTAATGTGTGACCACTTGAACTCTTAAGCGATAGTCTCTAAGATCGCTGGGCTCGAAGAATGTAGCGAGAAAAACGACCTCATTACCTCATATTGGAGAATCACTGATGGCAGAACAGAAAGCCACCAACATCACCTACCACGAAGGCAACGTTACCCGCGAAGAACGTGTCGCCAACATGGGTCAGAAAGGCTGCACCCTTTGGATGACCGGTTTGTCCGGCAGCGGTAAGTCCACCGTGGCTGTCGCCCTGGAACAAGTCCTGCTTCAACGTGGTAAGCACGCTTACCGTCTTGACGGCGATAACATCCGTTTTGGTCTGAACAAGAACCTGGGCTTCTCCGCCGAAGACCGTGCTGAAAACATCCGCCGCATCGGTGAAGTATCCAAGCTTTTTGCTGACGCCGGCATGATCACCATCGCCAGCTTCATCAGCCCCTACGCCGAAGACCGCGATGCCGCCCGCAAACTCCACGAAGATGCCGGCATTCACTTTGCTGAAGTTTTCGTCAACACGCCGTTGGAAGTCTCCGAAGAACGTGACCCCAAGGGCCTGTACAAGAAAGCCCGTGCTGGCGAAATCAAGGGTTTCACCGGCATCGACGATCCGTACGAAGCACCCGAAAAGCCCGAACTGCTCCTGCCCACCCACGAACTGAGTGTGGCCGAGTCCGTCCAGGTCTGTCTGGACTACCTCGAAAAAGCAGAGTTGATCTAACCCCCCCGGCCCCCCGGAAGCATTCCCCTGAGAATGGGAGAATCTTGCGGTTGATCAATCGATCGAAATCAAAACACCCTCGCTTCATCACGGTGCGAGGGTGTTTTTTTTGATCTTCCCTGGTGCATCGCATTTTCAGGTTGATGTGTTTTCTTGCGACTGTTGTCAGTTTGTTTTCATGCCAGGGAGCTTCGCCCCCCGGCCCCCCTTGCGAGGTTGGGGGGGTAGAGTAAGTGATGTAGCTGCATTGCATCCAAAGGAATTAAAGACTGATACTGAGATGGGGCTCTGCCCCAAACCCCGCCAGCGTTCCGCCGCTGGATCACGTCCCCCAGGAAGGGCTGGGCCTTTGATGCTTGGTGTTCGTGAGGTGAATTGGATATGCCAACATCTCTTTGAACACCAATACGCATGGCATGTTCATCGTCCGATTATCGTGATGCGAGCTGGCCCTCTGAATCACTTGATTAACCCCACTTCCGGGGGCAGCGATCCAACGGCTGCCCGTTGGCGGGGGTTGGGGTGGAACCCCATCACAAGTTTGGTCTTCTATCATTTAAATGCAAGACGCGTACACAACTTGCCATGACACATCAATCTCGCAAGGGGGTCCGGGGGGCGAAGCTCCCTGGCATGAAAACACATCTATGATCAACACGGCAACTCATTCACTTGCCTGAGATATCTCCTTGCTCGACAACAATCATGCTTTATCACGCGATTGCATTACAACTCAATCTTCCAGCTATAAAGCCGTTTGTTCAACCAATCCCAATTTCCCCTGAATCGCCTATGTGATCTGACCGATAAATAACTTGAACATGGACACACACAACGCCCATGCTGATGATGCTGCGCCCGATCGTGAGGCTTCACCCTGTGAACCTGCTGCACATGTCACTGCGCCCAACGCAACCGAATCACCAAGCGAAACGCGCGAAGATAAAGCTTCCGGGGCGATTTCCGGGGTAGGGGTCGACGCTGGTCAAATCCCGGTAAGTTGTGTGATTCTGACCAAGAACGAACAGGTCAACATGGAGGCTGTGCTGCGGACACTGAGCTTCAGTGATGATATTGTGGTACTCGACAGCATCTCCACGGATGACACGGTTAAGATTGCCAAAACGCATCCCAATGTCCGCGTGGTGCAACGTCCGTTTGATACTGAATACAAGCAACGAAACTACGGCTTACACGAGATCGACTACAAGTACCCGTGGGTCTATATCTGTGATGCGGATGAACGTGTGCCCGATGATCTGCGTCGTGAGATCGAGCAGGTGGTCACGAATCCTACGCCTGAGTGTGCAGCATATCGACTGCGGTACAAGAACATTTATCTGGGCAAATGGATTAAATATGCGACGAGTTATCCGGTGTGGATTATCCGACTGGTTCAGCCGAAAAAGGTGACCTACGAAAAGCGTACCACCAATGTCCATCCGATCGTGGATGGCAAGATCGGTGAACTCAAAAGTCACTTCACGCATTACAGCTTTAATAATGGCTTGAGACATTGGTTTGCCAAGCATAATTTTTACTCGGACCGCGAAGCCGTTGAAGCGGTGGGGGTCCGTCAGGAAGGCTTGCCAACGTTCAAGCAGTTGACGCAGAAAGATCCAATCCTTCGACGTCGCGCGATCAAGAACTTCAGCTTCTTTCTCAAGGGACGCGGTCTGTTTCGGTTCCTGTATTCCTATGTGCTTCGCTGGGGTTGGCTGGATGGTTTAGCCGGCTTTCACTACTGCGCGATGATCAGTATGTATGAGTATTGGATTGAGTTGAAGGTCAAGGAAGATGAAGCTCAGTGGTCCAATGCCACGATGGATTTATCGCAACGCATGCTCAAGGAGGATGAAGCTTGAGTAGCAAGATCGACATCTTCATCCCGACGTTTAACGAGTCGGTCCACATTGCCCAGGCGGTGACCAACGCGCGCGAGGTTGGCCATGTTTATGTGCTCGACTCCTGCTCGACGGATAACACACAGCAGCTTGCCCGTGATGCCGGCGCGACGGTGATTGAACATGCCTGGGAAGGTTACGCCCGACAGAAAAACTGGGGGCTGGACAACATCCCCTGGACCGGTGATTGGATCTTCATACTGGATGCCGATGAGCGCATTACGCCTGCGTTGGCAGATGAGCTTCGGGGCATTGCTGACAATCCACATGCTGCATCGGGTTACTTTGTGAACCGACTGTTACTGTTCATGGGCCGACCCATTCGTCATGGCGGTTTGTACCCGTCCTGGAACCTGCGCTTTTTCAAGCGCGGTCAGGCACGCTATGAAGACCGCAGTGTTCATGAGCATATGATCTGTGACGGGTCGACGCAGTACATGGAGCATGAGATGTTGCATGTGCGTTGCGAGACCATGACCCAGTACATCGACAAGCACATCCGCTATGCCGACCTGGAGTCCGACGAGTGGGTCAAGCAGCGCATCGGTCAAAGTCATGGCGCCCAGACCGGCAAGCTCTTCCGTGACATGCTGCGTTACCGCCAATGGATCCGCCGCAACATCTGGCCGCGGACCCCGTTTCGTCCCATGCTCCGATTCATCTACATGTACATCTTCCGGCTGGGCATTCTCGATGGTCGCCCCGGCTTATCGCTTGCCAATCTCATGGCCAATTACGAGTACATGATCAGTCTGCTCTACCGCGACAAGATGGTCCGGCTTGATGAGATCAAGCGCAAGATCAACTGAGTCTCTCTGCCTATTGGGATCAGCATTGCATTGTCAACAAATCAGGCATTTCCCTGAGTTGCCTGCTTTTTGGGCACCGTCTTTTGATGGATGGGGTAATAAGATGCCAAAATATGGGAAAAATTTGGTCAAAACAGGGGGTCTAGGCAAGGTCTTTTGTTAGGGGGGTGTAAAAAAAGTGGTATTTACCACGATTTTGCTCACTTTGGACATTTTCTTATTTACCGCTAACGCTTCGTTCTTAAAATGAGAATCGATACATCGCCGAATCAGGTTCACATGGAACGGTTTTTGCATGTGACTCTTATTGATGTTTACCCGGGGATCGGTTTGAGCTCTGTCAGGTAACTCGAGAAAAGGAACACGCAATGAAGTTGGCACAACTTCGCTATCGCTCATCAGCGCATGGCTTCACCCTCATCGAACTGTTGGTGGTCATCAGCATCATCGCTTTGCTCATCGGCATTTTGTTGCCAGCGTTGGCTTCGGCAAGAAGCGCTGCTTTCCAGAGCAAGTGTCTGTCGAACATTCGTCAGACGGGTATCTCAGCCAATACCTATGCGGTGGATTTTGATAATTTCATGCTCCCGGCCAATCTGCATGTCGGTGGTTCGATCAATGCCGACTGGCATGTGTATCTGTGGGCTCATTACCTCAACAAAAACGATGGTGCCATGCAGTGCCCGTCTCAAAGTTTGAGTGAAATGTACAATCCGTCAAATACGGCCCATGCGGTGTATGACGAGTTGGAGAAGGTCAGTTATTACATGAATGTAATCCGTCCTGGCAGTTGGGATCCCAATTCCGTGGCACCTTCCATTACGCCAACTTCTTTGCGTGACGAGATTTCCGGTTGGACAGCTGCACCAGATGGTTCAAGTGCTGGCGATTTTGACAAGACGCCCTTGCGTATTGATCAATCCCGTGGGGCCGACGCGATCTTAACGGTTGACCATCGCAGTAACTGGTCGTCCAACATGGGCTATTCCATCACAAGATGGTCCAATACCGACTGGGGCGACAGTGATTTAGGCAGTGATTCTGATGAACGCCGTAAGGTTGGTAACCACCACAAGGGTGGCAGCTTTAATGCCTTATTTGGTGATGGCCATGGTCAGACAGTACCTGAGCAAACGTTGGATTACACCTATTGGGTGGCGTATCAACGCTAATTTGAGTTCAGCTTAAAAAAAATGCAAACCCGTGACGCTACCGGCTCACGGGTTTTTTTATTTATCTCAATGCGTATGGATGATCCGCTGATAAACCTTGATGTCGATGTCACCCGATACCCGATGTATCGGTATGGCCGTCGCACCCCAACTCATTACCAACGAGCAGCACTTTGAGCAGGTTGTTCTCAAGGGCATCCTCAAAGCTGAAGTCAGTCTGGAGATTTCCACTGCGGACTTCAAGGCGATGCTTGTGCCAACCCCCGGGAGTTCAGCCAGATCACGCAGGGCGCCTTCGATTGTGTCCTACCTGGTGAAGTTGGCGGATAAAGGCGTTGAGATACGACTGTTACATGCAGGTGTCCCCAGTTCTGCTGCGTTGCGTGAACTCAAAAAGCAGTTGCCGGAGAATTTGCAGATTCGCCGTTGCCCGCGACTTCATGCCAAGGCGGTGGTGGTCGATAGCTGTGTGATGTACCTGGGTTCAGCCAATCTCACCGGTGCGGGGTTGGGGGCCAAGTCTACCCGGAAGCGCAACATCGAATGGGGCATCTGGACCTATGACGCGGGTCTGATTGACGAAGTCCTCGGCGAGTTCAATGCGTTGTGGGAAGGGATGCACTGCGAAACCTGCCTCCGCCGCGATGTCTGCCCGGTCCCGCTGGAAGAACCGACTCTCTAAGGTTTTACGGGTTATTTAACATGTTGTGTTAACGCGCTTTGAGCACCGGATGTTAACCCGGTGCCCGATACATTGACATACCTTCAAATGGGCACCAGATTCACATCTGGTGCTCAACTTGTAATGCTGATTCATATCAATCCATGCATAATGTCCGTAAATCCGGTGCAGGTATTCTCAAGGCAACCGAGTCAAAATGACTCGGTTATATGCACATAACCCGGTCAGCTTGGCCGGGTCTGAACGTGACATTTCAGTTGCAATGGACTGCTGACCCCATATCACAACATACGCACCGGTTACGCGTGTCTTTCGTTGTAAGCATGCTTTCGCACGCACCCGTCCCTCGGGAGAGGGACGGCTTTTTGGTGATGCCGATCTTTGCCCAACTTACCAATCCTGCATAAACAATCTCCAATTAAATTTGGCACCTTTGAAATCTGAATCGTAGGGTATATCTAGAGTGTCCGTACTGAACCCCGCCAACAGTATCAAGATCTCCAAAAGGAGGTATGCACTTGATTTGCAACGCCCAACAACAAGTCCCCGTCGGTCAGGGCGAGATGTTTTTCGAACTGGAAAACGACCCCATGGCCATCCCGCCGGTGATTGAACAGCTCATGAATGACCTGGTTCAACGCGGTTGGGAAGACGAATTGGCCCAGATGCGCCTGAGTCTGGCCTTGCAGGAGGCGTTGAGTAACGCCCTGTATCACGGGAATCTGGAAGTCTCCTCGTCACTGATGAACGACTCGACCGACCCGTTTTACCAGTTGGCTGAACGCCGCCGCTCGGTTCAGCCGTACTCGGGGCGGATGATCCAACTCGTTGCCAAACATGATGATGATCGCGTGTTGTACATCATTGAAGATCAAGGTCCCGGCTTTGATTTTTCCAAACTCCCCGACCCCACCTGCGAAGAAAACATCGAACGCTTCAATGGCAGGGGACTGTTTCTGATCCGTAATGTCATGGACGAAGTGGTCTTCCACGCACCGGGGAATCGGATTCAGATGACGATGTTCAAACCCCCCTCACTTGAGGACTTGGAAAACAACCCCGCCTTTTTATCAGGTATGGTTGCCTGATAACTCAATCGGCCCCTGGTTGTTGCCGATGGTACTACCATGAGCATGCGCCCAAGACAGGATATGACGCATCTGCTGCAGGACAGTACACATGACGATCGACGTCGCCATGGCCGTATCCGTTGCGCGACACTCACCACCCGCTTCGGCATCATCGAAGACATGTCTGCCTCAGGCATGCGCGTGACCTGTAAAGGCTGGCGCAAGCCCAAGATCGGCACGATTCTCAATGTCGACATCAAGCATCCCAACGGCACGGCAACCGTCGAGTGTCAGATCGTCTGGATCAAACACCTGGGGCTCCGCAAGTACGAAGCGGCCTTCAAGTTCATTGATCTGGACCCCAATCACCAACGTGAACTGCTCAATGCTGCCCAGGAATCGCTGCACCAGATGTCCATCGCCCAGGACCGTGCGGACCTGTTTTAAACCCATCGTTGATCGGCACAATCGTGTCATATCAATCGCCTTGTGATTCCGATTCTTTTATTTCCATCGAAATCGAACCGCTACGACACAAATTCGCACAATCTGGTATCCTGTACCGTTCAACCTTGAATCCACACAGGAACCTAGACATGACCACCAATCTTTTTGACGTGACCGACAAGGTCGTTCTCATCACCGGCGGTGCTTCGGGTATCGGTAAAGCCATGGCCGCTGCCTTCGTCCAATCCGGCGCCAAAGCCGTGATCGGTAGCCGTACACTTGAAAAAGTCGAAGGTGCCGTCGAAGAACTCAACAAGCTCAATCCCGGTAACGAGGAAGGTCCCGTCGCTGCAGGCGTGGCTTTGGACGTCTGCTCGGAGAACTCCGTGGAACGTGCCATCAACAAGACCATGGACCTCTACGGTCGTCTTGATGTGGTCATCAACTCCGCAGGCATCATGGTCAAAAAGCCCACCGTTGAACTGACTGCTGAAGAGTTCAACATGGTTCACGAAACTCATGTCACCGGCACGCTTCGCGTCTGTCAGGCAGCGGAAAAAATCTTCCGCGAACAGCATGACGGCTCGATCATCAACCTCGCTTCGATCAGCAGCTTCGTCGACCTGGTGCAGGTCACCGCCTATGCCGCGGCCAAGAACGCGATCCTGGGTCTGACCCGCAGCCTTGCTAACGAATGGGCCAAGCACGGCATCCGTACCAATGCCATTGCCCCGGGCTTTGTCCCCACCGACATCAACCGCAAGATGATCGAAGGCACCGACCGCGGCCGCCGCATCATCGAACACACCCCCATGCAGCGCTTCGGCAGTGGTGACGAAATCGCCGGTGCTGCCGTGTTCCTGGCATCACCGGCTGCCAAGTTCATCAACGGTCACACCATCGTCATCGACGGCGGTTACCTGGCCTCCGGTATCGGTGACAGCTTCGCCCCCTGGGCCCCGGAAGAAGCCTAAATCGCTTGTCATCAACTGACTACCAAACAGCCGCGCATGTCCACCGACAGCGCGGCTGTTTTTTTGTTTGACGGATTCCCATCCGGATTGCCATCATTTAGCCGCATCGCTTGCGATGCGCTTTGGATTCACCATCTCGCGCATCACAAGTGATGCGGCTAAATATTGGGATTCACAAACTTCTCAAAGCTGCCAACTCGGCATCTTTAGACCGCTTAAAACACCTGTTTGTCAGCCAAAATGCGCCTAAGTCCTTATTTTTCAGCACTCCGGCTGGCGCGCCAGTTGCGTTATCACTGGTATGGCAATCAAATTTGAAGACTATTACAAGACCCTTGGCGTCGACCGAAAAGCATCGGCTGACGAGATCAAACGCGCCTATCGCGCGCTGGCTCGCAAGTATCATCCCGACGTCAACAAGCAAGCGTCTGCTCAGGAGCAGTTCAAGAAAGTCACTGAGGCATACGAAGTCCTCAAGGACCCTGACAAGCGTAAGCGGTACGATCAGTTCGGTGCCAATTATCAGCAAGGTCAGGACTTCCGACCCCCACCGGGCTTTGAAGGATTCAACTTTAACTTCGGCGGACCCGGTGGTGGTCAACGTGCTGGCGGATTTAATATGTCCGGTGGCGGCGACTTCTCCGACTTTTTCGAAATGCTCTTCGGCCAGATGTCCCAAGCCCACGGCGGACGTGCCAAAGCAACCAACCCCTTCGGCGGATCGTTCGGCGGAGCTGGCAATCCATTCGGTGGCCAAGCCCGTCAGCAGCAACGCGCTGGTGGCGGATGCGGTGGTGGGAGTTGCGGTAGTGGCTGTGGGGACAACGACACCGTCCTGAACATCACGCTCGAGGAAGCCTACCACGGCGGGTCGCGTCAAATCTCACTGCAAAGTCCGGATGGTTCGACCACCAAGCTGGAGGTCAAGATTCCTGCCGGTGCTGCAGACGGTGCCAAGATCCGACTCAAAGAGCACAACCTGATGCTCAAGCTCAAGATTGTCAAGCATCCGGTTTACGAGCTTGCAGGCAGTGACCTGATTGCTGATGTGCGTATCAGCCCGTGGGAGGCTGCGCTGGGATGCAAGGTGCCGGTGGACACGATGGATGGCCAGATCACCATGACGATCCCGCCGGGCACTTCCAGCGGCGCCAAGATGCGTATCCGTGAAAAGGGTCTGCGTAAGCCGAAAAACCAGGGACGCGGTGACCTGTTTGCCCGCGTGAAAATCGTGGTCCCCAAAGAGATCACTGACGAGGAAAAAGCACTGTACGAACAACTCAAGGAACAGTCGGACTTCGATCCGAGAAAGGCATAAAGACAACTTTCAGGCGAGCCGCCGCGTGTCGCGGCGGGATTGACCGCAGGTCAACACACAAGTCGTTTTGAGCTTCGCTCAACCCCGTGTCGACACGACGCGGCTCGCCTGAAACGCATTCCGGGGAACCACGAGGGAGGAACACACCATGGACTTAAACCAATGCACTCAGAAAACACAGGAAGCGATCCAGCAGGCACAGAACATTGCCATCACGCGCGGTCATCAGCAGGTCGATTCGGAACACCTGCTCCTGGCATTGTGTGAGCAATCCGATGGTCTGGTGCCTCGCTTATTCGATAAACTCAAACGTCCTGCTGACGTCGTCATCACTGAACTGACGCGCGAGTTGGACAAGCGCCCGTCGGTCTCCGGCAGTGGCATCGAGCCGGGCAAGATTTATCTCACACCTGCACTCAACGAGCTGCTTGTCCGCGCCGAAAGTCATGCCAAGAAGTTGCAGGATGAGTACGTCTCGGTGGAGCATCTCGTGCTGGCGATTCTTGATAAACCCAGCGACACCGCTGCAGGCAAGATTCTCACCACGCTGGGCATCACCAAGGACACGTTCCTTGCAGCACTCACCGAAGTGCGGGGCAATCAGCGCGTGACCTCTGCCAATCCTGAAGCGACTTACGAAGCGCTCAAACGCTACGGTCGCGATCTCGTGGAAGAAGCACGCACGGGCAAGATGGACCCGGTCATCGGGCGTGATGATGAAATCCGTCACACCATCCGAATCCTCTCCCGCAAAACCAAGAATAACCCCGTGCTCATCGGCGAACCGGGGGTTGGCAAGACTGCCATCGTCGAAGGGCTTGCTCAGCGCATCGTCCGCGGTGACGTGCCCGAAGGCTTGAAGGACAAAACGATCTTTGCATTAGACATGGGTTCGCTCATTGCTGGCGCGAAGTATCGCGGTGAGTTTGAAGAACGACTCAAAGCTGTGCTCAATGATTTGAAAAAGTCTGCGGGCAAGACGCTATTGTTCATCGACGAACTGCACACCATTGTCGGTGCAGGCAAGACCGAAGGCTCCATGGATGCAGGCAACTTGCTTAAGCCGATGCTTGCCCGTGGTGAGCTTCACTGCATTGGTGCGACGACGCTTGATGAATACCGTCAATACATTGAAAAAGATGCTGCACTTGAACGCCGCTTCCAGCCGGTGTTGGTCGAACCCCCAAGTGTCGAGGATACGATCTCGATTCTCCGGGGACTGCGCGAACGGTTCGAGGTACACCATGGCGTACGCATTCTCGACAGCTCGCTGGTGGCGGCGGCGGTGCAGTCCAACCGTTACATCTCCGATCGCTTTTTGCCTGACAAGGCCATCGACCTTGTGGACGAAGCGTGCGCGATGATTCGTACGGAGATGGACTCCATGCCTGCGGAACTTGACGAGGTGACGCGACGTGTGATGCAGCTTGAGATTGAAGAAGCTGCGCTGAAAAAGGAAACCGACAGTGCGTCACAGCAGCGTTTGGCAACATTGCAAAAGGAACTTGCCAACCTGCAGGACAAAGCCAAGGCCATGCGTGCTCAATGGGACAGCGAAAAATCCTCCATTGATGTGGTCCGCCAAACCCGTGAACAGATCGAGCAACTCAAACTCGAAATGGAACAGGCGCAGCGTGAACACAACCTGGAGAAAGCTGCCCAGATCAAGTACGGCCAATTGCCTGAACTCGAAGCCAAACTCCAATCACTGGAACAGACGCCCGAGCAGGACAATGACAAGTCTCGCCTTTTGCGTGAGGAAGTCACCGAAGAGGAAATCGCCCAGGTGGTCGCACGCTGGACGGGGATTCCTGTCGCTCGCTTGATGGAAGGTGAACGCCAGAAGCTCCTCAAGCTCGATGAGGAATTACACAAGCGCGTGGTTGGCCAGGATCAGGCGGTGCAGCTTGTTGCCGATGCCGTCATCCGCGCTCGGGCAGGCATCAAAGACCCCAAGCGGCCCATCGGCTCATTCATTTTCCTCGGCCCCACCGGTGTGGGTAAAACCGAGTTGGCCCGCGCGTTGGCTCAGACGCTTTTCGACACCGAAGAAAACATCGTCCGCATCGACATGTCCGAGTACATGGAGAAACACGCGGTCAGCAGGCTCATCGGCGCGCCTCCCGGTTACATCGGCTTTGAACAGGGTGGGCAACTCACCGAAGCCGTCCGCCGCAAGCCGTATAGCGTGATCGTCTTCGACGAAATCGAAAAGGCACACCCCGAAGTCTTCAACGTGCTCTTGCAGATTCTCGATGACGGTCGTGTCACCGATTCGCAAGGCCGCACGGTGGACTTCAAAAACACGGTCATCATCATGACCAGCAACATCGGCAGCCATCACCTGCTTGACGAAGCGGTCATGGGCGGCGGGGATATCAGTGAGTCCTCCCAGAACGCGGTGATGAGTGATCTGCGGTCGCACTTCCGCCCTGAGTTTCTCAACCGTGTGGATGACATCATCATGTTCAAGCCGTTGCAGTTGTCGCAACTCAAACAGATCGTCACGTTACTTGCAGATGATGTCCGGCATCGTCTTGCCCAGCAGCAGATCGGCCTTGAGATCGATGATGAAGCTGCGGAGATGATTGTCACACGGGCGTATGATCCGATGTACGGTGCCCGACCGCTTAAGCGTTATCTGCAACGCGAACTGGAAACCAAAATCGGTCGCCTGATCATTGGTGGCGAAGTTTCTGAAGGTTCAACAGTGAATGTCACGGTTGAACATGACGAGCTTGCGATCCATGCCAGTGAGAAAGTGCACGCGTAAATCGACACCCCCTTGATGCAGTATCTCTATTCACACTGCATCACACACTCTAAAACACAGGCATTGGGACACGTTCTCATTGCCTGTGTTTTTTTGTGTTCACTTATCAAAGCCGTAACCCTCCTGAGTTACGGG
>PAIY01000230.1 GCA_002704825.1 Phycisphaeraceae bacterium
AACATTTGCTGTCAGCCGTTGTCAAAGAGCGGGTGAACGGACTCGAACCGTCGACAATCACGTTGGCTCTCGGAAAATTTAGGAGCCTAAGCAACAATCCGCTGCGCCGCTACAGTGAGTCAGCTAGCTTGATTGTTATGCAATGGTCAAACGGTATAGGGCGTGGCAGTAAAACTAAACAGCGCATCATCCACGTCAGGAAACGCATCATGCGACAGATACAGACGCATGTTCTGGATGTCTTCGCTGACTAGTCGCACATTGATGCCAGCCCCATCACCCAGTTCGCCGGTTATCAGCAGTTGACGTTCGCGGGCGTCGATCTCCTGGTCAATGATTTGTCCGAGGGATTGCGTGTCCCCGGTATTGTATGCATGCAAACTGCCCAGTGTCCTGCCCTGGCTTGCGATGAGTTCGGCGGCCAACGCAATATTCAGTGATTCACGTTTGGCTAACCTCGCACCAGCCATGTTACCTGCTGCATCAAGCTGGATGGACCATTCGTTAAACTGCTCAGCTATCTTCAACCAAGCTTTTGAATCCTTGAGCTGAAGTTCCATGAAGCGCATCCCATCTTCACATTGCACTTTGAATCGTTGATCCCAGAAACCTGCGTCGATCTTTTTGAATGTCTGCGGAATTAATGCAGTGTACAATCGGCCACGTGCCGCATCCCGACCGATGGCATAACTGAAACGTTGCGACCATGCCAAGAGCGCCCACTCATCGACCGTCTTGTCAAAAGCCTTTTGACACGCGATTGCCTGCTCAAGAAGCTGGGGCTTGTCATCAGGCAAACCATAGTGTGCTGCGATAGATCGTTGAAGCAAAACATCATGACTCGCAGTCGGATCATCAAGCCAGGCATGCATGGCCCGGTGATTGGCATGTGAATGATACGGGCGACGATGCCCCCAGAAATCACAGATCGCATCAATGCCGGGAACCTGGTTGGCATGCGTGAGCCACTGTAACACTTTCTGCGGGTTGGGCATGTTGTGACAAACTGGGTCCCACAATTCAGCTTGGCTTATCTCACCCATCGCCATGATCGGACGCTGTTGCTCATGAGCCAGCTTCGCGGTCGTGACAAAAAGTTCACCGGGCTGTGCACGAATCACCCAAGGCTGATCAAACTGCATCTGCCCACCTGGACGTTCGTCATATCCCACATCACTCAGCGACATGCAGATACCAAGACCGGGATGAAGCTGGCTGATCATCTGCTTGATCCGTGCTCGTTCCGGATCGGTGTCGCGCACATTCCAAAAGGTAAAATACATCTTGAAATCCGGATTGACCCCAATGGCAGCCTCGTAGAGCATATTGACATATTCGAGCATGCGCTGCCAACTGTCCTTGCCGGTGGCTTTGCATCTCGGGCAGTTATCATCACAGGTTTCCGGTTGGTGATCCCCGGGAAAATAAAAGATGCCCTGCAAACAATAGGTCTTAATCAATTGCTGAATCAGGTCACGATAATAGGCCTGCACCGTAGGATGGGAGATACAAAGCGGACGCGAGCCCCGCCAACTCAATCCGCCGGCACCGCGCTGCCCGAAGATATCCGGCGTACGGTCAAATTTGGCCTGGATTTCATGGCGTGTGAGGCGACTGAAAAGGCGATTGGATTCGGCAGCGGCGGTGCCAGAGGAGGTATCCGCCCCCGGGACACCCCACATGCAAATCCATGGCTTGATATCAACTTCAGTCAACAGCTCACAACGGCGATTCATCTCTCGCTGGTTGCCCTTGATCGTTCGCGGCATCAGGTCCGGGATGACATCGCTGTGCACCAGCGATTCCGGCGTCATCATGTCCGGGCCAATACCGCTACCGCCATTGACCAGTACACCGTTGAAGCCGGCCTCCTGAATACAGGCCACCGATTGGGACTGAAAATCCGCGGACTCCCGCATCCCCCAGCGTTCCAGCGAAGTAATGCGGTGTTTGAGCTTGACCGAAGCGTGAGGGGTTCGCGGCATGTTTCAAATCCTGTATCAAATCAAACAATTCAAACGGAGCGCGGGGCATCTTATGCCATTGCTATTCCAGTATCAAATTTCCTTGACCATGAAAAGAATCCGGTATTTTTAAATTAGAATCTTGCAACATATTGTTTGAAATACTCAAATCGCTCAGATGATTTTTAATATCAGCAAAGGCACCACTTGAAGGCTTGAAGATATTATTGGCAAACAAGCCCGTCATGCCTTTGATACCAATGATGGTGAGATATCGTCCAGTTTGTTTTTCTGCAATATTGTTGGCAAAAATCACATTTCTCGGGTAATCCGCTTTGGGTTCGCGCTGATCACGCCGGGCTTTGTAATAACGATCGTGCGGCTGGGCGCGTAAGGAAAAAGCCTCGGCACCACCGACACACTGATTGCCGGTGACGGTGATATTTTCGACGTTGCCCAATACCTCAAGGGCCAAAGGTGAAT
The DNA here is from genome assembly GCA_002704825.1 of Phycisphaeraceae bacterium. Taxonomy (GTDB): domain Bacteria; phylum Planctomycetota; class Phycisphaerae; order Phycisphaerales; family Phycisphaeraceae; genus UBA7800. Next base: position 2,448 of record PAIY01000230.1, read on the forward strand.
AGTCAGGACCTTGCTTATCATCAAAAACAATGTGATTGTTGACTACCTGGATATTCTGCGTGGGAACATAGGTTGTGATACCCCAGTCCGGATGAACGAAGATACCCACGGAATGGCCTGTCACCTTGGAAAATTGTGGCGAATTCCAATTACGGATGAAGTTACTGCTGACAAGGACGTCGGAGGTATTGAAGATATCAATGCCGTGACATCGGGAATTTTCAACCATGCAACCCTTGACGATGACAAACCGGGAATAGTAGCCAACGATAATGCCGGTGTCCCAGGTATCATAGACTCGGCAGTTATCAATGAAGATATTCCAATTGCCATACTTGCCACCTTCATATTGACCATTGACGGTAATTCCGTGACGGGCACCGTAGACGGTGCAATCACTGACCTGTACTTTTTTACAGTGAGCAATGATGATCCCATCGTGCTGAAAATGATGGATCTCGCAATGGCGTACCTGACTATCAACCACACCTGCCAGATCAATTCCACGTGTGTACTGCATATTTTTCATAGGTTGGTAATTCGTTTTATCGTTTCTGATCGTCAGATTTTCGATCAGGATATTACCAATATTCCAAACACCGGCTGTTTGATCAGCTTCGATGGCAGTAATCGGCGTGTTGGCAGCAATCTTGATGACCGCTCCTTTTTGGCCGGCAAGGATGGTGTTGGACTTACGAATCACAAGTGTCCGGCTGATCAGATACTGACCGTAAGGAATGACAACACGACCGCCTTGATCCAGGGCTTTCTGAATCGCTGCCGCGGAATCGCTTTGCCCTGTCGGGTCGGCACCCATTTGAACAACATCCTGCACTGTGCCCGAAATATGCTGCAATGGCTCATCCTGATTGACCGGTTCAAACGCAACCGAGCCATTGTCAATGTGCGTAAAACCCTTATCTGATAGCTCATTTGAACGGATACGCACATAGATTGATTGCACGCCAGCAGGGACGAGAATTGTCTGACCTTGCTGATTTAATGACTGGCTTTGATTCTCTTTTTCCCAAACCTGCTCATCCACGACGGCATGCCACATCGCGTCTCTGGAAACCCAATATCCGCCGGGCCACTGTTTTTGCGTACGGGCATACACCGGATCAAAGCCGACTTCCAGCAACACATGCCCTGGACTTTCCCGGCGGAGTTTAAACTGCGGGCAGATGGTATAAGCGTTCTTGTCACCTTCTTTGCGGGTCCAGAGAAAGGTCACGTTGGCATTTTGCCTGTTACCAATTCGAATATGCCCTTTAATGACACTGCCGTTGTATTGTGAATGCAGCGCATCCCATTGAAATGGGTTGCCGTCTGCATTTTTACCTAATTGTCCTCCAGCCTGACTGTTGACTTCTGTCGAAAAAAAATACTCAGTCCCGGCCAATACTTGAGACAAAACAATCAAGCTAAGAGCAAATGAAAATAATAAATTCATATCAATCAATCCAATGGTAATTAATCTACTTTATGCTGCAATCTCACAAACTAACCAATTCATCATAATTTAATGTGGGTATTTGAATCACATGTCTATCCAAGTGGACAACGCGCCCCAAACCATGACGCAAGGCAACATCGTATTGGCAATTCCAATAAAATTTTAATTACACTTCACCCAGCGGCTCATCTATCTCCATGCGTTTGATTACCTCCACGCTGTCGTCAACTCCCCGTCAATTGCATACTCCCAACTTTCATAAGCAAGAACTAGCATCCTGTTTTCTGCCAGACAGGTCCAATCGATATCACAAGCAATAATTCGATCGATGCTAAAGCTTTTTTCTTTGCATTTACGTCAAATCCCTGCCATCGTTACAAACTGAATCACTGACACAGATACATAAATGACGCCCAATCTGTATAACTATTTGTTGGCGACTGTATCACATGCCCATCCATATAAACAATATGAGCAAATCCCAGTCTCTGTGGAATGTCGTATTGATAATTCCATGCCATCTTAAGATGTGAATCAGTCAACGTAGCGGTTTGCCCCAGCTTGTGGTTGGCTTCACGAACGCCCCAACCACCATGTTTCCAGCTCGCATAAGCTACAACCAGCATGCCATCTTCCGCAAGATAGCTCCAATTATTATATCCATCTTTCCGAATTGAAAAACTGGTTGACATCTGTTCCACCAAAGGAGATGAAAATGATTTATAACTAGCATATTTGTACTTAACCAACTTATTCCACGCCTTATACCTATTGACATGTTCTCCTGTAGCACTGATCGGTGGCAACCATTGATGGTTATCAGACGCATACAAAAAATGAGCCTGCCCGACGCTGCGCAGATTGGAGGCAGCTACGGTTTTCTGGCTTGCCAACCGGGCTTTTCGCAAGGATGGCAGCAAAATCGAAATCAACAGGCTGATAATCGATATCACGACCAACAATTCAATCAACGTAAATGCTTTTCGCCTTGTACGCATTGCACAATCCTTAAGTTATATAGACAAACATATAGCATGTGACTTTTACAAGTCATTTATCACAATAAAACAAAACGGTTTTGAAAAAACTATCTTTTACTTCGAAATAACAGTGCACTCTGATTTGCGTGCAACCGAACAACTCCTTCGAGACACAAGGCGGGTGGGTAACATGACCTGCTGTTGTTCAATAGGTTGATTTTCAATGATGCGGGCCAGCAACTCGATGCCCTGCTTGCCAATATCCACACCGGGTTGTCGAATGGTCGTTAATGGGACACTAAGCATGCGTGCTATCGGATCATCGTTAAATCCAATGATGGAAATATCATCGGGTACTTTCATGCCGACATTATGAATAGCTGCAATGGCTCCCTGGGCCAACTCATCCCACAGTAAAAACACGCCTGTAGGAGGCTCGCGCAGTGTCAATAGTTTATGCATCGGTTCATAGCCATAACGCGTGGTATCCGCTTGATCTCCAACAGGGGAAACAGGGTCAGCAGCCGCTTCCTGAAGCCAATCAGAATTAAACGAGATACCGTAATCTTTGAGTGCCTGGCGATAGCCCTGGTAACGCATATTGATCGTATGAACCGATTCAATGCGGTTAATATGATTAACAATAAAAGCCACCCTGCGATGCCCCATTTCGATCAGGTAGGACACGGCATCATGGGCTGCCTGGAAGTTATCAATCCCCACCAAGGGCAATTCAAGATCGGGAAAACCATAGTCTAAACAGACTAATGGAACCTGGTGATCCAAATCATTGACCAGACGTTTGACCAACTCCTGATTGACCGGTGGCATGGTGGGCACCAAGAGAATCCCTGCGATGTCCGAGTCTCGAAAGCGCATCAAATGTTGCTTTTCAGCAATCACATCGAATCGGCTGGAACACAGCAGTAAGTCATAACCCAATTTCGATGCTGCCGCTTCACATCCCAACGCCAACTCGTGACCAAAACTATGCGTCAGATCCGAACAAATCAACGCGATCTGCTTACGGGCCTGAGTATGGGGCTGCAAACTGACGTCCGGGCCACTGATCTTCTCGGAAACGAAACTACCACTTCCCTGACGTCGGTTGATGAATTTTTCAGCACGAAGCAACTGCAACGCCCTTAATACGGTTTGCCGACCACATTCAAAGGCTTCACATATCTGGGCTTCGGTTGGAAGCTTGTCCCCAGGCTTCATCTGGCCAGACTCAATCATTTGACGATATTTCTGGTAGATTTTGATATACAGCGGGCTTTGAGACATTTCGTCACCACCTCTAATTTATGCGAACAACTTGTCTGATTGTTTCCATCAAAGCGCACAAAGTCAAGCAAACCCATTTTCCAAAAACACAATTTTGTGTGATACAGAGATATCCACAATACATAAATATTGCATATATCATTTTAAAACAATTTCTTATATCAAGTTTTCGATTTATTCGCTTTTTCTTGCCATCACCACCTGAGCACTCTATACTTAACCGGACAAATTGGTTCGCACAAGACGTACATCCGACGATCCATCATCTATTCTGAATGTGAAGCAACAATGCCGCAATCACCACTCTCTCTTGTCAATCTCTTGCAAGGTTCCGATTCGGAGCACGATCTTTCCAATGGCAACACGTACCCCTCGGTCACCATGCCCTGGGGGATGACCGCATGGTCCATCCAAACGCAGGAAAGCCCTTGGTTTTTTGCCTACCGCAACCACACGTTCCGTGGCATTCGTGCGACACACCAGCCCTCGCCTTGGATGCAGGATTACGGGCCGTTTGTGATCACCCCCCTGGTTGGTGATTGGTGCGATCACGCTGCCCTGCCGGTGTACCCATATGATATCGACCAGCAGCAGCTTGCCCCGCATCACATGCATTTGAACCTGCCCAGCATTCAAAGCACGATTGACCTGGTGCCCACGCAGCGTTGCGCGATGATGCAATTGCGAATGCCGGCCAACGAGCGATCAGCCATCAAGATTCGAACCTTCCCGGGTCAAACCCAATTGCAATTCGACAGGCAACACAATCGCCTGCTCGGTTCGACCACAGCCAACAGCGGCGCGGCACCTGAAAATTTCAGGATGTATTTTGTGATCGAATTGTCACACCACGTCGATGCTGTCCAATGCCTGGACCAACGTGGTGTAGCAAGCGATATGGATGAGCCATGTGAAGGTCATGCGTTGTCCGCGGTTCTGCAATTGGGGCATGCGGTCAGCCAACCGGTCACGCTGAAAATCGGCACCAGCTTCATCAGCCATGAACAGGCGATGACCAACATGCGACAGGAGTTGGCGGACAAAACGCTGGAGCAATTGCTTGATGATGGACAACGCCGCTGGAACGAACTGCTTAACAAAGTTGAAATCCAAACGGACAACATTGAGCAAAAGCGAACCTTTTATTCCTGCCTCTATCGCTGCCTGCTTTTCCCACGCCAGATTGATGAGGTCGACGAACACGGCAAGCAGATTCACTACAGTCCGTTTGATGGCCAAATTCACGACGGACCGATGTACACCGACAATGGTTTCTGGGACACGTACCGCACGCTTTATCCGCTGTTGACCATCCTCTGCCCATCGCGTTTGAGCTTGATACTCCAGGGTTGGCTTAACGCGTATCGGCAAGGCGGTTGGTTACCCAAATGGGCTTCGCCAGGCTATCACCATTGCATGGTCGGGACGCATGCAGCAAGCGTGTTGGCGGATGCGGCGGTTAAGGGCATTGAAGGTGTTGATTGGGAATTAGCCCTGGAAGCGATGCTTAAGGATGCCACGCAAACCGGTGACGAAACCGGCGGAAAAGGTCGCCTGGGCGTTAAACATTACACCCAGCATGGCTATGTCGCATCCGATCAAACCGAACACGCGGTGGCGCGTACACTCGACTTTGCTTACAACGATTTTTGCGTTGCACAACTTGCTGCCAAACTCGGTAAAACCGACATCGAAGCCCAATACCGCAAGCAGGCACAAAACTACAAGCATCTGTTTGATCCGACGGTTGGGTTCATGCGTGGAAAAAACAGCGATGGGCAGTGGGTCGAACCCTTCTGTGAATTTGCCTGGACACGCGACTACATTGAAGGCGGGCCATGGCAGTCATCCTGGGCCGTGCCCCACGACCCGCAGGGATTGATTGAACTGATGGGCGGCGATGAAGCGACCGTTGAAAAGCTCGAAACCATGCTGACCATGCAGCCGATCTTTGAACAAGGCGATTACCCGCGTGAGATTCACGAGATGACGGAGATGGCATTGGCCAATCTCGGCCAGTATGCCCAGAGCAATCAGCCGGTCCATCACGTGCTCCAGTTCTTTGCAGAAGCCGGTCGAAACGATCGTGCCAACTACTGGATTCACCGCGTGCTCACGGAGCATTACCATGCCACACCCGACGGCTTTCCCGGTGATGAAGACAACGGCGAGATGAGCGCGTGGTATGTCCTCCATGCCCTTGGGCTCTTTGCGATGTGCCCGGGCAAGGCAACGTACAACCTCAACGTCCCGCTGTTTACCTTGGCTCAAATTCACTTGGAAAACGGCAACACGTGGACCATTGCCCGGGACGCAGACGCAACTGATTGCCAAGCCATTTTCGTCAACGACGAACCATGTGAAGACTGGAAGCTGGATCACGCAACCCTCATGCGTGGCGGGAGCATCCAGTTGGGCATGGCCCCTGCAGCGGTCACTGTTTAAGACACACCAATTCACCTGGGCACTTGTCGATCCCGCTTGGCTACGGGCGCTTTGGAACAACTGTAGCACCCATATCCAACACAACAGGCAGAATAGCCATGACTTTCAAATTCAAAAAATATGCCTTGAATCCAATCCTCGAATCTGAAATATCCTTTGAAAAGTTCAACACCGCTAACAACATCGTCTCGCCACCCGCATCGCCCCCATGCAAGATGAAATACTGTCCCCACTGATTGACGCATCAATGAAATTACTCCTGAATATTTGTTTTACAACAATTTATTTCCTTAATTAAATAGCCACACCCGCTACCAGAGAACAAGCCATGATTCTGAATGATTATCTGCTTCACAATGTTGCTGAAATTGATACGTGGGGCGATTGTCACAAAATCCTACGTGTGCCCGAAACCGTTCGCAAACACTTGAATCACGGCGCGCAGAAGCGATGCTTGTGCGCCGCCAACTGTGAATTGCGATTCGTTGCTGACGGGCCGGTTCACGTCACATTGTTTTCACAACAAGCTGGCGAATACCAGGTCAGCTACGGCTCGATCATGGATCGTGGGCTTTACCCCATCACAGCCAATCCGCTGACGGTTCGCTTACCCATCAATCAAGAACTGGCAAACACGAGCCCGGACTTGCTTATCAACGATCCATGGAGCCCACGTGTGATCCGTGTGTTGCTGCCACGCCAGGAAGTCACCGTGGTGAAGGTGGAAGGTGAAAACCTTCGCCCGCCGTTGCCCGAAGAAATGCCGAGCCTGCGCTATCTTGCATACGGGACATCAATCACGGAAGGCGGCTGCGCGACCAGGCCGAATCTTTGCTATGCAGCACAGACTGCGCGGATGCTCGGGGCGGACCTGATCAATCTCGGCATGGCCGGATCCTGTCATGCCGAACCAGAGATGTTCGACTATATCGCCTCGCGCGATGATTGGGACATTGCCACGCTGGCCTTATCCGTGAACATGATGGGATTTGAACCTGACGAATTTCGCAAACGCGTGGGCTACGGCGTGAAGGCAGTGGCCCAGGCGCACCCGGACAAACCTGTCGCATGCATCACGCTCTTCTCCAATGGCTCGGATTATTGCAAGCCTGCGGACTCTGACGAAGCTCAAAAAACACGGCTTTTTCGCCAGATTCTCCGCGAAGAAGTCACCGCAGCAGGACAAGCCAATTTGCACTTGATTGAGGGACCGGAAATTCTCGATTGCATCCAATGCCTCACCCATGACCTGACGCACCCATCGGATTGGGGAATGCATCGCATGGCTCAAAATCTATCCCAAAGGCTCAAAGCACTGCTACCCACTTAGAGCGCCCTAAGCACTACACACGCTGATTGGCTTCCCGATATTTTCCAGGGGGCATGCCAACGATTTGTTTGAACTGTCGCCCAAAGTAGTAAACGCTTTTAAAGCCCGTCTGCTCTGCAATGGTTGCCAGGGAAAACTCGGTGGTCCGCAGATAACCTTGGGCGCGTCGGATGCGCTCTTGAAGTAAAAGCGTCTGGAAGGAACGACCAAAAAGTTCGGTCACCAAGTGACTGGTATGTGAAGCAGACAGGCACAATTCAGTTGCCAGGTCTTTGAGAAAAATGGGACGAGGAGCGTTCAAGCGCAAAAAATGAAGAATCTGCTCTTTTCGATTGCCACGGGCATTGGCAAGTTCCCGGTGTTCAAACAACTCTGCCAACATGCCTTTAACCAGAAAATGCAGCGTGGTCGCAAGCTTCTCCGCGTCATACAAAACAGGTAATTCGCCTTGCTTATCCTTGATGGCACGATCAAGATTTTTTTTCATCGTCCCCCGAAAAATCCCGGCAAACAGGGTGGCAACATAAACGCCATCCTGAATCATGGGCACAACCACTTGCCGCCCGCCCTTCCAGCAGTCAAAAACAAAAGGAGCCGCTTTGTCCTGGGCCAACTCGCCACAGCGTTTCTGACAATCACGAACACAATTGGCATTCCAGATCTTTCGCTCGAACGCGCAAAATGGATGTTGATGAGCCAATCTTTGCATGATGACAGGATGATCCAGCTCAATAAAAATCCCAAACCGATCGTGAATCGTCAGGGATATTTCAAACTGATCCTGAATGTGTTCAATCAGATCAGCGATTCGATCAGCAACCGTAGCTGCGTTGTGTTTGGATAAAGCCACGTTTCACATCCTTTGACAACCGCATGATAATGCAAAAACTTTCGATGTAAAGTGCATTGTCTTCTTTTGGCCTTATCGTAGACTTATTGCATTAATACGCATGTATAACAGACTGAAATTGCCATGGAAGCAATCGGCAAGAAAATGCAACATGCACCGATCTCTCTAAAGTTTTACACAATAATGTGAAACCTTTGACGGTTTGTCCGGCTTGAAAAATCACAACCAGTCAAAAGCATGACCCGATACAACACACCTGTGCCTTCAGGAGATGGATTGAAAATGGAATACCAATTAACCCAACGCAGCCTGCCTTTGGATGATTCATGGGACGTTATCGTTGTCGGTGGCGGCCCCGCCGGTTGCAGTGCCGCAGCCTCGGCAGCTCGTGAAGGTGCCAAAACATTACTGCTCGAAGCGACCGGCGCATTGGGGGGCATGGGCACCTCCGGGCTTGTTCCCGCATGGTGCCCCTTCACCGACAAACAGCAAATCATTTACGGCGGCATTGCCGAGCGCGTCCTCAAGCAATGCATCTCGGGCATGCCTCATGTGGCTGAAGATCATTTCGACTGGACGCCTATCGACTCGGAACTCTTAAAGCGAATCTATGACGACCTGGTAACCGACGCAGGTGCCTCAATCCTGTTTCACACCGTCTTAAGCGATGTCGACGTGGATGACCAAGGCAACATACAAGCCTTGCTTGTCAGCAACAAAGGCGGCTTAAGCGCATACAAAGCGAAAGTCTATATTGATTGCACTGGCGATGCCGATCTATCTGCCTGGGCCGGTGCGGAAATAGAAAAGGGTGATGAGGAAATCGGTGAATTACAAGCTGCGACGCATTGCTTTATGATCACCAACGTGGATGAATATCACTATCGTCACGGTGAATGGATGCATGGCTCGAATCCTAAAAGTCCTGTATTCAAGATGGCTGCTGATCCCAAGTATGACCTGATCATCGATAATCATCTTTGTAACAACATCGTCGGACCAGCCACCGTCGGATTTAATGCCGGCCATCTCTGGGGCGTAGACAATACGGACCCAGTTTCCCTATCCAAAGGTTTGATCAAGGGCCGTCGAATTGCTGCACAAATGCGTGATGCCCTGGCTGAATACCATCCCCATGCATTTGCCGGCAGCTATCTGGTCAGTACCGGCTCACTGATGGGAATCCGCGAAACCAGACGCGTGATGGGGGACTATGTTCTGAGGGTGGAAGATTATGCAGAACGCCGAAGCTTTGATGATGAGATTGGCCGCAACAGCTACTACCTGGATATCCACATGAGCAAGGAGGCTATTCGTCGCAAAGGACACGATCCAGAAAAGGTGGCCCGCCGATATAATCCCGGTGAGAGCCATGGCATTCCCTATCGCTGCCTGACACCTCGTGGCTTGAACAATCTGCTTGTCGCAGGACGTTGCATCTCAGCCGACCGTGCTGTGCAAGGCAGTGTACGCGTCATGCCCGTCTGCCTGGTGATGGGCGAAGCGGCAGGCATGGCAGGCGCATTTGCAGCCACGACCGATCGACACAATGTCCATATGATCGACGTCAAACAACTCAGAAAACGCCTGCGTGAAGAAGGTGCGTACCTTCCCTGATAATTTTTTAATTATTCCCCCCCGGATTGCCAAGCGACGAACCCAGTATTGCACCCGCTTGGTGATGTACTCATCGATAAAAGACGACAAGCCTCTGCTGCTGCTCCTTGACGTGATACTCAAGAACCATGTTGCGGTGGTCATAGGTGCCACACCTTTCTCCTACTCTGCGTGCGAAAAACCTGTTGAAGAACACCGGCCAGGCGTGAGAAGAATTGTCACACAGCGTGTGATAATTAAAATCTTCAGATCATAGCAACTACATCAAATCCTCCTCAGAGCTATAGGACCTGTAATCGCGTTACGCAGATGAAGGAACGTATCCGGCTACAAGTTATCGTGGCGAGAGCATCTATGGTATTGCATTTGGCTTGTGACATAGAACGACGAATTTTATAGGCATTGTCAGTCAGCACACGGATCTTCGGCCCCAGTTGAACAACGCGTCAACGCAAATTTTCCGGCGCAAAATCCAGTGCCAAATACAGTGCCAAGAAAACCACCCCGGGGCCAGAAATGGTGTTAAACCTCAGTCTGGGATAGGCATTCGCTGTCAAGAACTGACAAAAAGACATCACCCCACAAACCAACCCAATTTACCCTAACTCTCGCCCCGTGCGCAAAATAAACAACGGCTGACATTTACTGTCAGCCGTTGTCAAGAGCGGGTGAACGGACTCGAACCGTCGACAATCACGTTGGCAACGGGGTGTTGTGGGTTGCAAGTGACGAT
>PAIY01000231.1 GCA_002704825.1 Phycisphaeraceae bacterium
AGGCATGCCTAACAAGACTATCGTACAAACCCACAAAAAGACTGTGAAAATTGTGTATAAGGGAAAGGCGACACGACGCGGCTCGCCTGAGGTTTTACTGTTCTTCTGCGAGTGTTTGTTTGATCGCGAGCTCCGCTAAGCGGATGGTGGCTTTGTCCATGGCATCGAGTGCAACATGGAATTCGTTGGCGTCGGGATTCTCGGTGTCGACGAACTTCTGCACGATGGCAACCTTCTGGGCGATCTCTACGCGGTAGGCATCATCCAGTTCATCACCGACTTTATTGATCTGTCGTTCAATGGCACGCATGTCCAAGCGGGCTTGGTTGCGCAGGTCGATGAGTTGATGGGCGGTCATGTCTTCGCGGGCATGCGTCATCGACTCGGTTTCCATGCGGTCGACTTCCTCACGGGTCAAACCGTGATTGGGGATGATCTGCACACGGGCAGCCTTCTCCGAACGTTTTTCGACTGCACTGACATTGAGTACGCCATTGGCATCGACGAGGAATGTCACTTCAATCTTGGGAAGACCGGCAGGCATCGGTGGGATGCCGGTGAGGTCGAACTCACCCAATGAGCGACAGTCTTTCACCAGTTCGCGTTCGCCTTGAAGGATGTGAATCTTGACGTTGGTTTGACCCTCAGCATGGGTGGTGAACATCTCCGTTGCTTTGGCGGGGATGGTGGTGTTGGACATCACGAGTTTGGCAACCGCACCGCCGAGGGTTTCGATACCCAGTGACAGGGGGATGACGTCGAGCAACAGCATGTCACGGTTGATGCCCGCCAGAATCGAGCCTTGCACCGCAGCACCGAGGGCAACAACTTCGTCGGGGTTCAGCGCGGTGTAGGGAACCGTGCCAAAGAGTTCGCCGACCTTTTTGCGGACGAGGGGGATGCGGGTTGAGCCACCGACCATAATGACACGATCAATATCTTCCGGGGGCAGGTCTGCTTTTTTGAGTGCTTCCTTGCAGCAGGCAATCGCGCGGTCCACCCAGGGCGTCATCATCTCTTCGAGTTCATCCCTGGTGATGCTGCGTTGATAGCTGCGGCCTTCGCCAAGGTCGATTTCCAGTTGGGCATATTCACTATTGGACAAGCGGATTTTCGTCGCTTCTGCAAAGCTGCGAAAGGCCTGGCGGGTGCTTGGTGGGAAGTCGATTTCCTGACCGAGTTGGACGGTAATTTCCTTCTGGATCAGTTCGACGATCATGCGGTCGACATCATCACCACCCAGGTGGGTATCACCACTGGTTGCGACGACTTGGTCCACAATGCCTTGCTCGGTTTGCTGGAGATTGAGGATGGAGACGTCGAACGTGCCACCGCCCAGGTCGAAGACTGCCACGGTCGAGTTGGCATGATCCAGGTCGTCATCGAGTTCGCCGGTGAGATTTGGGTCTGCGCCACTGCCCGTCGTACAGGCTTCGGTGTTGAACTTGGTGTTGAGGCTGACGGTGCCTGATTCGTTGGGTTGGGCTAACGGTTTGGCATTGACATTTAACGAAACGGGGTCTGACCCCGTTTTGTTTGGTGTTTCGCTTGGTGTATCCACTTCACCAACGCCCAGGCCGTACGCCAACGCCGCTGCGGTGGGTTCATTGACGATGCGTACGACATCCAGTCCAGCAATGCGGCCTGCATCGCGCGTGGCCTGGCGTTGTGCATCATCGAAATAGGCAGGCACGGTGACGACTGCTTTTTCAACCGTCTTACCCAGTGCTTTTTCTGCTTTGGCTTTGAGTTCACGCAAAATGATGGCAGAGACTTCCTGCGGGCTGACGACTTTATCTTCAGTCACCTGCACGCGGGCAGTGTTGTGTTCACCGGCGACCACGGCATAGGGCAGATAGTTCAACTCGTTTTGGACATCTGCGATACCGCGCCCCATCAGGCGCTTGACTGAGAAGAGCGTGGTGGTGGGGAATTCGACTGCGTGATCGCGCGCAGGCTTACCGATGGCAGCGACATTGCCTTGCTCGTCATAGCGGACCACACTGGGCAGGTTGCCACCGTTTTCGTCTTCGAGAATACACGGGCCGGACTCATCGCACCAGGCCACCAGGCTGTTGGTGGTGCCCAGGTCAATGCCGACGATGATGGGATGTTCGTTGGTTGGGGTGCTACTCATAATGATTCAAGTTTAGCAGATCGAAATGTTGAGGCGAGTTGAAAGTCAGCTTGTTTTCTGGCAAAAGCCGTGACTCAGGAGAGTCACGGCTTTGGGGGGCGTTTGTACACAACGTGAATGAAGTGCATCTCACCCGAATGTTCACATTATTCTGACACTTTTATCCGGCATACGCTTTTGTCATTTGCCTGTTTTTTACGTACATTGATGGACATGCATTACGCAATGATCATGGCAGGCGGTTCCGGCACACGGCTTTGGCCGATGAGTCGGGAAGGACAACCCAAGCAGCTGATCAAGTTTGTTGATGGACGCTGCTTGCTGGAGTTGGCATTTGATCGACTTGATGGGATGGTGCCCGAGGAAGGGCAATACATTTGTGCGGGACAGGTTCACCGTGAAGCAATCTCGGAAGTGTTGCCCGGTGTTCATCCCGGTAACTATCTTGCAGAACCCTGTGGTCGAGATACGCTTAATGCCGTCGGTTTTGCGGCTGCGGTGATCTCACGCAAAGACCCCAATGCCGTGATGGCGGTGTTGACTGCCGATCACATCATCGAGCCCGTCCCCGTGTTTCAGAACTTCATCAAGCAGGGCTTTGAACTTGCCAAAGAAAACCCCAAGACCCTGGTGACATTTGGTGTCACGCCCACTGAAGCAGCGACGGGTTATGGTTATTTAAAACTGGGTGAGAAAATTGGCGGAGATGGCGCCCGCAAGGTTGCCCAGTTCAAGGAAAAGCCCAACGAGCAGTTGGCCCAGCAATATCTTGAAGCAGGTAACGATCATTACCTGTGGAACTCAGGGATGTTTGTCTGGAACGTGAGTACGATCATGGACTGCATCAAGCGTTGGTGTCCAGCCAATCATGCGGGGTTGATGCAGATCGCCCGCGCCTGGGGGACCGAGGATCAGGACGCGGTGCTTAAAGCCATTTACCCGAGTCTTCCCAAGATCAGCATTGACTATGCGGTGATGGAGCCTGCTTCGCGTGATCACAAGGTGCAGGTTGCTGCTGTGCCGATGGATGTCAAGTGGTTGGATGTCGGCTCCTGGCCCAGCTACGGTCAGTACCTGGAGTCGGACGAAGATGGCAACGCTGCCAAGAGCAGTATGGTGCGCATGCTGGATTCCAAGAACACGTTGATCGTCAACGATGACCCGCAGCACATGATTGCGACCATTGGCTGTGAAGACCTGGTGATCATCCACACGCGTCGTGCGACATTGATCTGTCATAAGGATCAAGCCCAGCAGATCAAGGCATTGCAGTCTGAGATTGCAAAGAACGAACCGCATTACGCGTAACCCCCGGAAGCCCCCGGAAGTCCCCCGGAAGTCCCCCGGAAGTTTCCCCCTGTGAGATTTAGGCAGGATTCCAAACCGCTTGCGGTTTAGTGCTGCATTACGCGCGGGGTTTTTTGCCGCTCTTTTCTTGTATTCAACCCATGCCGTCAGATTCGTTTCACTCATCTTTCGGCTTGGGTCATCGACATTCTTTAAATCACGTTTGTTGTACAATTCCCATCATGATGTATCTGGCGATTGATCGAGGTGGTAAGCGAACCGGATTGGCGGTGGGCGATGATGTGCTGAAGTTGGCCAGTCCGGTGGATGTGATTCATACCGCCAATGAGCAAGAGTTGATTCGTCAGATTATTCAAGCGATTGATGAGCAGATGCCTGATGAATTGGTGTTGGGTTTGCCATTGAATATGGATGACAGTGAAGGCCCTGCCGCCAAGGCCGCGCGTGTGTTTGCGGATAAGCTTTCACAGAAGACTGGCAAGGTGGTGCATCTGGTCGACGAACGCTTAAGCAGCTATCACGCTGATCAATTGATGAGTCAGACGGGTTTGACGCACGGCCAGAAAAAAGCGCGTCGCGATGCGTTGGCTGCTGCCAATATTCTCCAGGCTTTTCTGGATGGTATTTCTGAAGTGGACTAACGTCCGGATAATCGGTTTATATTTAGTGATGATGCCCGTTGATATTTTATTTACGTTGCGCCATTGAACAAAATATCAAAAGAAATATGATCTTTTGGTAGCGTTGCACAAATGCGCTTTGGTTATAGTCGTGCGAGGCATTTTAGCGCAGGTCTTCAACATAAACCGTCTCAGAATCCACATCGCCATGATCGTAAAGCGGGATTTGATTGACTTTCTTTTCCGCAGCGTTGCGATAGGGGATCAATACCCCACGGTCCACGGATAAAGCCCATGTCAGCAGGGCAATGACAATCAGCAGCAGGGCGGCAATGACCTCGCGACACGTAAAAACGCGGATAAAAATGTTGGGACGCGGGCGTTTTTTGAGAATAATGGTCATGAGAAAAACACTCCAACCACCCCATGTCATCATACGATTTAACAACTTGAGTCAACCTATCAACGTATGAATCTCAACCAATATTGCAGAGACTGCCCATTAAAAACCCGATATACCTTGCAGGATGTCCCTGTGGGCCGGGCCAATCGTTACCAGATTGCCTGATTGTTACAGACCGTCCCGATGTGCCATCATAATTGGCAAGGCAGTTATGAATTTATCGTAACTTCCCTGTCTGTGATGTCTTTGCCTGATATTTCAGGTATACTGAGTTGCACGCTTTGTCCCCGGTAAATACCTCATGCCTGTGGGGGGGATTGCACTACACATCTCCCAAAACATTGAGGTCTGAATAGAGAAACGTAACGACACAACTATATGTCAAGGCTAGGAGTCCAAATGATGAAACGTTCGCAATTGACCAACGCGGTCAAACTCATGTCACTGTTAGTGGCAGTTCTGATGATGTCGCTGCCCGGTTGTAGCGCCCCAGGTGAAGGTCAGGGCTTGATCCCCTGCGTCTCCTGTGCCCCCGCTGCCAAAAAAGCAGCACCTGCGCCGGCTCCCAAGCCTGCTCCCATTGTGCAGGCACCCGATGTGGTCTGCGGCCGTCTGGTCTGGCCTACCGGTAACCTGGCAACCAGTTCCATCCTGGTCGAAAAATGTGCTCCTTCCGTCGTTCAGGTCGGCGTGCCTTTCGACTTCAAGATCAAGGTCAAGAACCTCACCGGCGTCGCATTGAAGAACGTCGTTGTCAAGGACGATGTCCCCAGTTCCTTCAAGGTCAGCTCCGTGTCCGTCAAGCCTGACACCGCTGGCAACAACATGGTCTGGACCTTCGACACCCTGCCTGCTGGCGGCGAAAAAGTCATCGTCATCAGTGGTACCCCCACTTCCGCGGGTAAGCTCGAAAACTGCCTGGCTGTCACGCATCAGCTTGACACCTGCGTCGCACTGAATGTCGTCGCCCCGGCACTGAAACTCACCAAGGAAGCCCCGGCATCCGTCCTCAAGTGTGACCCCATCCCCTTCAAACTCACCGTCGAAAACACCGGTGTGGGTGATGCTCGCAACGTCGTCATCAAAGACACCCTTCCCGAAGGCATCGTCACCGAAGCCGGTCAGAAGGATGTCTCCATCAACGTCGGTACCCTCCCCGCTGGCAAGAGCATGAGCTACACCATCAATGCCAAGGCCACCAAGACCGGCAACTTCACCAACTCCGCTTCAGCTTCGGCACTCGGTGGTCTCTCGGCGAATGCCACCTCCACCACCGCCGTCCTGTCACCGGAACTCAAGATCACCAAGACCGGCCCGGCCATGCGTTTCCTGGGCCGTCCCGTCGACTACCAGATCACCGTCACCAACACCGGCAACGGCGTTGCTCGTAACGTTGTGATCCAGGACATCATCCCCGCAGGTGCCAACTCCATCGCAACCTCCGATGGCGGTCAACTTGCTGATGGCAAAATCTCCTGGATGGTCGGTAACCTTGAACCCCGTGCTTCCAAGACCGTCACCGTCAAGGTCGTCGGTACCCAACTGGGCACCATCGTCAACACCGCTTCGGCAACTGCCTACTGTGCTGAAGCTGTCACCGCAACCGCCAAGACCGAAATCAAGG
Source organism: Phycisphaeraceae bacterium (assembly GCA_002704825.1). Taxonomy (GTDB): domain Bacteria; phylum Planctomycetota; class Phycisphaerae; order Phycisphaerales; family Phycisphaeraceae; genus UBA7800. The sequence goes on from PAIY01000231.1 coordinate 6,093, forward strand.
GTATTCCTGCTATCCTGCTCGAATGTATCGACCTTGTTGACCCGGTCGAAGTCGGTGGCGAAACCACCTACGTCATCACCGTCACTAACCAGGGTTCACTCACTGGCACCAACATCGGTCTGACCGTGGTCCTCGAAGACGAAGCTCAGTACATCTCGGCAACCGGCCCGACCGAAGCACGCGTCTCAGGCAAGACCATCAAGCTTGCACCGCTGCCCACACTGGCTCCCAAGGAACGTCAGTCCTGGCAGATCAAGGTTAAGGCTGCTGGCTCTGGCGACGTCCGCTTCCACGTGGAAATGATCTCTGACCAGATCGACCGCCCGGTCCGTGAAACCGAATCCACCAACTTCTATCAATAAAAACCACATAGCCGAGTCATCTTGACTCGGTCATGAAACCGACAACTAAATAACCCAAGCGGCCTGAAGCCTCCAAACTTCAGGCCGCTTTTTTTATGTCTGCGTTGCATGTGAACGCAATAAACCGCAACGCGGTTTCAGCGACACGCAGTGTCGCAGCTATTGGGGTGTCAGCGAATTACTTTTACCTTCGCCAATGCTGCATCACTGCGTGATGCTGTTGCATCGCAAATGCAAATTGACCGAATCCCAAAACCCAATCGTTGCCACATCAACAACACGTTTGCATAATGTCGGTATGCAAATGATTTCCGTGGGTATCGGTATCGAGTTCTTTCTCTTGGGCGCCTGCTTGATTCTCTGGGGGCTTCGGCGGAACAGGCAGCAGGTGACGCTTTGCACGCAATGCAAAGGTCGCTTGGATGATCAGCATGATGTCACCACGACCTGCCCACACTGTCAGCAGGATTTACGTCAGCCCGATGCTCGTTTGACACAGCAGGCAAACGTTCTGTCAGTCCAGATGATTGCAGGTGTGCTTTGTCTTGCGGTCTGCTTGATCTGGTTTTTAGTTCAGCCTGTTATCCGCCTGGAACTCTCAAAAATCATCGGTCTGGAACTTGCAGCCTTTGGCGTGTTGGGCGTGTTGTGGGCTTTGTGGGGTAAACATGCCAGGCAGCACTATTTTTGCAGTCGATGCGAGTACGACTTGACGGGTGTGGCTTACAAGATTTCTGCCTGTCCGGAGTGTGGTTGCAATCTGAGTAATGAGAAGGCTGTCTGTCATACCTCAAAAAAAATTCGATTCAGAGATATGTTTATAGCATTTGCGATGTTGGGATTAGGCATCGTGTTTCTACGTGTTGATCTCGTCAACAAATTCAATGAACTGGAGTGGATCGAATACAAGTTTGATGCATGGGTGGTCGCGGATGCGATCAAGGAGATGGATGCAGACTCGGATTTGGATGAGCGTGATAACTTTGACGAGTTGGTTCGCCGTATCAATGGCGACAAACTATCCGATGTGCAAAAACAGCGAATCGCTCAGCGTCTGATTGACCAACATCACGATTTGGTTGACTATTATCTCTATGGGCTTTTGCAATGTTTATACGATCAGGAATGCCTGACGGTCGAGCAAGGACATCAGGTCATTAAGATATTCGATCAGGGAGCGTCTTCAGTATTTGTCAGATCAAATTGGAGTATTGGGCGCCGTTTGCCGCTTTGTTTTGGGTCGCATAACCCGGTTTTTATTCATGGATGGATGACCGTCAAAGACATACGGATTGAGCTTTTTCTGGATGGGCAGCGAATTGATGTGTTTGAAACCAAGCATGCAAGCCAAGGCATGCCCAATGTCTATTCTTCGGTTCATCTTGATCAAAAAAAATGGGCTGATCGGATTGGTAAGGAAGTGAAGCTGTCGATTGTGTACAGCGGTTTGGTCACAAGATCAAAAATTGCAGGCATGGTTAATCAGCGGATTACCAGCAAGCAAGAGCAGTTGATCAGTCTTGTTTCTCGTGATCAGGCTTTGGACTTGTTCTTGCCGGAGCCTCAACTTGATCAGGCGATGGATCAAGGATGGGTCAAGTCGCTTATTCGTTCGGATGGTCAGAGCACGGATGTTTGGCTTAAACTTGTCGATATGCCAAGGCCGATGAGTATGTCCTTGTGGGCTTGTTACGATCAGCGGGAAGTTCGTCTTGGCAGTGTATGCGGTCATTTGCGACATGATAAAGAAAATGACAATGATTGGTTTTATGTTTCAGGTCCCGCATTGGAAGGGCAACCTTCACATGTCAGGCTTGAATTAAGGGCTGATCCCTTCGCGGCACTTCGCCAATGGCGCACGCGCACTTATTGGCAAGGTGATCTTCAGAGGTTGAATGTGCCAGTGAATCCGAAGTTGGGCAAGTCATTTACACTTGATGAACAAAACATGGCTTATCATCAAGAGCAAGTTATCACGCAGATCTATCGTGATCTGGACGGTGATCTTTGCATGACGTTTGACGGAGGAGCTCATGGATTTCTCATGCGAGATCAACTGCAGCTTTGGTTTGAGGGAAAGTGGGTTGTTTTAACGGAGCAACCTGATTGGCAGATAACCATGATGATGCTGTGGGACGGGTATGATGCGACAGAGCATGTTATCTGCAAGGGATTGCCACGGGAGATTGATCAGCTAAAGTTCCGCGTCAATGCCAATCATCATTCCTATCGCACTGCTCCCTGGGGCTACATGCTCCTGTTTGATCAGATACCCATTGGAACGCCAGACAAGCCGAATACGCAGGAGTATAGTGGTCATGTGAAGTATCTGGATGTTGGTTATTAAGTGAAGGACCCCGCCATGTCAGAGCAACGTTATGAGTTACTCGTCGGTTTGCACGTCACGGATCAGGATAGTTACACGCGGTATCGGCAGGAGATGAAGCCAATGCTTGATGCGCATGGCGGATGCTTTGCATATGACTTCACCATTGATCAGGTGCTTGTCAGCCGGGCGGAGCATCCGATCAATCGTTTGTTCGTGATTTCGTTTCCCAGTGAAGCTGCACGCAAGGCATTCTTTAGTGATCCGGCTTATCGCAAGGTGCGCGATGAATGGTTTGCACCTGCGGTGGCGGGGGCGACCATCATTTCGACCTGGTTGACCGATGTGATGCAGTGATTTGCTGAGGGGGGGTGGGACGTAGCCGAGACGTTTATGTCGGTCGCTCGTCATTGAAAAGGCTGGTTTGGGTTTGACTGATCCGTACATTCGTACCCGTGCGACATAAAAAAATCGTCTGGATTATCCTTTTAAAACACCGGGAGACCTTCTTCTGAAACCACTTTGGTTGGATGTTTGGTTAGGGGCTTTTTTGCGGTTGTGTGATCGATTTAATCGTAAGTTATTTTAAAACATAGCCTTGTGTGTTTTCGTCTTTCGCTTGCGAGGGCTTGAATGACTTGCCTGCCCAGAATCTATGCACAAAAATTTTATCTTCGCCTTTTTTCAAGGCACACTAAAAGGGTGTTGCAACACAATTAGTCATCCATTACAATTCTGCCCGTTGTCGTAGGCTTTGCTTGCACGACCTGACAACGCAGACGTCATCTGTCGGGATTGTTTTACGGTTGCCCGGCAGGCCAGCATGATCCGGTATCTCGCCGCTGACCCTAGGTTGGGCGATCATGTGTGCAAGCCGTCAATGTGGCGGGCAGGACAATGGAAAGCACGATTGGTGGAACCTCTTTACTATTTGGAGTTGGAATCACAATGAGCAGAATTATGGCACGTCAAGAAGCAGTCGCCGCATCAGGCTACATCCCCGAAAGTGGATTTGATTACACGATCAGCCCGACCGCATCGGTCTGGGGTGAGAATGTATTCAGCTTTTCGGAAATGGCGCAACGCCTTCCCAAATCCGTTTTCAAGGCCCTTAAGAAGACCATCGAAGCGGGCGAACCGCTGGACCCCATCGTCGCAGATGCCGTGGCCGAAGCCATGAAGACCTGGGCCATTGACCGTGGTGTCACCCACTACGCTCACGTGTTTTATCCCCTCACCGGCCTGACCGCTGAGAAGCACGACAGCTTCTACGATCCGGATTCATCCGGTGGCACGATCGCCCAGTTCGAAGGCAAGACCCTCATCCAGGGTGAACCCGACGGCTCGTCTTTCCCCAACGGTGGTATCCGTGCTACCTTCGAAGCACGTGGTTACACCATCTGGGACGTGACCAGCCCGGCCTATATCATGGAAAATCCCAACGGTGCAACGCTGTGTATCCCCACCGCGTTCGTCTCCTGGACCGGTGAAGCACTGGACAAGAAAACCCCGGTGCTCCGTTCCATGCAGGCTCTGAACGAACAAGCCCAGCGTGTGCTTTCCTTCTTCGGTACCGATGGCGCTTTCGTCAGCTCTACCGCCGGCGCTGAACAGGAATATTTCCTCATTGACAAGAATCTCTTCTATGCCCGTCAGGACCTGATGTCTTGTGGTCGTACGCTCTTTGGTGCTGCCCCGGCCAAGCATCAGCAGTTTGACGATCACTACTTCGGTGCCATCCCCGAACGCGTGCTGGCATGTATGTTCGAAGCTGAACGCGAACTGGCCAAGCAGGGCATTCCCATCAAGACCCGTCATAACGAAGTGGCTCCCGGCCAGTTTGAAGTCGCACCGGTTTTCGAATTCGGTAACGTGGCTACCGACCACCAACAGTTGCTCATGGTGACCCTCAAGAAGGTCGCTGAGAAGTACGGCCTGATCTGCCTGATGCACGAAAAGCCCTTCGCAGGCGTTAACGGCTCGGGTAAGCACCTGAACTTCTCCCTGGGTTCAGCCAAGGCTGGCAACATGTTTGATCCGGGCGATACCCCGCAGGGCAACGCTCAGTTCCTCGTGGTCTGCTCAGCCATGATCAAGGCAGTTTACAAGCATTCCAAACTGCTCCGCGCTGTGGTTGCTTCGGCTTCCAACGATCACCGTCTGGGTGCCAACGAAGCCCCGCCAGCAATCCTCAGTATCTTCCTGGGGACCGAACTCAACAGCATCTTTGAAGCCATTGCTGGCGGCAAAGCCATCAAGACCAAGAAGGGTGTCATGCACGTCGGCGTTGATGTGCTGCCTCCCATCCCCAAACACTCGGGTGACCGTAACCGTACCAGCCCGTTTGCCTTCACCGGCAACCGTTTCGAATTCCGTGCTGTGGGCTCCAACCAGTCCATCGCCGGCCCGCTGGTTGCACTGAACACCATCCTGGCTGAACAGCTCGACGAAGCTGCCACCATGCTTGAAAAGGCCGACACCTCGACCCCCAAGAAGCTTGGTACTGCGGTTGAGAAATACGTCAAGGGTGTCTGGGATGAATGCAAAGCAGTCATCTTCAACGGTGACGGTTACTCCGACGCCTGGCACAAGGAAGCTGAAAAGCGCGGTCTGCCCAACCTCAAGACCTCTGCTGATGCACTTCCGGAAATCAAGAGCAAGGAAGTTGCTGCTCTGTTCAAGAAGTACAAGGTGCTCTCCAAGCGTGAACTTGATTCGCGTTACGAAGTCTATGCTGAGCAGTATGTCGGTGCCGTCACCGTCGAAGCCAAGACCTGCATCGAAATGGCACGTACGCAGATCTTCCCCGCAGCGGTCCGTTACCAGACCGAACTGGCTGCTGCCCTGGCAAATCTCAAGGCTGTTGGTGTCGAACCCGACCACAACACCCTGGACATCATCACCAGCCTGATCGCCAAGCTTCAGGACTCCGTGGCCGACCTGGTGGGTCTGCTTGATACGCATTGCAAGTCCATGGAAGCTGAATGCGAACACATGCGTGATGCTGTGCTTCCCAAGATGCTCGAAGTTCGCGAAGCCGTCGACACCCTCGAAGGCTACGTGCCCACCGATGTCTGGCCGTTGCCCACCTATCAGGACATGCTCTTTATCAAGTAAGTTCGCTTGCTTGTCAGACCATCATCCCGCTGATGGTTTTCAAAACAAAACCCCACGTGTGTCAAAGCACGTGGGGTTTTTTATTTTGCTTTTCAGTCCAATGTCACTTCGCCAAACAGCAATCACCACGCGAATTGTTATAGTTGGCTTGTTTCAATGGTTTGTTTTTAATGAAGGGCAACTCGCTATGCGTGCTATTTTGATTACCAATAACGAAGATCAATACCAGGCATCACTGGAGAATGTTGGCCAGGAGCAGTTGCCCGATGGTGATGTGACCGTCAACGTGCAGTGGTCGGGATACAACTTCAAAGATGGGTTGGCATTGACGGGTAAAGCACCCGTTGTACGTCGTTTCCCGATGGTGCCTGGGATTGACCTTGCCGGTGTTGTTGAGGTGTCAGAAGATTCACGATACCAACCGGGGGATCACGTTTTTCTCAACGGTTGGGGGGTTGGTGAAAAACACTGGGGTGGTTATGCCGAAAAATGTCGCGTGAAAGCAGACTGGCTACTGACCCTGCCTGCGGGGATGACCCTCAAACAGACCATGGCCATTGGAACTGCGGGTTACACCGCAATGCTGTGTGTTTTAGCGTTGGAGAAAAATAACGTCACACCCGACAAGGGCGAAATTCTGGTCACCGGTGCGACAGGGGGCGTGGGGAGCATTGCCATCGCATTGCTTTCCAAGCTGGGGTATGACGTGGTGGCGGTGACAGGGCAGGCCGAAAATCATGACTACCTTAAAACACTGGGCGCTTCTGAGATTCTACATCGCGATGAATTTGCATCCCAGGGTAAACCGTTGGCCAAAGAGCGTTGGGCCGGTGCTGTGGATGTGGTGGGATCGCACACTCTGGCGAACATCTGTGCATCGACACGTTACGGGGGCACGGTCACCGCATGTGGCTTGGCCGGTGGCATGGAATTGCCTGCAACCGTCGCGCCTTTTATTCTCCGTGGTGTCACGTTGGTTGGCATCGACAGTGTCATGTGTCCCATGTCACAAAGACAAGCTGCCTGGCATCGATTGGCGACAGATCTTGATCTTGAAAAATTGGAAATGATGACGCATCAAATCCAATTGGATCATGTCATCGACTTTGCGAAAAACGGCTTGTCCAACCAGCAGCCCGGCAAGACGGTGGTGCAGGTTCAAGGATAAGATTTTATATTTCACGCAAGGTGTCGCATACTTCAATGGAAAGCCGCGACGCTCCTGAGTTGCGGGTCATTATGCTTGATGGGCGGTCATTCGACTCGTCCTGCCTCAGTGACATGGCATTTGAAAGAATGCATCGCCTGAATGGTAAATGCTTTGATAAGCGATCCAGATCAATAAAAAACGCCGTCGGAACAGGGTGTTCGACGGCGTTTTTGTTTTTATGATTTGATCGTTGTGATCAGAATTGCAGCATCTGGCGGAAGACGTCCAGGCGGTGATCGATTTCCTCACGCTTGAGTGTCGACATGCGATTGAGACTGAAGTCTTCAATGTTATAGCTGGCGACCATCGTGCCATAGGCGATGGCTTTCTTGATACCTGCGAAGCTGTGATCGTCGGTTGCGGTGATGTAACCCATCATGCCACCGGCAAAACTGTCACCGGCACCGGTGGGATCGACTACCTTCTTGGCGGGATAGGCAGGCAATGCAGCGCGTCCATCAATGTGCTGAAGCAGTGCGCCATGTTCGCCCTTTTTGATCACCACGAAACGCGGGCCGAGGTCGATGATTTCTTCTGCGGCCTCGACGATGTTGCTCTTGCCGGTGAGCAGCTGTGCTTCGGAGTCGTTGAGTACCAGGCCGTCGACTTCCTTGAGCAATGCCAGTAGTTCGTCTTTTTGCGTGTTGATCCAAAGGTCCATGGTGTCGGCTACGGTCAGTTCGCTGGTGGGGAACTGTTTGAGCAGGTTCATCTGGTTGACCGGGTCGGTGTTGGCAAGGAAGACATACCGGCTGTCCTTGTAACTCTCGGGCACCGGCGGGGCGGCTTCGGCAAGCACGTTGAGCTGGACTTCCAGTGTGTCGCGCTGGTTCATGTTTTCGTGATACTTGCCCACCCAGCGGAAGGTCTTGGAACCGGCACGTTTTTCAAGGCCTTCAAGATCAACGTTGAATTGCTTGAAGGTATCCATGAAGGAATCAGGGCAGTCTTCGCCGACCACAGCGACCAGACGCACGGGGCAGAAAAAGCTTGCTGCTGCTGCGAAGTAAATCGCTGAACCGCCCAGCACTTCGTCCGCGTTACCCGTCGGTGCATGCACCGTGTCGATACCAATACTACCAGTGACAATCAGGGGCATATGTTTCTCCAGTTTTCTTTCAGGGATTAGTGATTAGGGATTTGGGGAAGACAAACATGGCTTGATTCACGGCAAAGCAACACCCTCATGCCTTTCCCTAATCCCCAATCCCTAATCACTAATCCCTACTTCAACTTCACGCCTGCCATTTTGCAGACGATTTTCCATTCTTTTGCTGTGACCGGTTGGACACTCAAGCGTGAGTTTTTCACCAGCACCATGTCCGCCAATTCGTCGACCGCTTTGATGTCCGCCAGGGTCACCGGCTTTTTCACCGGGCAGACGGCTTTGAAATCGACCATGCCAAAACGCTCTTTGGGGTCGGTGGGATCGGGATAGTATTCCTTGACCACTTCGACAATGCCAACGATGGTTTTCTCTTTGACCGAGTGATAGAAAAAGGCACGGTCGCCGATTTTCATCGCCTTCATGTTGTTGGACGCCTGGTAATTGCGGACGCCGTCCCAGTGTTCGGTTTGGTTTTTGGCATTGAGTTGATCATCCCAACTCCACGTGCCCGGTTCGGTTTTGATTAACCAGTATTTCATGCGTCTACTTTCGCCAATGAAGCACCACATGTCACTGCGGTGCGAGATTCTACATCGTGATACAACCTGCACCCCATTGACAGGCAGTGCTCAAGTCTCGTGCTCTTACTCTGCGACCGCTTCCATCTCACTGCGGAAGCTATCCAGGCAACGCATGATCCGAAGCAGGGTGTCTTTCTTACCCATGATATCCAGGGTCGGCACCATGTCGGGCGTGACCACGCTGCCACTGATGGCAATGCGCAGTGGCTGGGCGATCTTGCCCATGTTCAGTTCGCGTGCTTCGCAGTAGGACTTGATGAGATTGTGTGCATCCTCGCCGGTCCACGGTTCGAGTTTCTCCAACTCACTGGCAAACTCGGCCAAGGCACGCAGGCCGGCACAATCACTGTTGATCAGATTCTTGCGGACCTGTTTGTTGCACGTGTCGTAAACCACTTCACTGTTGTCGATGATAAAGAACCGGGCCATGTCCGCGACTTCATCGAGCGTGTGAGCGCGGGGCTGATATGCCAGGCAGAGCATCGCAAAACGCTGGCGGTCATTGACCATGTCCGTGTACTCAGGGTGATGGGCAACCAGATGCTGACCCAGCAGCATGCTGAACGTCTCAGCATCAAGCTTGGCAATGGTGTCGGCATTGAAGCTCTTGAGTTTGGCGCGGTCGAACTTGGAATTGGACTTGCCGATGCGATTGAAGCTGAACTTGGCAACCAGGAAATCCAGGTCGAACTGTTCAATGTCATCGCCGGGATTCCAGCCAAGCAATGCCAGATAATTCAGCAGGGCTGCAGGAATGTAACCCGAATCGCGGAAGTCCGCGACGTTGATTTCCGGTAGATCGAGGTTCAGTTGTTCGGCGATGGCCAAAGCGAACTTCATCTCATCGTTCTTCTTATCCAAAAATGCTGCAAACGCATCATCATCAAAACCGACGCTGGTGAGTTTGGCGTCCTTGGCAGCCTGGCGTGCGGCCTTGGCTTTATCGCGCTTACTCATCTTCGAGCCATCGGGGTTCATGATCGAGGACAGGTGCACATACACCGGACGCTCAAAGCCCAAGGCGTCGATCAAAGCAACATGCTTGGAGGTGTTGGACAGATGCTCCTGGCCACGGATCACGTGCGTGACTTTCATCAGGGCATCGTCAACGACCACCGCCATGTGATACGTCGGGAAGCCGTCCGCTTTACGGATGACAAAATCTTCCAGATCACTTGCTGCAAAGTTGATATCGCCGAAGACTTCGTCCTTAAAGGCGATGTCTTTTTCCATCTTGAAACGGATCGCGCCATCGTCTTCATACGCAAGGCCGGCTTCGATGAGTTGGTCGACATACTGGGTGTAAATCTCCAATCGCTGTGATTGGAAGTACGGGCCGTGTTCGCCCAACTGTGCTTCGTAGGGATCGTCCGCTGCCGGGTTGGGGCCTTCATCCCAGTTGAGTCCCAGCCATTGCATGTCGCGCAGAATCCCCTTGGTCGACTCGGGGCTCGAACGCTTCTGGTCGGTGTCTTCAATACGGAGAATGAACTTGCCCCCATGTTGACGGGCATAGGCCCAGGCAAACAGGGCGGTCCGGGCGCCCCCGACATGCAGGGCGCCGGTGGGCGAAGGGGCAAAACGCGTGACAATCGGCTGTGTACTCATAGCCAGACATTGTAACGGATTTGGACATTTCATACGCAACGTTCAGCCGGCATGAGCCTGCGGGGGATATAAGCTGTTGTGATTGATCTGATTGTGCATGAGTTGACGCTTTGGTGTTATGCGGGTTGTTGGCTTAATCGCATCTGACGCGGGGTCATGTCGAAATGGGTTTTGAACACATCGTAAAAATGTCCCAGGCAGTCATAACCACAACGCTGGGCGATCTGTGTGATGCTGTGCTGGGATTGAAGGAGCATTTGTCTGGCGTGGTGCATGCGAATGGTCGTCAGGTATTGCATCGCGGTACAGCCGAGTTCCTTTTTGAAAATGGCATGGAACTGACTGGTCCCCAGAAAGCTCATCGCTGCCAACTGCGAGATGGCGATCGGGTGCATGAAATGCGTCTGCATGTATCGGCAGACTTCCGTCATCCGCTGATCACGGTCGGGAACCATGAACTTTTCAACCCAGAGCTTGGGCAACTTGCGATCACGGATGATCGTCAGGAGCATCTGCTGCAACTGCAATTTGGCGGCACAGCGATAAGCTGGCTGCCCCTGCATGCCCTCAGCAATGACATCGAGCATGGCAGCTTTGACCTTGTTTGAACCATGGGATGAGAGAGGGATGTGATAGTCATTGTCCCTGACATGATCGTTTAGCACGTTGAGAATGCGCAGCGTGTCTTCATCGCCGGAGTTGGTTTTGGAAAACAGGGTCGCAGGCAGGTAGAGGACGATCGCCTGTGTTTTGCCGTTGGGGTGACCGTTACCCATGTGCAGATCACCGGGCGGGAAATAGTAGAGATCACCCACCTGCATTTCAACGATCCCCGAGGTGATCAGTTGTGTTCCCCCGCCTGAGAGGCAGTAAAAAAATTCGCCGAAGGGATGGGTGTGCATCTTGCAGTCATCGCGATAGCCCATGATGTGTTGCCAGCAGACAATATCACGGGTCTGGTTTTCGGGGATGTGTGAATTCGGAGAAAAGCTGTTTTTCTTTGACATGATTACTCTGCATTATATGTCCATTTTAAGATCAATCGGAGAATATCTGAAAAATTTCGGACATGGCGAGAAGATTCTCATATCAGGGATAGCTAGAGTTGGGCAACTTTGTTTACAGGAGTCCATTTGTGATGAGCCAGACGTTTCGTGCAATCGTGGTGGGAGCCGGTTCGATATCCAATGCGTGGTTCAAACCGCTGGCAGAAGAGCCGGTGAAGGTGGTCGCTGTGGTCGATCTGAATCTCCAGGCAGCCAAAGACCAGATCGCCAAGTATGAACTGGATGCCATCGCCTCGGATGATCTGGATCAGACGCTGGCAGAAATCGACGCCGATTTTGTCATTGATCTGACCATCCCCGAAGCCCATTGCATGGTCTGTTGCAAAGCCATGGAAGCCGGCTTTCATGTCGTCAGCGAAAAGCCCATGGCAGCGTCCATGGATGAAGCCCGCAAGATGGTGGCCACCAGCGAGAAGACCGGCAAGCTCTACATGGTCAGCCAATCCCGACGCTGGGAGCCGATCCATGATCAGTACCGTCGCTCGGTCACCAACGGTCAACTCGGCCAACTCACTACGGTGAATTGCGACTTCTACCTCGCACCACATTTCGGCGGATTCCGTGATCAAATGCAAAGTCCGCTGATTCTGGATATGGCGATTCATCACTTTGACCTGGCACGCTATTTCACCAATGCCGACCCCGTGGCCGTCTATGCTCACGAATTCAATCCCCACGGTTCATGGTACAAAGGCGATGTCGCGACCACCTGCATCTTTGAAATGTCCAACGGCATGGTCTTTACCTACCGGGGCAGTTGGTGTGCTCAGGGCTGTGGCACCAGTTGGAACGGACACTGGCGCATTGTCGGTGAGAACGGCACAATCCTCTACGAAAAAGACCAACCGCCCACCGGTGAGGTCGTTGAAAAGGCCGAAGGTTTCTTCTATCCGTGCAAAGACGCAGTAATCGAAGACTCACCCATCGAACACAAAACCATGCGCGGTGCATTGCGTGAAATGCTCACCTTTTTACGGGATGGCACCAAACCCCAGACCGAATGCCACGACAACATCAAATCGCTGGCCATGGTCTTCGCTGCCATGCAAAGCTCCCGCGAAGGCAAACGCATTACGATTGAAATTTAAAACCAGGAAATAAACCACAGAAACACAGAGCCCGAAAAAAAGAATGTATTTTGTCTTTCTTTGTGCCGCTGTGTCTCTGTGGTTCAAATTGAATCAAACGATTAGCCATTAACCCATCAAACAACCGGAACCCAATCCATGTCCCAACTCGACATTCGCATCGGAACCCTCGTCAATCGTGGCCAGAACTCACCCGCTTACATCAAGGAAATTCTGCCTTACGGTTTTGAATCGTTCTCGTTGACCTTCTGGAAAACCCTTGGTGATACCAACCTCAAGAAACTGGCCAGGGAAGTCAACGAAGTCCTCGCTGGCTCAGACGCAGTGATCAGCAGTCTGGGTGTCTTTGGCAATCCGCTGATGGATGATGATGAAGCCAAGGCATGCCGCGAGGGTTGGAAAAAACTCATCGATGCGGCGCCGCTGTTTGGCTGCGATGTGGTCTGTGGTTTTGCAGGACGCGTCGTGGATAAGCCCATTGACGAATCGATGGATCGCTATGCCAAGGTGTTCAAACCCCTGGCCAAACGTGCTGCGGATAAGGGCGTGAAAATCGCGTTTGAAAACTGTGACATGGGAGGCAGTTGGCAGAAAGGTGACTGGAACATCGCCCAATATCCCGCTTCATGGGAACTGATGTTCAATGCCATTGACGCAGAGAATATCGGCCTGGAATGGGAACCCTGTCACCAGATGGTCAAGCTCATCGACCCCATGCCTCAACTTCGCAAATACATGGATCGCATCTTCCACGTCCATGGCAAAGACGCAACGATCAAGTGGGACATCATCAAGGAGTTCGGCATCAACGGTCCCAAGCAATTTGCCTTCCATCGCACACCCGGCTTTGGTGACAGCAATTGGACCGACATCATTTCCGAGTTGCGCCAAGGCGGATTCAAAGGCTGCATCGACATCGAAGGTTGGCATGATCCGGTCTATCGCGATGATCTGGAAATGACCGGCCAGGTCCACGGTTTGAATTACCTCAAGCAATGTCGCGGCGGAGACTTCGTGCCCAACCCTGCCTGATTGACGGACATTCAGTAACCAATCCCTAAGCAGCATCGCAGGTTTCTGTGATGCTGTTTTTGTTTAGTCCCCACAACCACCACACCCACCACATCCACCGCCACATCCGCCACCTCCGCAGCCGCTGGCACACCCACTGCTGCATCCACTTCCGGTGGAGACCCAGTTGTCAAACCAACCGCGAGCGCCCTCTTTGCCACCGATGATCGGATGCAGATCAGAGAGACATGCGGTTAACGCGACGGGTCCGAGTAATGCACAGGCCATGGCTGCTGCGTAGGCGCGTTCGTTGCGGTCATCATGTGTTTTTTCGGAGAAATCGTCATACCCACGTTCCGGCGGAACCGCGGGTGGCTTAAATTGCTTGACAAGTTTTTTGCCCCGGACACTCCGCCACTGTGTTCTGCAAAACAGCTTGAAATAAAACAGCGTTAACACGATCAATGCAACAAGCAGCAGCACAGGTTTATCACGCGATAGACCGATCACAACTTTGGTCACATCAAGTCCCAGCAGGGCAATAATCAGGAGTTGGTTCAAGAGAATCGTCCCATGTTTTCGCCAACCACTTAACGCCAGACCGCGGTCAGCCAGGCGTTGGGCGATTTCATGCGTCGCCGTTTTGCAGGCTTTGACAATCTCTTTGTATGAACTGCCTAAGCGCAACATGGAGAGAATCACGCGCTCAACATCGTTGGCAAAATGCGCTTGTTTGTAATCGAGTTTGATCTGACCGTGTTCGACTTTGAGGTATTCAAGTTCGTGTAACCTTGCCATCGCCGTGAGTACCACGCGCTTGGGGCCACCGGCAAGATACGCCACTTCGTAGGCGTCAAGTTCGTGTTCCTTGCCGATCATGCTTGGGGGTTCAGGAACGTGTCTTGCGACCCAACGTGTCAGCAGACAGAACAATGCGACGATGCCCATGAGGAGCACGTAGAGCTTCAGAAACGCCGGCCCATGCAGATCCAATGGCCAACCCGATTGGGCATGGGCCTGTGTTGAGCTTATTGCCAATGTCAACGGGATGAGCGTGAACCAACGTGACCGTTTAAGAAACCACGGACGTGGCAGGATCATGGATTTTGACGGGAACACGCGCACGCCATGTTCGGCATAACCAAAGCGGTTTTCAACCGGGGGCCAGATGTCCGCGATCGGTGCGATGCCAAAGTGTTGTTTGTAGCTTTGCAGGGTCCGGGTGTACCAGTCGGTGTGTTTGGCAACTTCCTTGTGTCCACCTTGGGTTGGTCCGTGATGGAAGGGGCGTCCCAGGACGTTGGGGCAGAACTCCTCCCAGTAGGAGCGCGTGTAAAGCAGGTGCAGATGCCAGGCCTGATCCACCTGATCCGATGGCGTGACCGGGTGACCCGCACGCATGCCCAGGTACACGAATCGGCGATACTCCTGCACCACGCGCACCGCGTAGGCCTGGCTCCAACGATTTTCACTTGCAAGCCGGCGGGTGAAGGGATAGCTCGAATCGATCGCATCAAACTCAAAGGCGTTGATCGCTTGCCACAATGGATCCTGGTCGAGTTGCATATTGCCTGACCCCCTGCGATAAACATTGATGTCCAACAAACAGGCACAGGCATGATAGCAAATGCCCTGTCATTGACGTATCAAAAAAACGCAGGTCGCCATATCGACGCCTGCGTTTGTGTTTGTATTTTGGATTAAGACGTTGCGATTACTCTTTGTCTTTTTTCTCTTTCTTGGCCTTGGGGGCTTTTTCCTTCTTCTCTTTCTTTTCCTTCATCGCTTTTTCGGGTTTGCCCTTGCCTTTGTTGCCCAACGCTTCACGCTGTTCGGCAGTGAGGACTTCGCTGATCACCTTCTCCTTGAAGGCTGCTTTGGCTTGGTGGAGTTCCTTGCCTTTGGCGTCCTTGAGTGTCGCGCCTTCAGCGATGGCCATCTCTTTGATTTTGGCTTCCTGTTCGCTGCTCAGATCCGCTTTCTTGGTGGTCCACTTCACACTGTTATACAGCGTGAGTCCTATCTTGTATCCCTTTTGTTCTGGGGTGAGCATGGCTTCGAATGCTTCTTCGTATGCCTTGTTGGCGTCGTCCTTATCCTTCTTGGCAGCATAGTAAGCTTCCTTGGCTTGCTTGTATGCAGCCTTGTCACCGGATGCCTTGGCTTCGTCGACAGCCTTCTTGGCGGCTTCGTATTTTTCTTTGTTCTCCGATTTCCACTTGGCTTCGGCTGCTTCACGCTTGGCGAGCATCTGCTTGTACTGCTCAATCTGTTCGTCGGTCATGTTCAGCTCTTTGGCATAGAAGGCATGCCAGCCCTTGAGCTTGCCCGATGCTTTGTCACCTTCGGCCCAGGCGCTGGGTGAAAGAATCATCGTCGCCAACAACATCAATCCCATGAATAAACGTGCTTGTTTCATTGAAGCGTTCCCTTCTCGGAAATTAGTCTTTATCTTGTCCACCAATGAGACTGGACCTCCCAGCTCGTCTATCACTATAACACCTGTTTGTGAAAAAGTTGATAGACTTTGTGAGCAAATGGAACAAAGTTCATCACATGCCATGCTCCAGTTGACGCTCACCCCGGGACTCGGGCCGACGCTCATTCGTCGGTGCCTGGAGGCGATGGGATCGGCGGAGCAAATTCTGGCTGCAACCCCACAGCAACTCGCAGCCATCCCCGGCATCAGTGCCAACAAAGCCGGCAAGTTCATCGCCAGTTGGCAGGATCCAACCGCACTGCAAACCGAATTGGCGTTGGTCGAAGAACACGGCGTTGAACTCTTGTCCATTGCCGATGAGCGATACCCCCAATCCCTGAAATGGATCAACGACCCACCGCCACTGCTTTATGTCCGTGGCAAACTCACCGAGGAGGACGCGCTGGGGCTGGCGATTGTCGGGGCACGCAAATGCACACGCTACGGACGCGAAATGGCGGACCGCTTTGCAGCAGGTTGCAGCCAACTGGGTCTAACCATCATCAGTGGTGGCGCCTATGGCATTGACACCGCCTCCCATGCTGCCGCACTCCGCGTCAAGGGACGAACCATCGCCGTCATCGGCAGCGGGCTTGCCCGTCCTTATCCCCAACCCAATATCCAACTCTTTGATGACATCGTGGCATCGGGTGGCGCGGTGATCAGTGAATTGCCGATGACCACGTCACCAAGACCTGAAAATTTCCCTGCACGTAACCGCATCATCTCCGGCTTGTCATTGGGGACCTTGGTGATCGAAGCAGCCAACCGGTCCGGCGCCCTGATCACCGCACGTTTGGCAGCAGAAGACCACGGCCGCGAGGTCATGGCAGTCCCCGGCCCGGTGGACTCAGCCATGAGTGCGGGGTGTCATCGGATCATCCGCGAAGGTTGGGCATCACTGGTGACATCGCCAACTGAAGTTCTGGAAAATCTCGGTGAAGCAGGGCAACTGCTCCAGGCCAACGCGGGTACAGAATCCAAGGAACAGTCCATTGAGCAACCCTCGTTATTCACCGCCAATCTCACGGATTCTCAAGTCCGGATCGTTGAGAAACTCGAAGGTGAAATGGACTTAAACGCCATCGCCCGGGCGACGGGATTACCGATGCACACGATCCAGGCCGACTTGACCATGCTCGAAATCCGCGGGGTGGTGAGTCGCCAAGCTGGAAAATATGCGAAAAAACGGTAACTTGTGGTGCTCTGGATCGCAGTTGAACCAGGGAATGAACCACAGAGGCACAGAGACACAGAGCCGGAAAACAAATTGTTTATTCTCTGTCTTTTGCCTTTCTCTGTGACTCTGTGTCTCTGTGGTTAAGCCATTATTTCAGGTATCGGAGTTTGAACATGCTGCCGGTTTACGACATTGCGACATCACAGGGACAGGCGGATTTTGATGCGCGGTTACAACGCCTCAAGTCCACCGCTTCAGCCTTCAGCGAGCAGGCCCAGACGGTCAGCGAGATTCTGCATGATGTCCAGCAGCATGGTGATGATGCCATCGTCAAGTACATGCGCAAGTGGACCGACCCGGACTTTACGGCTGATCGCATTAAGGTGACCGCCGAAGAATTGGCCCAGGCGGATAAACAACTCACCGGTGATCTGCGGGCTGCCATTGAGCGTTCCATTGCCAATGTCCGTGAGTATCAGCAGCACGCGATGCCCACGAGCATGGACACGGTGACAATCAACGGCGCGGAACTTGGCATGCGGTTTACCCCCATGGCTTCTGCGGGCATGTGTGTTCCCGGCGGTGCTGCGGTGTTGTTTTCGACACTGATCATGCTTGCGGTGCCTGCCATGGTCGCGGGAATTGATCCGAAGCAGATCAGCGTGATCAACCCACCCCCGACGCGCGTTGGTGATGAACCAGCAGGCGACATCTCACCCATCGTGTTGGCAACCTGCAACATGCTGGGCATTGAAAATGTCTATCGCATCGGTGGTGCTCAAGCTGTCGGTGCACTTGCCTACGGCACACAGACCGTCAAGCCTATCGACATCATCGCAGGACCCGGCAATGTCTTCGTCCAACTCGCCAAAGCGCAAGTCGCAGGCGTGTGCGGTACCGATGGCGGTTTTTACGGCCCCAGTGAAATCGTCACCGTCGCTGATGAATCCGCGGACCCCGGCTATGTCGCCTCGGACTTGATTGCCCAGGCTGAACACAACCCCGGCAAGTGCTTCCTCGTCTCCTGGTCACGTGATGTGATCGACAGCATCGTTAAGGAAGTCGAAAACCAGATGGCCCAACGCACCCGCAGTGAGTTCATCCAGAAAGCGCTGGATACCGAAAGCTGTGCGGTGTTGGCAAAAGACGTCGATCAGGCGGTGAACCTTGCCAATGTGATTGCTGCTGAACACGTGAACCTTGCCGTCAAGGATGTCGACGGCTTGTTTGAACGCATCACCAACGGCGGGGAGTTTTTCCTGGGACATCAGACCCCCGTGGCTGCCGGTGACTACTACGCGGGCCCATCACACTGCCTGCCCACCGGCACGACCGCGCGATTCACCAGCGGCATCAGTGTCTACACCTTCCTCAAACGCTCCGGCACCGTCTGCTATCGCAACGGCATGAGTCAGCAGACGATTGATGATATCGCGCTACTCGCCAAGGCCGAAGGTCTGGATGCCCACGCCAACAGCGCCTCGATTCGTGGCAAGTGATTATGATGTGAGCCAATGGTTTTCACCGCAGCGTCACAGAGACGTAGAATTCAAGACAGAACAGAGAAAAATAAACGGGATGGAATTGATATGATTCCATCCCGTTCTTTATTTCTTAACTTGGTCTTTTTCTCTGTGCCTCTGTGACTCTGTGGTTAAAGCCAACACAGCCTGATTGACCAGTGATCAGGCATGTGCCATTTCACGGGCGCGGACGAGGATTTCTTCGGTGACTTCGGACATCGGGTAATGATGGCTGAGGAAGTCGCGAAGTTGTGTGCGGTTGGCAACACGGAATAAGCAGGTTTGCTCGATCTGGTTTGTCATGAATGACACGGCACGGGCTAAGCGGTGTTTACTTGCTGCGATGAGCAGTTCGCCGGTGGGTTCGTAGCGCAGAGGCAGGATTTCAAACTGCCAGGCTTGTCGACGGTTGATCACGCTTAAGACCTGTTCGTCGATCTGCTGTTCGCGGAGATCGATGGTCCCAACGAATTGATGGTATTGTTGAATCCATGCCTGCTCGATGGTTTGGCTGGTGACATCGAACATTTTTTCTGCAAGGACACCGAAGGGGACGTTTGGGTTTTTCTTTTGAGCCTGGGTGATTTCGAAGACCTGCTGCTCACTTAAGACACCCTGTTGGATCAGAATCTGACCGATTTGATTTGCATTGTTTGACAAAGGACACCTCTTAACTGCGTCGTGTTCTCTGTGCTAGCATCGGCCAAAGTGTTTGGATGATTAACACATTGTGTTGCTGTTGACAGCAGTCTTTTGTTGTTGGTGCCGTTTGTTCGGATTCGTCGGTTTTTAGCAGGGCGGGGGGCCCGGGCGATCAGTTTTTTTGTAACATTGGCTTGTGTTGTGAAAAATCAAATTGGGTTGTGACTTTGCGGCGGATGACAACGTGATGTGATATTGCGGAGCGATAAACCGCAAGCGGTTCAAATACACGGGGGGAAAGCTTCCGGGGCTTCCGGGTGTTCCGGGGGGGGCAAAAAAATAAGGCGACGAGTTGCCGAAGCAGACTCGCCGCCCTTCCGGGGGCTGTGTTAAGATGGAGAATAGAGTAATGGATTCATACCCCGTTTGCAAGCCAGGGTAAGGGATATGTGAAAATTTTTATTTTTTGTCTTTACCTTGTAACGACAAAGGGTTATACACTAGGGTGAATCCACGATGTATTTGTGTTTTCATGGTTTAGGGGTTTTCAATGCCATCGGTCTTGTTTGTTTGTCTGGGAAATATCTGTCGGAGTCCAGCCGCTGAGGGGGTGATGCTGGATGTGGTTGCCAAGGCCGGGTTATCGGACACGGTCAAGGTGGACTCAGCAGGGACGGGGGGTTGGCATGTAGGTGAGTTGCCTGATTCGCGCATGCGTGCTGCCGCCAAGTCGCGTGGTTATGCGTTGACCAGTCGGGCGCGTCAGGTGCAGTCCAGTGATTTGAATCAGTTTGATTTGATCGTGCCGATGGACCAGAGCAATCTGGAGAACCTGCATCGGATGTCGGGGGGCAAGGGTTCTCAACATGTGAAGTTGCTTGGCGCGTTTCTGGATGCAGCGGATCCGCCGGACGTGCCTGATCCGTATTATGGTGGTCAGTCTGGTTTTGATCATGTGCTGGACATGCTTGAAGAAGCTTGCCCGAAGATTTTGGCGATGCTGATGGAGAAGAAATGAAGCCGGAGGTCCAACGCGTTATCGAATTCGCGATGGGAGATGAAGCTAAAGTCACCAAGTCCTATGCAGTGGGAGGCGGTTGCATCAATCAGGCATGGCGTGTCTGTTTGGATGATGGACGTGAGGTTTTCGTCAAAGAGCCGTCACGACGTATGCAGTCGGATTACTTTCGGTTGGAGGCTGATGGGCTTGAGGCATTGCGTGAACCGCAGTGCATTGGTGTGCCCAAGGTGTTGGCGGTGAAGAACACGCCATCGGGAACACCGCTTTTGATCCTTGAATTCATTGTTGCTGGCAATCAACCTGCTGACTTCCAGACCAAGTTGGGAACCGGTTTAGCCAGATTGCATCGCAACACCACGCAATACCGGTTCGGTTGGCCTGAGGACAATCTGCTGGGCTCATCCGTACAGCCCAATGGTTGGTTTAATGATTGGGTGGACTTTGTCCGAAAGCGTCGCTTGGGGTATCAGTTTGATCTGGCGCGGCGGAACGGCCATGGTGACAGTCAATTCACCCAGACCGCCCAAAAACTTTTAGCCCATCTCGACACCATTCTGGATAGCGACGAACCGGCCTGCCTGCTCCACGGGGATTTGTGGGGGGGCAATGTCATGTGTGACCAGCATGGTGAACCGGTGCTGATTGATCCAGCGGTCTATTATGGACAGCGTGAAGCGGATCTGGCGATGACGCATCTGTTCGGCGGCTTTACGGATGACTTTTACCAAGCCTATGAAAAAGTCTGGCCACTCCCGGAAAATAGCATGCGACGCCAGAAGGTCTTCATGCTCTATCACCTGCTGAATCATCTGAATCTCTTTGGACGCAGCTACTATGGGCAATGCGTTTCGCTGATGCAGGAATTGATTTAGTGCGTTCCCAATCCATCTGTCGCGTTTTGTCTTGCTGCATGTGTCTTTGCCTGTGTCGATTTGCATCGACGAAGCTCGCATCGCCTGCTTCAATATCCTTGGCAAAGCCACATTCGCTCGCGCCAAAGCCGCTACACCTGGATTCGCAACGCTCTAGTCTTCAAGCCTTTTGCCTTCATTTTTGTCACATTTCACGCATGCCTTGCGATGTTTCGCCCGTGGATTGGTGTCGATGTGGAAGTGCGCAAGAGAATGGGTCCCAGTATGCGCAAGTAAATGAGGACCACCGATGATCAAAGAATAACACCTTGGTAGGTGTTGTC
>PAIY01000232.1 GCA_002704825.1 Phycisphaeraceae bacterium
GAACACCACCGGCGTCGGCAACAATGCTCCGAGCGACATTCAAACCACGGATCACACTTTGCTGACGCAGGTCTTGCTGGACCTTGGTGTTCTCAACCATGTCATCGACAAGTCTGACCACTTCGGTCTTGGCAAGGTCGTTCCAGACTTTGTTCTGACCATGTCGGGCAGTGAGGTAACCGCGCAGGTTTTCTGATTCGGATAATTGCATCACGTCTCGAATCGTTGATTCGATCTGATAGTTGATCAGTTCTGAGTCGTTACGTGTGCCTTCAATGAGCGTGTTGGATGCCAGTTCCTGAACCGATTCGGTTGCATCGCTGAGAATCGTCTTGCCCAGGTCACTGAGCGAATAGACCGCCAAGCCCCCGAGTACGATAGCCAGCAGTACAAATAGAAGCTGGTTACCCCCAATCATTTTACTCGCCAGTTTCATATGTTCGATCCTCCATCGCCATTCATTCGTGTGCAAAATCCGCGTGTGATACATACAGATCAACACTAGACCCGATAAACATATGGATGGGTCTTAATTGTTGCATAAAATGGACTATCGGCTTCCGTCTTTGGGGACTTAATCAGTTTGTGTGACGGGTTTGAATAACTGTTCATGTTTTTCCAACTTTGTCATCACAGATGGACTCTTGGGATGATCGTAAGCAAATCAAAGCCTACAATGCTGCGTTATCGGTATTGATCTTAAGGAGTCTGGTCTGATGTTTTCTGCATTCCCACGTTATCTGGAACATGATCCGCAAGTCCCTGTATGGTGTGTGACACCTGATCGTGGCGGGGCGATCCATCGCTTTTTTGACACCGCACCGATCAGTCCGTCGGGACGTTATCTGGCTGTGTTTCGTCTGCCGTTTGAAGACCGTTTGCCTGAGCCGGGTGAAAAAGGTGATGTCTGTGTGGTGGATTTGCAGACCGGTGAAGATCGCGTGGTTGCTCAGACCTGTGGCTGGGAAACGCAGCTTGGGGCCAATATCAATTGGGGAGATACGGATCATGCGCTGTATTTCAATGATGTGGACACGCAGACCTGGCAGCCCTTTGCCTGGCAACTCGATCCGATCACCGGTGTGAAAAAGCGTATGCAGGGGACGGTTTATCATGCATCGCCTGACGGCCGATATCTGATCTCTGCCAACATGCGGACCATGCGCCGCACCCAACCGGGATATGGGGTCTGCATCCCCACGGACAAGATGCAGCATTTCGTTGGCCCAACAAAGGATGATGGTTTTTATATCACTGATACCACGTCCGGTGAAAGTCGGATTCTGGCAACGATTCATGATCTATTTTTCTGTGCCAATCCTGACATGTCCGTCGAAGATGCCAACGGCTTTGAGATCTACGGTTTTCACAGCAAGTTCAATGCGCAGTCTGACCGGTTGATGCTCAGTCTGCGTTGGTACCCCAAGCGCAGTGCGGATCAGTGGAATATGTTTCAGGATGACTTTCGGGCGGTGGATTATGCCTGGCTGACCATCAAGCCCGATGGCAGTGACATGCACTGTGCAGTTGGGCCGGCGTATTGGAAACGATCTGGTCATCATGCGACATGGTTTCCCGATGGTGAGCATATCTCCATGAACCTGCAGATGGAAGATCAGGGGATGCTTGCATTGGTTCGCGCAAAATATGACGGGACCGATATCCGCAAAATGCACGAGACGATCCCTGGCTCAGGACATCCGACCGTGATCCCCGGTGAACGCTATGTGCTCAGTGACACCTACATCTACGAGCCGATAGCCTTTGGTGATGGCAGTGTTCCCCTGCGTTGGATTGATTTGGAACAGGGACGAGAAACCTGTGCCGTCCGAATTCATAGTCAGACACCCCAGCAGGAAGCGATCGGGGCATTGCGTGTGGACCCGCATCCAGCATGGGATCGGACCGGGCGATTCGTGACATTCAACGGGTTTGTCAATGGCACACGGCGCGTTTTTATCGCGGACTTCCAGAATTTATTGCCCTGAATCGAATGCGGTTTCATCCGGCTTCAACGGCAATGTCTTCTAGAACTTGTGTCCACCCACATCTTCCACCTGCATATGCTTCCGCAGCACTTGGCCAAAGCGAATCGCCTGGGCATGTCCGTCGGGTGAGAGGAAGTTTCCAGCCTGATCCGAACTGTGTCGGAAACGCATGTAGCCGGAGATGTAATCGGTGTTGGGGCCTTGATTGATGGCGATGTTGTTATCGGTTGACGGATCGTAGCTCATATAGGTTCGATTCACCTGGTTGGCAACGGGCGATGCATTGAGGGTGTTCAAACCACCTTCAAAAATCAGCACGACTTCCGATGGTCGTTTGATCTCATCATAGTTGTATGGACGCCGTTTATCGTTGGGACCCGGGGACGTGTTGGGCATCATCGCACCATGCGATGAGTAATGACACAGCCCCTCCTGGTTCATCGCTTGGGCACAACGAAACACTGGCAGAATATCTTCATTGTCAAAGCTGCTCGGACCACTGTTGGCCATGTAGGCATCAATCTTCTGATACCACCGACCTGCACCTTCAGCATAGGGAATGCCATACATCATCCCGCAGGGTAAGGTCTGCTCATTGTCACTGGCATAAGTCGCCAATCCAAAGCCGATCTGCCTGAGATTCGCCAGGCATGACATGGCCTGCGCCGCCTTACGTGCATTGGCCAACGCCGGCAGGAGAATCGCAATGAGCAGGGAAACAATGCTGATCACCACGAGTAATTCGATGAGTGTGAAGGCTGATTTGCTTGTGGACTTGATCATGGTTAACGCACTTTCAATCAGTATAATTCAATCTGGATAACAGGGCTTTGTGATGTATGCGTGATAGTTTGGATGGGCTTGGATGTCTGGTTTGGGATCACGATGTCATACGCACCATGAAACGCACGGATATTGATTTTGCCATCCGTATCGGTGGTAGCCGTGATGGGTTGATGCCATTGGGATAAGAGTTTTTCCAAGGCCAATGCTGCCGGTTTGGGCGTCCAGTCTTTGCGGTAGATGGCTGCTTCGGGTTTGTAGCCTTTGTCTTTTTCCCATATCCCCCAGATCAGGATGCCGTTGACTGCAGGATGGGCAAAGCAGGCTGTGTAAAAGTCACGGTAGTAGTCAGCAGCCAGTTCTTCATCAGTGACACCGATATCAAACTCGGTGATCTTGATGGGTAGACCCAGGTCTGCAAAGCGATCAAAGATCTGCCAAAGTTGTTCGGGGCTATTCATGCTCCAACCGACATGTCCCTGCATCCCAATCCCGCCGATGGGGGCGTTGCTATTCTGAAGTTGCTTGATGTATTCGTAGAGTTTGTCATACACCGGTGCGCCTGGTCCGGAGACCGGTACGCCGGTTTCATTCAGATACAACACGGCATGGGGATCGGCCTGGCGAGCGAGTTTAAACCAGTGCGACATGGCATCGACACCGAGCAGGTCAATGAAGTCGTGATGGTTGTTGGGCTCGTTGATGACATCCCATTCATGGATTTGGCCGGCGAAAGTACTGCCGATGGTGTCGATGCGTTGAGCGATGGCGGATGCCAAACCCGTCGGATCATTTTCATACTGTTTTTTCAGTGATTTGGGATTGGTTCGCCAACTCGGCCAGACCATGGTGTGCCCGCGAACAGGCAGGTTGTTGGCCTGACACCACGCCAGGGCTATATCGATCAATGGCTTATTCTCAGGGCTGTAGGCTTTCCATTTCAGGTCATTCTCCAGGACAACACAGTTAAACAGTTCCTTGATTTTGGCCTGCATTTTCAGTTGGTTGACTTTGTCGCCTGCAAGGTCGCGTGCCTTGACTGCGGTGCCAAGATCAAAGGCCAGGCGTTTGACGTTGAGAGTGACAGGTACATTGGCAGCCGGTTGACCATGGGCATCTCGGATGAGCAGTTGCATTGGTGATTGACGATGTTCCGCAATGCGTTTGGCAGCCTCTTTACGCCATGGCGCATTCGCATCGCGACCGGTGTAGCTGATCTTCGTCCCCGGCAGTTCTTCCACGGTTTTACTGTCACCGTAGTTCACCAACTTGATGTCTGCAAACTCCACGACCTGTGGTTTGTAGCCAATGCGGAAAATCAATTGCGCCTTTCTTGGTGCATAGTCATCACTGCTGGCAAAGGCGACATTGAACTCACGCCAATCACTGTTGGCAGTCAATGGCAATTGGATCGATCGATTCCACGGCGGTCCGACTTTTTCAAACAGCAGTAAACTCACCCCGTCGCCTGTTTCGTCTTCTGATGCGAGTGAACGCATCCAGAATGTGGCATAAAGCACATCGCCTTTCTTCACCGGCTGAGCGATCGGGCAAAGCACCTGTAACTCATATGCCTTGGCAGGACGCACCAATGTGGTCGCTTGGATCGCGCGGTTAAAAGTCTGGCCCGTGACAGGGACCACCTTCACATGCGCCTTGTCCGACTTGGCGTTGAGTTTGAATTGTGTCACGCCACCGGATGGCAACATGTTGACAGGAACATCAGCACGCACCCATGCAACTTGCCCAAGCAGTAAACTGACCATGAGCAGGGCGGTGTTGATGGAATTCAACTTTTGAAAATTACGAATCATGGACACTCCAAAATCGAGACAGGGCTAAGGTCTTATGCCATCACATGTGCGGTGGATTCACGGACAACCAGATGCCAACCTGAAAAACGCGGGACTGTTCTGACAACCTTGTTATTCGAACTGTCTTCGATCATCTCCAGTAACAGACGCGCAGCATGTTCACCTATTTGAAGCATGGGTAAAGCCATCGTTGTCAAAGGTGGAATCACATGGGCAACCGGATAAGCATTGTTAAAGGTCGCAACGCTCAGTTGGTCAGGTACCTTGATGTCATGTCGCCAGCAGGCCTGGAGCAAACGCACCGCTTCAAGATGCTGATATACGACCACAGCCGAGGGACGTTGCTGAATCTGAACCAACTTTTGAACAAAGGCATCAAATTCCATGTGGAAACTATTGATCTGTTCACTGAGTCCTGCTTCTATCATCGCCTGCTGATAACCGCTTTCACGTTCAGCGACAGAATGGTGCTTGTGAACATGAATGTTGGTGTACATCCAGATGTGCTGATGCCCCAGTTCCAGCAGATGCTTCGTCAGCGCCTTGGCCATACCCACGTTGTCAACATTGCATGTTGGAATTGACTCGTTGGCCAGACCGTTCACCAGGACCGCAGGGATACGCAGTTGCTCAAGGACTTGGCGGACGCGATCTTCAAGTTTGTTGACCACCAGGCAGGCATCCACACGCCGGTCTGAGAGCATCTGCTTCCACTCATCAGATCCTTGGCGAATGGGTATGAACACCATCTGGTAGGCCGCGTCACTGAGAATCGGTTCAAGTCCGCTGAGCATGCCCGAATCGTTATCGCGCAGAATCGTGGGTAGGGAGCCTTCAAACAAAATGCCGATGTTATGCGACCGACCCTTGGCAAGAGACCTCGCTTGGAAATTGGGACGATAGCCCAACGCCGCTACCGCATCGAGAATCCGTTGGCGTGTCTGATCGCTCATTCGGTATTGCTCCGGCTGAAGGTTGAGCACCTTACTCACCGAACTGGTCGAAACACCGCTCTTGGCAGCAACATCCGCCAAAGTTACCTGATTGGAAGCCGCAAGGGTTGACATACTGGGCAGTCCTTCTTGAAAAACCGCTTTCTCAAAATGAGAAACCGCTTTTTCATTATTCCCCTGTACATCTCGGAAGGCAAGCTGAGAACTGAATAAAGTCCGAAGATATCAAGCCACGCATGATCAGTCTCTCAACCTTGAGATTAGGCATGATGTGTGTTGGTGTATCAGGAATCTTGAAAAAAATTATGTTTTCAAAATATTGTCAAATAAATAGATGCGGCTTATTAGATAATTTCTTGTTCCAAATTGTAGCACGTGATAGTATCACGTGCTACAATCATCTGACTGGAGATCATGGAATATGGCACAATCGATTCGTACGCAAGCTGAACTCGCCAATGAGTTGGGACTTTCACGCATGACCGTTCAACGGGCATTGGCGGGGTATCCCGGTGTGAGTGAAGCCACACGCAGACGCGTCTTTGAGGCGGCACAAAATCATGGGTATCGTCCCAACGCAGCCGCGCGGACCATGCGTACCGGCAAGTTTGGCAATGTGGCGTTGCTTGGTGCTGCCGAAGAGGGAGCTGGATTCCTGCCACGGTTGTTACTCTCCGGCGCTCAACAGGTGGCCATGGAAAACGACACTTGTGTGATGGTCAGTGAGCATGCTTGCAACGAGTTTGAAGATGAGCATTTTGAACCGCCAGCCTTGAAGCAATGGTCTGCAGATGGTTTGCTTATCAACATTCAACAAGGGGTGTCTGACAAACTTTATAACCATGTCCGTGCTTACAAGCTGCCTGCGGTTTGGCTTAACGTCAAACTCAAATCTGACTGCGTTCGCCCGGATGATCATGATGCAGGCTATCGCGCTGCGACGATGCTCATGGAAGCCGGACACAAACATATCGGTTATGTCAGTCATCATGGTGAGCGACATTACTCAATTGATGATCGTGGGCAAGGCGTGGCCGATGCGGTCAACGATGCGGGTTTTAAGCTGACTTTCAACAAACATTATGACGGCTTTTCCATCTGCCTTGGCATGGAGAATGTCATGCAATGGATTCAGTCGCCCAGGCGTCCGACGGGGGTCGTCTGTTAT
Source organism: Phycisphaeraceae bacterium (assembly GCA_002704825.1). Classification (GTDB taxonomy): domain Bacteria; phylum Planctomycetota; class Phycisphaerae; order Phycisphaerales; family Phycisphaeraceae; genus UBA7800. Next base: position 6,707 of record PAIY01000232.1, read on the forward strand.
GAACAGCAGGAAGCGGTCTGCGTGTACACCGCAGCGATGAAGCTGGGGCTGCGTGTGCCTGAGGATATCTCGATTATCTGTTTTGCCAGTTCGCCCTGTCGCATTGCCACCGGCCTGCCGATCTCCACGTTGGTAGTCCCGTTTGAGCAGGTGGGGCGTGCAGCGATGACGATGTTGTTGGATTGGATTGACACCGGCAAGGGGGACAACGCACCCATTGCCTTGCCGTTTGATTATGACGAAGCCGGGAGCGTTGTCTCGCCGGCAGGTATCTGATCAGTTTTGTTGCAAGAACAGGTCATTCAGGCCATTGCAGTCTGATGTGACAAATCGTTTATTGGAGATGGTGATGAATACCAACCCGACAAACAAATCGTTTCATGGCTTTACACTCATTGAGTTATTGGTTGTGATTTCAATTGTTGCCATCCTCATTGCGATTCTTCTGCCAGCGCTTAAGCAGGCACGAACCACCGCACGTGGGCTTAAATGTCTCACCGGACTTAGGCAGATTGGTGTGGCTCAGTACATGTATCTCAGCGATAACAAAGATGCTTTCCCATGGGCATTTGATGTTGGTAACAGCCATCAATACGCCTATCGCAAAGTCTATATGCAGTATCTCAATGACAATGTGAAAATCGTCCAATGTGCCAATTCGCGTTGGCAATCCGAAACGAATGCCGCTTGGCAATACTCGGCAAATCCCGCCATTATGCAGCGATCCGGTGGCAACGGCGTACCCAATATGCACCTTGGCGATATCGGACGGGAGTCGGAAGTCATCGTCTTGATGGACGGTTCATTAAGTAGTCAAGCCAATCCTCTATCCAATTCCTACGGTAAATTCTGGGATCGCTATTCGCCCACCGGTAAAGCCTATGACTCGAGCAGCACCGATCTCAACGAACAAGCCCTGGTCTACATCGGCGACAACACCGACGGCTGGGGGACAAGCGATTCTCCGCCGAAATACAAAGTTCGTTTCCGAGAAGCCGGTGCCTATGGCGACAATGGCCAATGGGTGACCAGCGCCTTGTATGTTGACGGTCATGCCAGCCACGAAACACCCGATTCAATCATCTGTCGAAAAATGCGACCCAACCATATTCCCCAATAATATCGCAGTGTCTGTGAAAGGAAGTTTGTTTAATGCCTTATTTTTCAGGTAAAACGATTGCTACAGCCATGCTGGTTCTCCTGGCATCGCTTACGTGCCTCCATGCACAGGATGTCATCCAACTCGTCCCCAATCCTACTTTCGAAGATCAGGATGCCAACGGCAAAGCGGACCAGTGGTACAACAAGGAAGGCTCACCCAAGCTCATTTCCGATAGCGATGGTCACTATGCCAGACTTGAGGTCACCGAAGCTGGCAAAGGCTGTGTCCTCGAAGAATATCATGGACTAAAGGGTGCCAAGCAGATCACCGTCTCAGCCAAAGTCCGTTGGGAGAATATTATCCCCGGCAACAAGGGTTGGAAATCCGGCGTGCTGCAAGCCATGTTCGTTGACAAAAACAACAAGAAGACCGGCCCGTATCAATCCGTCAAAGTTTGCAAAGGAACCAACGCAGATTGGATCACAGTTGCCAATACGTTTGATGTCCCCAGCGATGCGATGGGCGTTCGACTCCATGTCGCGTTGTATTACGTTCAGCAAGGCAAACTTGATATCCAATGGATCAGCGTCAATCCCGGTAACAAAGCCTATCGACCTGATGGCAGCAATATCGAAGAATATTCCGGCCCCGCTCCTCAAACCGCAACCGCAACCAAACCCAAAGCTGAAACACCAACCGCAGGATCCAATGTCAATGCAGGCATTCAATTGGTCAAGAATCCCAGACTGCTCGACGAAGATGACAACGGCAAAGTCGATAGTTGGTACAACAAGAACGGTACACCCAAACCCGTTAAACAGGACGGCCTAACTTACGCGTTCCTTGAAGTCCAGAAAGCCGATGACCAGTGTGTCCTCGAACAGTACACCGGACTTAAAGGGGCAAAACAAATCACCGTCAGCACCAAAGTCCGTTGGCGGAATATCATCCCCGGCAATAAGCCCTGGAAATCCGGCGTCGTGCAAGCCATGTTCGTCGACAAGAACAATAAAAAAGTTGGAAACTACCAGGGGGTCAAGAGTTTCAAGGGCACCAACAATGATTGGTCCATCATCTCCAAGACAATCGACGTACCCGATGGGGCGCTGGGGGTTCGCCTGCATCTTGCCTTGTACTTCGTCAAGCAGGGGCAACTGGATGTCCAGTGGATCAGCATCGTTTCCGGTGATCAAGCACTGGACGCTGAAGGTAAACCCGTTAAGGATCAATCCAAGTCCATCACCATTGAACCGGCCAAAAAAATCGAAGCAATATCTGTAAAATCGTCCTCAAGCTCTGTCGCCGTTTCAAGTGACATGACACTGCCTGTTGGTGACGGCCCGGAATATGCCGGCATCAAAGGCGTGAGTCTGCTGGGTTCTGATCCATTGGCTCAACTCAAACCCTTCCGCAACACAAACTTGTTCACTGCGACGCGTTTTGAGGTCGCCGGTCAACCTTTCAAACAAGCCATCCGCGTGACCAATACCAAACAACCCGATGCCATGTGGGACATGCAGCTTCGCGGCAAAGGAACCACGCCGGTTCGTAAAGGCGATAAGCTGCTGCTGACGTATTGGGTCCGCAGTGTTGCCATCGATACCGAGTTTGGTGAGACGTCGTTCCTCACCACATTTGAGTTGGATGAAGATCCGTGGACAAAATTGATCCAGATTGCAAACCGGTTTCTCATCGGTGAGACCTGGCATAAGGTTCAGCGTGTCTATACGGCGAAACGTGACTTGCCCGTCGGAAAGTCGGCTTTCAGTTTTCAGTTTGGCTTTAACCCACAGACGTTTGAGATCGGCGGTTTGAGTCTCTACAACTACGGCCCCGACATTGCCAGCGATGTGTTACCGTCGGTGAAACCCAAGCTCTACAACGGTCACGAAGACGATGCGCCTTGGCGTGATGTTGCTGCCAAACGGATTGAACAAATCCGTAAGGCGGACATGAACATCACCGTGCTGGACAGTCAGGGCAAACCTGTAAGTCATGCAACGGTTGATGTGAAAATGACCCGCCATGCCTTTCGCTGGGGGACTGCGGTGTATCGCTGGTTTTTCTATGGCATGAACCCTCGGAATAAAGAGTATCAAAAACGGGCAGCCGAGCTGTTTAACTTCTGTGTCCTGGAAAACAGTATGAAATGGGGCACATGGGAGGCCGGCGGTAAGAACCTTACTGCCACCAATGAAGCCATTCGCTGGGCCAAAGAAAACAACATCCAGATGCGTGGTCATACGCTCGTTTGGCCGAGCTTTGATCGTTCGCCTGAGCGTCTGAAGGTATTACGTTACGAACCTGAAAAACTTCGTGATGAAATCCGTAAACACATCACTGACATCGTTACCACCAATAAGGGCGTGCATACCGAATGGGACGTGATCAACGAACCGAAAACCAATCATGAATTCATGGATATTCTTGGTGTCGAGGAAGCAGCCAACTGGTTTAAGATGGCCAAGCAACTCGATCCCGAAGCCAGGATGTTCATCAATGAAAACTCAATCCTCTCAGGTGTCAAGGTTGCCAACTTCGAATCATGGATCAAGCGTCTTCGAGATGCAGGAGCACCTATCGAAGGTATCGGCATGCAGGGGCATCTTGGTGTCGGCACGGCAAGTCCGCTGCGCATGTGGGAGATTTACGATCGGTTTTATGAACAGTTCAACGTTCCCATTGCCATTACGGAATTGGATGTGCTCAACGATGACGAAGACCTTCAGGCGATGTATCTGCGTGATGTGATGATTGCGTCCTTCGCTCATCCTGCGATCGAGAGTCTCGTCTTCTGGGGTTTCTGGGACGGACGTCACTGGAAGAAGAACTCCCCGTTGTACAACGAGGATTGGTCGGAGAAAAAGGGCCTGAAGGTTTATCGTGATCTGGTCTTCAACCAATGGTGGACGAATGAACAGATCACCACATCAAGCCAGGGCGATGCCCAAATCCGTGGCTTCCTCGGCGAGTATGACATCACGGTTACGGCCAACGGGAAGACACAAACTGTCAAAACATCACTGAATACATCCGGCAACAAACTCCAGATCAAACTTGATTAACACCGAACGTCGTATCAAAGAATAAACATAAACACGCTGACGATTTTTCGCGTCAGCGTGTTTGTTTTTGAATCGTGATATTTGTTGCGATCAGGATCAATACTTCTGAGGTACGAATGTCTGATCATTCATCGGTGGCCTGACATAGGTGGTGTCATCCTGACGGGGGGGCAGCTTGATGGGTTTGGGGGTCAGATCCTTGTAATCAATGATGCTCAGCAAATGCGAGATGCAGTTGAGACGAGCACGTTTTTTATCATCCGAAGGTACGACATACCACGGGGCCTGTTTGGTGTCGGTGATGCCGAACATCTTGTCTTTGGCCTTGGAATATTCGACCCACATCTGTCGGCTTTTGAGGTCCATCGGGGAAAGCTTCCAACGCTTGGTCGGATCATCAATACGTGATTGAAAACGGCGTTCCTGCTCTTTGTCACTCACCGAGAACCAGTACTTGATGAGAATGATCCCGCTGCGGATAAGCATGCGTTCAAACTCGGGGCAGCTTCGCATGAATTCGTTGTATTCATCTTCGGTGCAGAACCCCATCACGCGTTCGACACCCGCACGGTTGTACCAGCTGCGGTCAAAAAGCACCATCTCACCCGCAGCAGGCAGGTGCGGGACATAGCGTTGGAAGTACCACTGTGTCTTTTCACGTTCGGTGGGGGTGCCCAAGGCCACAACACGACAGATACGCGGATTCAGTGATTGGGTGATTCGCTTGATCGTACCGCCTTTGCCAGCAGCATCACGACCTTCAAACAAGACCACGACTTTAAGTCCCTGACTCTTGACCCACTCCTGAAGCTTCACCAGCTCGACCTGCATATTCTGGAGTTCTTTTTCATAGAACTTCTTTTTGAGCTTGGGTCTTTCATCCGCTTCCTGCTCGTCGTATACCTTTTTGCCGGACTTTTTCTTGCTGGAATTTTTGGACATGTGGCCTCCTTGGTGTAGGGCGGTATTACCATTTATCGGTTTTCAACCAATGCAGGTCAAGCATTTCCATATTTTTATAGCAAATCACATGCCATGTTGATCAATGGCATTTCTTTTCCGATATTCACTGGGACTCATCCCGACATGGGTTTTGAAAACGCGGCTGAAATGAAACGGACTGACAAAGCCCAGCGATTGGGCGATCTGGCTGATGGTGCTTTGTGAGTAGGCTAATTGTTGTCGCGCCTGTGTCAGACGGACCTGCATGACATAGCGCATGGGGGCCAATCCGGTGGCTTCAATGAATACCGCATGCAGACGTGACGCAGAGAGATGTGCCCATCTGCAGAGATCGTTAATCGTGATGGATTTGTCCAGATGCTGAGCAATCGCTTCAAAAACAGGCATCAATTGGGCGGACTGCTGCATCTTGCGAGCCTGTTTTTCTGAGAGTTTACCGCGCTTGATCAGGTGCCGGGCGAGTGTCGTTGCCATCTGATGCGAGAGGAGCAATTGTTCATACTGTTGTGCATGATCCGTTGCGGACTTGATTTGATGCAGTCTGTCTATGACCTGGCTGACCAACTCACTGGGCTTGGCAGTGAGTTTACCCGGCAGGTCAAAGAGACGCAGCAAGTCAATCGTCCCATGCAGGGTCAGATGCAGATGCACCCATTTGGCCTGCATCATGCCAGTCCGATCCGGATGATGGATGATGGTCACAGGGGTTTGACTTGGGACGATCATGGTCTGACCGGGATGGATCATCCAGTGTTGACCGCCATGCATCACTTCATATCGACCACGCACTGACATGGCAACAATCGTTGCATCTACCGTCTTTTCGTGTTTCAAGATTTCGGTCGTGCGCATTTGTCCACAGGAGAGTGTTTGCACGCTCAGGCTACGCATCCATTCGGACATCTGGGGCAAGACAGGATTTACAGGCATGCAATAGAGATTAGCAGATATTCAAAACAAATCCATGTTTTATGAACATATACGCATGTCAGAGCCATCATCGAAACGTTGGTCTGGATAAATAGATATACAGAATTCGCAGGAGAAGCACGAAATGGATATCCGAAAAATCATCTTTACTGCCAAGGGCAAAGTTGAGTTACAAACCGAGCAGGAAGACATGGATCATCTCGAACCCAACGAGGTTGCTGGTCCCACCGTGGCAAGCATGATCAGTCCCGGCACGGAGATTCAGGGCTGTTTACTCGGTGAAAATTTCCCGCGAGGTATCGGCTATGCATCTGTTTTCCGTGTTGAACGTGTTGGTACTGAAGTCCATAACATTGCCCCCGGTGATTTGGTGTTTTGTTTGGGCAGACATCAGAGCTATCAAAAGGTGGATGCCAAATCCCTTGCCAAGCTGCCCAAGACACTTGATCCCAAAGCAGCGTGTTGCGCCCGTTTCATGGGAATCAGCATGACGACCTTGACCACCACCCGGA
>PAIY01000233.1 GCA_002704825.1 Phycisphaeraceae bacterium
CCAGGGAGCTTCGCCCCCCGGACCCCCTGTCGAGTTTGGGATGTCTTGGCAAGTGATGTAGCTGCATTGCATTCAAAGGAATTGAAGACTGATACTGAGATGGGGCGCTGCCCCAAACCCCGCCAGCGTTCCGCCGCTGGATCACGTCCCCCAGGAAGGGCTGGGCCTTTGCTGTCTGGTGTTCGTGCACGTTGCTGGATAATCAAAGATCTGTCTGATCGCCTATACGCCTGGAATGTTCATCGCCCGATTATCGAGTTGTAACCGAGCCTTCTGAATCATTTGATCAACCCCACTTCCGGGGGCAGCGATCCAACGGCTGCTCGTTGGCGGGGTTTGGGGTGGAACCCCATCGCGAAACAGTCTTCAATTCCTTTGAATGCAATGCAGCTACATCACCTGCTCTAACACCCCAATCTCGCTAGGGGGTCCGGGGGACGTAGCTCCCTGGCCAGTATCATTGCTTTGATATCACTGACCGATGACTGTTCGGATCGCTTGGTGATATCGGTTTATCCCCATCTTGAAATTTTTTACCAGCCCGTCCCAAACCCTTCAAACCGCGTTTTATGACGCTAAAACCCACATTTATCACGCTTAGACGCGTTAGGAGCATTGTGCAGAAAAGGCGTCTCCTGCATTTTCTGTCATTTTTTCGTGTCGTATCAGTTAATCCGGTTGTCCAAACCGACGATGAATACAACGTCGGGTCGGAGGAAATTAATCCCGACATGGAGATATGGAGAAAGCTTATGTCACGTCAGAAAGATATTCTAACGACTGGTGAAGTTGCCAAGATCTGCAACGTTGCTCCGCGTACCGTCAGCAAATGGTTCGACTCGGGCCAACTGCGCGGCTATCGCATTCCCGGTTCAAAAGACCGTCGCATTCCTTTGAGTGCATTGATCAAATTCATGAAGGCACACAACATCCCGATGGATGCCCTGCAATCAGGTCGCACCCGCATCCTGATCGTCGATGACGAATCAGAAATCGTGGACGTTCTTCAGAAAGTGCTCACGGAACAGGCCAACTACGATGTTGCAGTCGCACACAGCGGCTTCTCAGCGGGTCTGGAATGTGAAAAATTCCGCCCCAGCGTCATCCTGCTGGACATGCATCTACCCGATGTGTCCGGCGAGGATGTTCTCAAACTCGTCCGTGAAAACAGCGACTTGCAGATGACCAAGGTCATTGCCATGAGCGGTAAACTCACCGACGGCCAGGCTCAGCACCTGATGAACAACGGCTTTGATCACTACCTTAAGAAGCCGTTCCATGTTCGCCAGGTCATCGAATGCATCGAAGCCGTCGCGGCAACGATCTGACCCACCCCGGCCCCCGGAACCCGGAACCCCCGGAAGTTTTCACGGTGTTGATTAAGCCGTCATGGTGCAACACAGGTGAGATATAACCGGCATGGGGTCTACAACATCGAAAACCTTGACCTCACCGTGCGGGATGTGACAACCCGCACGGTTTTTTCTGCGCGTCGTTGACTTGAGTCATCTCGCGCCTAGAATGTTCACGTGAACAATTATGTGTGTTCACGTGAACACCAACCAGGGTCGATCCAATGTCCGTCACACTCAACAACATCGCCACCGAACTTGGGATCAGTCATATGACCGTCAGCCGCGCCCTCAAAGGCGACCCCGCGGTGGCGGACAAGACACGCAAACGCGTCCTGAGTGCTGCGATGAAAATGGGTTACCGCCCCAATGCTTCAGCGCGTTCCATGCGCTCCGGGCGGTTTGGGACACTGGGGCTACTGGCTGGGACGGTCAACAGCTACCTGCCCGGCACGCTCATCCGCGGGATACGTGATGGCTGCGAAGCTTTGGATCTGCATCTGCAAGTCGACTCAATTTCCGACACCCAGGCGATGGATCCTTCGTACCTGCCCCGGTTTTTGCAGTATGCCTGTGTCGATGCCTTGATGATCAGTCACACCGGTTCACATGACCTGCTGACCCAGCTGATCGATCAACAACGCTTACCTGCGGTTTGGATTAACGAGGATCAACCGACCAACGCGGTGTACCCCGATGAACTTGCGGGTGGCCAGATTGCAGCAGAACATCTCATCAAGCTCGGGCATCGCAACATCGGCTACTCGGCGGTTCACCTGGTGGATCACTTCAGCACCAAGGCCCGTTTGGATGGCATCAATGCAGCGCTGACAAATGCTGGATCACCTGCAGCAAAACTGATCACGCAACCCAATGCTTCTGGCAGTGAGATCAATCAGTCTGGCCTGCCTACCATGGTTGAAGCGCTCAAAGCAAGCGACCACCCCACCGCCATCATCTGTCGCGGTCAGGCTGATGCGATGTGCACTTTCGCTGCAGCAATGCAGTTGGGGTTACGTGTCGGGCAGGATTTATCCATCGTGGCCTTTAATGACAAACCGATCCTCTCGGTGTGTGCTTTGCCGATCGACACGCTGATCATCCCGTTTCTGGAACTGGGTGTCGAAGTCGCCAAGCTGACCAATCACCTGGCAATGAATCCCGATGAACAGGTGGCCAGCAAGGTCATTGCTTATGGCACCGTGCAGCAGGCAGGAAGTTGTCACACGCCAGCTTAACGTGAAATCCGATTTCGCAATGGAATGAATACCATGAACCATCGACGACACCATGCACCTGTCAACGGCTTTACGCTCATTGAGCTGCTGGTGGTGATCTCCATCATCGCACTGTTGATCAGTATCCTGCTTCCTGCTTTGGGCAAGGCGCGCAAGACCGCCAACGCACTCAAGTGCGCCAACCTGCTTCGCTCCATGGGGCTTGCCAACGTGATGTACTCCAGCGACTTTAAAGACTGGGCTGCTCCCAACTGGTGGCGTGAGTCCTCGACCGCATCAAAACGCTACTTCTTCCTGACCAACTCAGGCATTCATGATCGGCTGAGCCTTACACCAACCGACTACGGCGCCCGCTGGTCACACAGCTTTGCCTGCCCTGAAGCGTCGGCACTGAACAACAGTACATGGACCAACAGTGATGGCATCCTCATTCGCAGTGTCTATGGCCATAACTATCACGTTGGTTCATTCCGTGGCTCAGACAGCAACTGGTCCACCGGCACCATCAGTGGCCTGAAATTCTCCGAACTCCTTGAACCGTCCAAAAAACTCAACCTTTCCGACGGACTGGATCAGCAGATCGGCTACACCTACATCAGCAGCTACATCGCCGACACACCGCAGCAAAACAACACCCCCGCATTCCGACACCTGGGTACCACGCACAATGCCGTGTTTTTCGATCAACATGTCTCGCGCATCAGCCAGGAAGACTCACTGGCCGACCCGGACATGTGGTATTTCAATTAACGTTGTCCAATGAATGCCCGTCACTCCCGCGCCCCGGAAGACGGGAGCCCAGTGGAACTTGCAGCTACGCACAGAATGCCACTGGATTCCTGCCTGCGTGGGAATGACGAAATCAAACTTTAATATCAACATACTTTCCCAACATTCGTCATCACATAAATAGAGACTCACCATGCATCAACGAATTTGTTTTTTCGTCACATTGCTCTGCGCTCTTTGCTTTGGCTTAAGCCAACCTGCCAGCGCCCAAACCACACTCTTTGACAATGCAGACTGGCAGAAACTCCAGCAATCCAATGGCGACAAAACCATTGCCAACATGCAGTGGATCAATGCCCAGCATCCCAAGTTCAACAAGGCCGTACGCATGGTCAGCAAACAAGCCATGCGTCACAGCTACAACATCCAGTTCGACATTGACATTCACCAACCCATCGGCAAAGGTGACGTGCTCATGCTCGATGGCTATATCCGTCTGGTCCAAAGCAAAGCGGAATCGGGCGAAGGTCTGGTTCAAGTGCAGGTCCAACGCAATCACAAGCCCTACACCAAGCTCTTGATGATGCGCCTGCCACTAACCAACACACAATGGCGTCGCGTGCAGGTTCCGTTTGTGAGTAAGCAAGCGTACAAGGCAGGTCAAACCAATTTTTGTCTGTGCATCGGTGATTATATTCAGACCCTTGAAGCAGGCGGATTCACGCTGACGAACCTGGGCAAAGGCGTGGAGATCGAAAACCTGCCGAGCACGGAACGTAATCGCCTGATGAGTTACCAAGGCCGTGAACCTGACGCAGCATGGCGGGAAGTGGCTGCAAAGAACATCGAAAAAATCCGCAAAGGTGATCTGAAAATCACGGTCACCGACGCTGCTGGCAAACCGATCTCCGGCGCGACCGTCGATGTGCAGATGACACAGCATGCGTTTAAGTTCGGGACGGCTGTGCACTCCTCCATCTTTGATCCTGATGCCAAATTCTGGACCAGTCGCCCCGAAGACACGCAGAAATATTTGCAGATCGTCACAGACAATTTCAATATGGTCACGCATGAAACCAATCTCAAATGGCCCCGCTGGATCGAACCGGCACGTCGCAAGGCAGCGGATAAACTCATCGACTGGCTGATGGCAAATGACATCGCACTCCGCGGGCATGCGATGGTCTGGCCCGGCTGGTCGCATGGCAAATACCCGCATGTCCCACAGCACATCGTCGAGATGACCAAGGACCCTGCTAACAGGGACAAGGTCGCACAGATGGTACTCGAGCATATCACCAACATTGGTCAAATCTACGGCGACAAAGTCACCACCTGGGATGTGATCAACGAACCCACACTCAACTACGATCTGACGCGCTACCTCGGCGGTGATGATGTCTTCATCGACTGGTTTAAAGCTGCTCGTAAAGCATCACCCAACGCGCGACTGGTGCTCAACGAAACCACCGGTGGCACGGTGGTTTCCGATAAATACTTCTACAGCCTGATCCAGAAACTCGTTGCCAACAACACGCCCATCGACGCCGTCGGATTCCAATCGCACTTTGGCCAAACCAGTATCGGTATCCCGCAGTTCCTGGAACTCCTCGACAAGTATGCAGCGTTGGACTTGATGGTCGATATCAGCGAGTTTGATATCGAAGGCTACGATGCCAAATACCGTGCAGACTACACGCGCGATTTTATGACCGCCTGTTTTTCACATCCGGCTGTGGATACCTTCATCGTCTGGGGATTCTGGGCTCAACGTCACTGGCGTCCGGAACGCGCGATGTACGACAAGGATTGGAACATCACCCCCAACGGACAAGCATGGCAGGACTTGGTCAAAAACAAATGGTGGACCCACCAAACCGGCAAGACCAACGACTGCGGTTCATACCAACTGCGTGGTTTTAACGGCAAGTATCAAATCACCATCACCACACCCAACGGCCAAACCGTCAAGCAACCCTTACAACTTTCACGCGATGGGAAGACGATTGTGATTAAGGTTAATGATTAAGATTTGCAACATGTTCTAAAATAGAGCAATTCAAATCATTATTCTCCATTTCGTCTCTCGTTTCGTCATTCCCGCGCAGGCGGGAATCCAGTGGCATACCGTTGACGCTTGCAAGTTCCACTGGGCTCCCGCCTGCGCGGGAGTGACGGTCGGTGAAGATTAATTTTTTGAACTGCTATAACTGCGACACCACGTGTCGCGGCGACTACAAATTTTCGTAAAACCGTTTATGCGGTCTTCCGAAAGTTTATGGCATTGATAAACTGCTATGCAGTTGCAGATGACACGACGAATTTTGTCAGACCGCTTAATCGACCTGCTCGAGCACTTCCTGAATCTTCTGACTCAACGGACCACTCATGTATGGCTTCTTGATCCAGGCGGTGAGTCCGGCAGCTTTCATGGCCAGTAACTCCGACTCGGGGGTGTAACCGGTGGAGAGGATCACCTTGATATCAGGTCGGATCTGTTTCATGGCCAGGAAACAATCCTTGCCGTTGAGGTTGGGCATCATCATGTCCAGGACCACCAGGTCAAACGCATCGGGATTTTCGCGGAAGCGATCCAAGGCGATCTGCCCGTCTTCTGCCAGGGAGACTTCATAGCCCAGGTCTTCGAGGATGGCTTTGGCGGTGACGCGCATGACTTTCTCATCATCGACAATGAAGATATGGCCTTGACCATGCACACGTTGACTCACCACGTCTGCTGTTTCGTCAGATTGCTCGGCGGTAGCCAATGGCAGACAGATGGTAAAGCGTGTGCCTGATCCAGGCTCGCTGCATGCGGTGATGGAGCCTTGATGTTGTTTGACGGAGCTGAAGACGGTTGCCAACCCAAGGCCGGTACCTTTGCCCAGTTCCTTGGTGGTGAAGAAGGGTTCGAAGATGTGGTTCAGATGCTCGGGTGCGATGCCGGTCCCCGAGTCCTGCACACTGATTTGAATGTATTGACCGGCTTTGAGATCAAAGATGTTCTTGGGGCCATGTTCAGGTGTCAGATCGATAACGTCCGTTGTGATCTGAATTTTCCCGCCGTTGGGCATGGCATGGGAAGCATTGATACCAAGGTTTAAAAAGGCATTGTGCAATTGGGTGGCATCCCCATGAATGAGTTTGCTCGTTGCCTTGAAATCACAGTTGATTTCAATCCGCCGATCGATGGTCTGCTTGAGTATCGCAACCGTATCCTTGAGTATTTGATGCACATCAAGCACACTGATCTCTTTGGGTTGCTTCCTTGAAAAAGCCAGCAGCTTGTTGGTCAAGTCCGCAGCACGCCTGGCTGATTGCTTGACGATCTCAAAAAGTTCGTGGGTCTCAGCATCGCGAGGTAAGCGGTCTTCAAGCAATTCGGCTGAACCGAGGATGCCCCCGAGCATGTTGTTAAAATCGTGCGCGATGCCGCCGGCCAATTGCCCGATGGCCTGCATTTTTTCCGTCTCACGGATGCGGGCTTCCATGGCATACTCGGTGGTGACATCTCTGAACACCAGCACCACGCCAATGATCTGACCGGCATCATTACGGATCGGGGCGCCCGAGTCGGCAATTTGATATTCGGTTTGGTCCGCTGAGACGAGAATGGTGTGATTGGCCAGGCCGACGATCTCACCGGATTCAAGGACTTTTTCAACCGGGTTGGGCATAACCTGTCTGGACTTGGCGTTGATGATGTGAAAGACATCGGTGAGTTTTCGCCCCAGCGCCTTGTCCGCTTGCCAGCCGGTGAGTTTTTCAGCAACGGGATTCATTTGGACAACGTTGCCATCACTGTCGGTTGCGATGACCGCATCACCGATGGAGTTAAGCGTGATGCGCAGGTTCTCTTCCTTTTGCGCCAGATCCTGCTTGGCCTTGACGCGTTCAGTGATATCCTGGGCAACACCGAGAAAACCGGTGACTTGCCCGTGTTCATCGCAGATGGCGGTGACCCCCAGATTGACCAGGACATGACTGCCATCCTTGTGGACGAGGGTCCATTGGTTTTCGTCATAGCTGCCGAACTCGGCCTGGGCGGCAAAGACTTCAAAGCCTTTGATCTCGCGCCCGAGTTGTTGGGTGAGTTTGGCGGCCTTGGTTTTGATTTCCTCTTCGAGATGAAAGAGAACCGGGGTTTGCTTGCCCACCACTTCCTCAGCGGTATAACCGAGCATGCGCTGAGCGCCGGAGTTGTAGAGTTGGATCACACCTTGATCATCGGTTGTCACGATCAACGCCAGTGTCGAAGCATCCATGACACTTTGGAGCTTGTTGTTCAGTTCGTGCAGTTGCTTCTGTGCCTGGTATCGATCGGTGATATCTTCGACCACGCTGATGAAATACAGGGGTTGTTCCTGATGATCCCTGAGTAAAGTCGTGGAGAGATTGCACCAGACGATGCTGCCATCACGGTGAAGGTAGCGCTTTTGAAGCTGGATATGTTGGATTTCTCCCTGACACATTTGGCGAAAGGTGTCGTGGTTTTTTTCACGGTCATCCGGGTGTGTCAGATCCCGAAAGTGCATGCCCTGGATTTGATCCATCGGGTAACCGAGTATGCTACAAAATCGATCATTGGCACGCAGAATGGTTCCCTGCGTGGAAGTATGAACCATCCCGGCTGCTGCATGCTCGAAGGTACTGCGAAAGCGCTCTTCGCTTTCTCGAAGCGTCTGGGCAGCGACTTCCAGTTCACGCGTCCGAAGGGCGACCTGCCTTTTGAGCTGGCGGTTCCAGATGACCGAAGCAATGAGCAGCATCAACAGGCCACCACCAAGCAAGCCCCCCCATTGCAGGATACTGCGCCAGTGTACGCCTTGTTGCACAACACCCCCAATCCATCGGCGCATCAACTGGTCATGTTCTTCGGGCTTGATGCTCATCAGCGCTTTATTGATGACGGATTGAAGCTCAGGCCAGTCTCTGCGGATGCGCAGACAGCCTTCATAGTCGGGATAACCCGATTGACCTGCAACTTTCAGGTTCGTGATATGTTCGCTGGATATAATCTGTGTTGGGAGCAGCAAGCCATTGACCATGGCATCAACTTGCCCGAAACTCACCGCGTACAAACCTTCCTTGACAGATGCAACAGGAACGACATTGATGCCCAGCGGATCTTCTTCCAGGAATTTCCTGGGTGCAAATGTTTCAAGAACTGCGACACGCTTGCCAGCCAGCCAGTGTCGCCCCGAGACAAATGGCACATCGTCACGTGTAATGATGACCAGGGGAATCCGGAAAATCACATTGGTAAATTGGAATTGGTCCAGTGGATCAACTTGTTGTGTACCGATATTGACGTCGACCGTCTTCTGAAGTTTACCTGTGACAAACTCTTGATAATGATGCTTAACCATCTCAAACTTAAAACCGGCCCGTGATTCGATGAGTTTGAGATAGTCAACCAGGAAACCTTCAAGCTCACCATCCTCATTGAGATTGGAAAAACCCGCCACGTCATCGGGAATCAGTATGCGAATGGTTGGATGATCGGCCAACCATTGTTTTTCCTTCGCAGTAAGTTGCGCTTTGTTGTTTGCATCTGGAGTGGAATCACCAGACGGGTGGGCCGAAACTGAAAGCACGTTCAATAAAATAAGAAAAATGCAGCACGTCAAAGCCCAAAAGTTGTTTCTGCCAACTGCCATAGAATTATCCTGCGATAAACAGGTGAAGACGGATACGCAAAGTCTAGGTTTTAAAGCTCAACAGGGCAATTGTTTTTGATTGTCTAGGGTCATCGACAAAAACAATTGTTTCGCACACAAGCCCGCATTATCGGATATCGATTTACCCAACAGGCCTGCACATGCCACTGGCTGACACAATATTGCGTGATTGAGTTTAAAGCCATGCCAATGCGGAATCCGTAAAATCGGCAAAAGCGATGAAGACTCGCTATAATGCCCGACTCCCCCGGAAGTTCCCCCGAAAGCTCCCCCGGAAGCTCTTATCGGCGTGACTTTCGGTGACTGACGGATAGTAGAAGGATTTGAACGATGTCCAAGAAAGTCTGGCTCGACGGTAACCTGGTGCCCGCTGAACAAGCAGCGGTGAGTGTGTTTGACCATGGGGTGCTTTATGGTGACGGTGTCTTTGAAGGCATCCGAATCTATAACGACCGCATCCTCAAGTGCGCGACGCATGTCGCCCGTCTCTTTGAGTCGGCACATTCCATTCGCCTGGACATCCCCTACACGCAAGAGCAGATCACCGATGCGCTGAAGCAAACCTGCAAAGCCAACCATCTCACCAACGGCTATATCCGCCTGGTGGTCACACGGGGGGCAGGCACACTGGGACTCAATCCCTTCACCTGTCAGCGCGCCTGTGTGTACATCATTGCTGACTCGATCAAACTCTACCCGCAGGAAATGTATGACAACGGTATGGCGATCATCACCAGCAGTGTATGTCGCACGCATCCTGCGGCACTCTCGCCCCGCGTCAAGAGTCTGAACTATCTCAACAACGTCCTTGCCAAGATCGAAGCGATCGACGCTGGCGTGATGGAAGCGGTCATGCTCAACACCCAGGGCAATGTCGCTGAATGCACCGGTGATAACATTTTCATCGTCCGGGATTGGGAAGGTCAGACGACCCTCATCACCCCGCCGCTGCATGCTGGCGTGCTTGAAGGGGTGACCATGAACCTGGTGATCGAGCTGGCCAAACGAGCTGGCATCCCCGTGGTGCGCATGGACCTGACCAAGCATGACCTCTACACCGCACGGGAAATGTTCCTCACCGGCACCGCAGCGGAAGTCATCGCTGTGACCAAGGTCGACGGCCGCGTCATCGGTGATGGCAAGCCGGGTACGATTACCAACCAACTGCTCGCTGCCTTCCGCGATCTGGTCGCCAACGCACCGGAAGATTGATCCCCCGGAAGTTTCAAACAAGTTTAATCATGGTCTTAACCACAGAGTCACAGCGTCATAGAGTTAAAACAAGCAGAGCATAAACACTCTGTTTTTTCAGGCTCTGTGCCTCTGTGACTCTGTGGTTCATCCATTTGAGATAACTATGCAGCAACGTGACAACCAACCCTTAGCCTACGCCACTGCCGACCTGCCAGGAATCGGTGGCACGTTCAAGCAACGCGCTGACGACTTTGTTGTCACCGAAGAGCCACTCTACGAACCCTGTGGCGAAGGGGAACACCTGTACCTGTTTGTCCAGAAGACCAACATGACCACCATGGACGTCGTCGCCAAACTGGCCAAGCTGTTTGATGTCAGCAACAAGCAGGTCAGCTATGCAGGTCTCAAAGATAAACATGCGCTGACCCGACAGATGTTTTCCATCCACCTGCCCGGCGGGGAATCTCAGGACGCACGTCGTGTCGAAGCAGCTCACGACCAACCTTTCACCATCCTCTGGGCGGATCGTCACAACAACAAACTCCGGCGCGGCCATCTGGCGGGTAACCGTTTTGATATCCGCATTCGTGATGTCGATCCCACCGCGGTGATCCGTGCCAAGCGCGTGCTCGATCAACTGGCCGAGCAAGGTGTCCCCAACTACTTCGGCCCGCAGCGGTTTGGGTATCTGGGGGACAACCATCTCGTCGGTCGCGCTTTGATCAAACGTGACTTTGAAGCTGCGCTCAAACAGTTATTGGGTGATGCGGAGCATTGCAATCACGAAGCGACACGTGAAGCAAGACAGGCCTTTGACGCAGGGGATTACCCAACCGCCCTGCAACACTGGCCACGCACTTTACGCTACGAGCGTCAGGCACTCAATGCCTTAGCCAAAGGCCGTTCCATCAGTAAAGCCGTCTACAGCATTGCCGAAACGCAGCGGTTGTTTTACGGCTCAGCAGCACAGAGTTATCTGTTTAACTGGGTGCTCGACCAGCGCGTCAAAGCAGGCACATTCGCAAAACTGCTCCCCGGTGATCTGGCGATGAAGCACGAGAACCAAAGCGTGTTCCCGGTTGATGATGCCCAGGCAACATTGGAGAACGCAACCGATCCTGCAGGTCGCATCACGCAAGGATTGATTTCGCCGTCAGGACCGATGTGGGGCAGTGACCTTTTGCAAGCGCAAGGGGTCGAAGGTGAATTGGAACTTGAAGCGCTCAAAGCCTTCGACATTGAGCAGGAACTCATCGAAACCTGCCCGCTAACCCGGGGTTCACGCCGATCCCTTCGCGTGATGATTCAAGACCCCCAAATCACCGGCGGCGTCGACGAGTATGGCAGCTTTGTCCGTCTGCAATTCATCATGCCCAAGGGCGCATTCGCCACCGTGGTTTTGCGTGAGTTGATGAAAAATGATGTGAATGGTGATGGCCAGACGAATGAAACGTCGGATGATTCCTGAGTTTTATCGCGTTGTGTGTTGGTTCTTTTGATTCATGCCAGGGGTGCTGCGCGACTCGCTTCGCTGCGTTGCTCTCACCCCCGGACCCCCGTGAGACATTCAAGACATCAGACTGTACAAGATGCTGCCCCCTGGAAGGGCATTGGCCTTTGCGTGTAATCGAAGCGTTTGGGCGAGGTTCGTTACACCACATTCCACTTCAGGCGACCCGCGTCGTATCGACGCAGGTTGGCGCTGGATATTGCAATACGCCACCTTGCAGCATCCCCTGCCTTTCTGCCTTGCGGGAGTCCGGGGGTTGCCCAGCAGCGCAGCGGCTTTGCCGCGAGCAGCGCACAACCCCTGGCATGAATCGAAAAATTCAGCGTTCTATCCGTATCTTGTCCCCTTCTGTCGAATCCATATGCTCGATACGTTACACTATCGCCTTGCATTGAATTTTTCTGATGAATCGAACATGGAACGTACACAATGAGCAAGCTTCAAGCGCCACGGGGAACACGTGACCTTTATCCCAAGGATTGTGCCTGGCGAAACTTTCTGCTCGATGCCTGGCGACGGGTGTCCATTCGCAACGGCTTTGAAGAAGTCGATGGCCCGATCTTTGAACACCTGGATCTCTACAAGGTCAAAAGTGGTGATGGCATTGTCAGCGAGCTGTTCCATTTTGAAGACCGTGGTGGTCGTGAGTTGGCGATTCGCCCGGAGTTCACGCCGACGTTGGCGCGCATGGTTGCCGCCAAAGCCAACGCTTTACCGCGGCCGATCAAGTGGTTCTGCGTGCCCAATCTCTGTCGCGCCGAACGCCCGCAGCGTGGCCGACTCCGCGAGTTCTGGCAGTGGAATGCGGACATCATGGGTCTGGAGGGTGCCACCGCCGATGCCGAGTGCATCTTCACCGTGGTCGACCTGATGCAGGAACTGGGACTTGAGCCGGGACATGTGCGGATGAAGATTTCGCACCGCACCACCGTCAAGGACATCCTGCTGAAACTCGGCGTTGCTGAGGACAAGCTGCTTAGTGCGTTCGACTTGCTGGACCGTCGCGACAAGATGGAACCTGAAGCGTTCACCCAAGCCGCTGCCAAACTTGGCATGGAGCCAGATCGTGTGGAACGCTTTGAACAGATGTGCCGCTGCAAGTATCCCTGTGGTGAACTGGATCAACTGCGTGAACAGACCGGCATCCAAAACCTGGCGGACCTTGAACAACTCGACGCACAACTCCAGGCCTTCGGCATCGCGGATTGGTGCGAGTATGACCTGGGCATCGTTCGCGGTCTTGCCTACTACACGGGAACCGTCTTTGAAGTCCACGAAGCCTCCGGCGCATTGCGTGCCATGGCAGGCGGTGGGCGTTACGATCAACTCGTTGAACTCTTTGGTGGCCCGTCCATGCCAGCGGTGGGTTTTGGCATGGGGGACGTCGTGCTCAGTGAAGTGCTCATCGACAAAGGCTTGATGCCCGATGACGTTTCACCGTGTCCTGATGTGTTTATCGTCGCAGCTTCGGACACCGGCGCGACGCAGGTCGGCCCGATTGCATCCAAACTCCGTTGGAAAGGCATCCACGCTCGCTACAGCTACAAGACCACGCGCAATGTCGGTAAGCTCCTCAAGGAAGCGGCCACCGCACGCAGTCGTTTTGCCCTGATTCTTGGCGATGATGCAACCAACGGCAAAGCTGAGTTGAAGAACATGGAAACCGGCGACCAACAGGTCATCGCCCTGGCGGACCTGGAAAAACTGGTTACAGGTGCGTAAGCCTTTGGCTTTACCACAGAGTCACAGAGAATATCAATGAGAAAACACTCTGTGTCCAGAGTAGCTTGGCAATCAGTCTCCACTCTCCGTCACTCCCGCGCAGGCGGGAGTCCAGTGAGACCTGCAAGCGTCAACAGAATGCCACTGGATTCCCGTCTGCGCGGGAATGACGAATGCAAAGACAACACGGAGATTGCGTGTTTGAACTGCGCTAACGCTGTGTCTCTGTGGTGAAACATTGGAGTAACGAATGCCAATCAACCGTCTGCTGATCATGTTTCTGACTCTGACACTCTGTATCACAGCTGTGTATGCTCAGGATGAACCCCAGCCTGCTAACGAACCGATTGCCAAACCTGACACCCGTGCAATGCATCCTGCTGCTGCAAAGTCCGACGAAGCAGCAGCCAAAGACATCAAACCCAAACTCGATCTCAAAGAGCCCGTTGCCGATGAACTCAAACTCATCACGTCCGTCGTGCAGGTGATGGATCGTCGGTCATCGATCCAGTCCATCCTTAATCAATGCATGGTCGAACTGCTCTTCATCGGTAAGCCGTTGGAACTGGTCATTGGTGTGGATCGCGTTGAACTCACGCAGGCAGTCGATGACAAAGGCAATGACCTGATCAACAAGAAGTCGCAAACCAACCGCAATATCGGCCAGGATGATTTACTCTCCTCAGCAAGTGGTCAGTCCTCTCATGCTGCAGGCATGACGATCAAACTCAAAAACCCGCCACGCGATGCATCTCAAATCCAATCCATCAAGGGTATCGCGCATTTCATTCTCAAGTCCGTCGAAGGCAAGGACTATGTCCATCTCACCCACTTCATGAAAGAGACCGGCAAACCCATCCCTGCGGATGCATTGACAAACCGCAAGGTCCAAATCGTCTATCTGCCCCCGCAGTGGATCAAGGATTGGGCAGCCAAAAAGAACACCGAGAAAACCAGCATCATCCCTGATGCCGAAATGTCAGGCTTACTGCCCTTGATCGAAGGTATCAGTAAACAGTCGGGCAATGTCACACTCATCCCCCTGCTCATTCAGGACCCCGACAAACAAATCGCCCGCGTGCAGATCACCAGCAAGGCAGGCCCGTTGCGCCAAATCCAATTCGATCACGTGACGGTGTACGTGAGTCTGCAAGGCGAACCGGAAAACGCAACGCTTCAAGTGAATCTCAAATCGGACGACAACACGCTGAGCCTGCCGTTTGAGATTGGTGATATTCCGCTGCCTTAATGTGTCTGTTTATCACTTTTCTTCAAGGCATTTTTTACAAGACGCAGAGGTCTCAGAGGTAAGAGAGTTCAAATCAAACTGATTAAAACAAAAGGCAACCCGTGACTCAGGAGAGTCACGGCTTTGGTGTTGTATTGATGATCAAACAAAATCTCTTCTCTGCGAAACTCTGCGTCCTCTGCGTCTCTGCGGTTAAAACTGTCTTGACCTGCCTTGAAATCTTCGTGTCCTTCGTGCTCTTGGTAAAAACAAAACACTCGAAAACCGGCAACACACGATCAACTCTGCGCATAAAAAAACCTCGCCTGGACAAAGGAGTTCAGGCGAGGCTTTACGCGATGATGAGGACGGGTTTTAGGCCATCACATCATGCATTCGCGCCAACCAGTTGGGAGGCGATCTGTCCCGGTGCGGGGAGTTCAGAGTAGCCCATGAGGTATTCGTCAATGCTCTTGGCCGCGTTGCGACCTTCAGCGATGGCCCAGACAATCAGGGACTGACCGCGACGACAGTCACCGGCAGCAAAGACCCCCGGAATACTAGTCGCATGACTTCCGAACGCTGCTTGGATATTTGAGCGTTGATCGGATGCCAGGCCGAGCTTTTCGGTGATCATTTGTTCAGGACCGAGGAAGCCCATGGCCAGGAAGACCAGGTCAGCTTCGAAGGTCTGCTCGGTACCGGGGATTTCGGAGAACGGCGCTTTGCCATCGGGCTTGGACCAGTCGACGCGGACGGTCTTGATGCCCTTGACGTTGCCGTTGCCATCGTCAATAAATTCCTTGGAGAGGATGGCATATTCGCGGGGATCGGCATCGAACTTGGCGATGGCTTCCTGGTGACCGTAGTCGGTGCGCATAATGCGCGGCCAGGTCGGCCAGGGATTGTTGGCAGCACGGTCGGCTGGCGGCTGGGGCATGAGTTCGAAGTTCGATAAGCCTTTACAGCCATGACGAATCGATGTGCCCAGGCAGTCGTTACCGGTGTCACCACCACCGATGACGATGACGTTCTTGCCACGTGCGTCGATGGGCGGTTCAAAACGATCAGCGTAGTTGGCGTCGACGAGTGCCTTGGTGTTGCCGTGCAGGAACTCCATGGCAAAGTGAATGCCGTTGAGTTCACGACCGGGGATCGGCAGGTCGCGTCCCTTGGTGGCGCCGGTGGCAATGAGTACGGCGTCAAAGTCTTCGACGAGTTGCTTGGGGTCGATGTACTGGATGTTTTCGTCCTTGGGACCGACACCTGCAGGGGTGGATTCATCACCGCCGACAAAGGCATTGACCACGAAGTTCACGCCGGCTTTGGCAAGCAGGTTCACACGACGATCAACAATCTTCTTATCGAGCTTCATGTTGGGGATGCCGTACATCAAGAGTCCGCCGATGCGGTCGTGACGTTCGTAGACGGTGACTTCGTGACCAGCAGCATTGAGTTGATCGGCTGCAGCAAGACCCGCGGGGCCACTACCGACGATGGCAACCTTCTTACCCGTCCGACTGACGGGGGTGTTGGGTGTGACCCAACCATTTTCAAAGGCCGTGTCGATGATGAACATCTCCTGGTCTTTGATGGTCACCGGCGGTTCGTTGATGCCCAGCACGCAGGCACCTTCGCAGGGTGCAGGACAGACTCGGCCGGTGAACTCGGGGAAGTTGTTGGTCTTGTGCAGACGGTGGATGGCTTCCTCGAACTTGCCGTTGTAGACCAGATCGTTCCACTCGGGAATGAGGTTATCGATCGGGCAGCCGGTGTCCGACTGACAGAACGGAATGCCACAGTCCATGCAACGGGCGCCCTGGGTCTGACGATCCAGAACGTTGAGCGGCAAGGTGAACTCATCAAAGTTCTTCACACGCTGCGTCGGATCAGCATAGGGATTCTTGTTGCGTTGATACTCTTTGAAACCGGTGGGCTTACCCATGGGTTTGTCTCCAATTTTGATTTCGGATTTCGGATTTATGATTTCGGATTTGGCTGAATACCGAATGTTTCAAGCGATCAATTGCATTGAAACAAATCCGAAATCCAAAATCCCAAATCCAAAATTAATTTTTTCAGGCGTCGGACGTTTCCAGTTCCTGGTCCTTGGTTTTGCGTTCGTTGAGGATACGCTTGTAGTCACGGGGCATGACCTTGATGAACTGAGGCAGCACGTCATCAAAACGATCAAGCACATCCGCAGCCACTGTGGAGCCGGTGTACTGTTTGTGATTTTCAATCAGACCCTTGAGCTGGGCGATGTCCTCTTCGGTTTCGACCTTGTCCAGGTCAACCAGTTCGAGGTTACATCGGGTGAGGAACTGTTGGTCCTGATCCCAGACGTAGGCCACACCGCCGGACATGCCTGCTGCGAAGTTGCGACCGGTTGGGCCGAGGATGACAGCGACGCCGCCGGTCATGTATTCACAACCGTGATCACCAACGCCTTCGACGACGGTCTTGGCACCGGAGTTACGCACGCAGAAGCGTTCTGCCGCCATACCGCGGTAGTAAGCTTCACCGCTGGTGGCTCCGTAGAGTGACACGTTGCCGATGATCATGCTTTCTTCGGGAACGAAAGACGAATCCTTGGGCGGGTAGATGACGATGCGACCGCCACACAGACCCTTGCCGACGTAGTCGTTGGCATCGCCTTCCAGTTCGATGGTCATGCCCCTGGTCATCCAGGCACCAAGCGATTGACCGGCTGAGCCGTTGAGCTTGATGTGAATGGTGTCGTCAGGCAGACCGTCCTTGCCATGCGCCTTGGAGACTTCATGGGAAAGCGTGGTACCAACCACACGGTTGATATTTTCCACCGGCAGTTCGATCTTCACCGGTGAGCCAGCCTGGAGTGCAGGCTTGGCCAACTCGATGAGCTTGTTATCCAGCGACAACGCCAGACCGTGATCCTGCTGCATCTGCTTGTAGAAACCTGCATTGGGACGGTGATCCGGAGCCTTGGCAGGTGTGAGGATGGCAGTCAGGTCGATGCCCTTGGCCTTCCAGTGACTGATCGCTTCTCGGGTCTTAAGCAGATCCACGCGACCGACCATGTCGACGATCTTGCGAACGCCAAGCTTGGCCATGATCTTACGCAGATCTTCAGCGACCATGAAGAAGTAGTTGACCACGTAGTCGGGCTTACCCTTGAATTTCTTGCGAAGTTCCTTGTCCTGCGTGGCAATGCCGACGGGACAGGTATTGAGGTGACACTTACGCATCATGATGCAACCCAGGGTGACCAATGGCACGGTGGCAAAACCGTATTCCTCAGCACCGAGTGCAGCGGCGATGGCAAGGTCGCGACCGGTCTTGAGCTGACCATCGGTTTCAATGCTCACGCGGCTGCGCAGGTCGTTCATCACCAATGTCTGATGCGTCTCTGCCAAACCCAATTCCCAGGGCAGGCCGGCATGCTTGATGCTGGTCATCGGCGAAGCACCGGTGCCACCGTCGTGACCGGCAATGAGAATGTGATCCGCCTTGGCCTTGGCGACACCCGATGCAATCGTCCCCACACCCACTTCCGAAACCAGCTTCACGCTGATGCCGGCAGACGGGTTGGAGTTCTTCAGGTCATGGATAAGCTGGCTAAGGTCTTCAATGGAGTAAATGTCATGGTGCGGCGGGGGTGAAATCAGACCCACACCCGGTGTGGAGTGACGCAGGCGGGCGACGATGTCATCGACCTTGTGACCGGGCAGTTCGCCACCTTCACCGGGCTTGGCACCCTGGGAAATCTTGATCTGAATTTCATCCGCATTCGTCAGATACCAACTGGTCACACCAAAGCGGCCCGAGGCCACCTGCTTGATGGATGAACGACGCAAATCACCATTGGCGTCAGGTGTGAAGCGTGCATCGTCTTCACCGCCTTCACCGGTGTTGGACTTGCCACCCAGACGGTTCATGGCAATGGCCATCGACTCATGCGCTTCAGCGGAGATCGAACCAAAACTCATGGCGCCAGTGCGGAAACGCTTGACGATTTCGCTGGCCGGTTCGACTTCTTCCAGTGGAATCGCCTTGGATTCGTCGAAGTTAAAATCGATCAGACCACGCAACGTACATTGGCTGCGCGAGTCATCGTTGACGGCCTTGGCGAAGATTTCATAGGCTTCGGGACTGTTGGTCTTCGAAGCCTGCTGAACCGCGGCGATGGTCGTGGGGTTGAGCATGTGCTTTTCGCCATCGGCGCGCCAGTGGATCTGACCGTCGTTGGGCAGCACCGGCAAAGCCACGCCACGCGTTGGGAAACCCAGCGTGTGACGACGAATGAGTTCTTCAGCAAGCACTTCCAGACCCACACCCTTGATGCGGCTGGCGGTCCCCACAAAGGCGCGATCCACCACGTCGGTGTTCAAACCAACCGCTTCGAAAATCTGAGCACCCTTGTAGGACTGCAACGTCGAAATACCAATCTTGGCCATCACCTTGAGCATGCCCTTGGCAACACCCTTGCGATAAGCAGCAACGATCTTCTCGTCGGCCTTTTCAGGATCGCCGGAGAATTCATCAGCGAGCATGTTGTGACGCTGACAATGCCAAAGCGTTTCAAAAGCAAGGTACGGGTTAATGGCGTCGGCACCGTAACCGGTCAGCAGGCAGAAGTGATGCACCTCACGCGCTTCACCGGTTTCAAGCACGATGCCCAAACGCGTACGCGCTTCATTGCGGACCAAATGGTGATGCACGGTACCGGCTGCAATCAATGCACTGACCGGGACGCGGCTTTCAGAGATCGCACGGTCGGAGAGCACGACCATGGTGTCGCCTGCAGCGAGCGCTTCGTCGACTTCCTGACAGATGCGATCCAAGGTGCGCCCCAGACCCGCAGGGCCTTCGGCCTTATCCCAGGTGATGTCGATGGTGCGCGTCTTCCATTTGCGACCGGCAAATTCACCATCCATATGCTTGATGGCGGAGACTTCTTCGTTGGTGAGAATCGGGTGCGGCACACGCAGACGATTCACGTGCTGCGGCGTGGTGTCCAGAAGGTTACCTTCCGGGCCAATGAAGCATTCCAGGCTCATGACCACTTCTTCGCGAATCGAGTCGATGGCCGGGTTGGTCACCTGGGCGAAAAGCTGCTTGAAGTAGTCATACACCATACGCGGCTTGTCGGAGAGCACTGCCAAGGCTGCATCATTACCCATCGAGCCGATCGGATCCTTCTTGGAGTTGATCAGGCCGTTGAGCATGAACTGGATGGTCTCGGTGGTGTAGCCGAAAGCCTGCATGCGCTTAAGGACGGTGTCGTCATCAAAGCCATGCGGTTCGTGGTCGGCACCGATGTCGGTGAGTTCAATGCGGTTTTCAGCAAGCCATTGACCATAGGGACGGCTGGCTGCGAGGGTGCTTTTGAGTTCTTCGTCGGGAATGATGCGACCTTGTTCAAAGTCGACCAGGAACATCTTGCCCGGTTGCAGACGACCCTTGAACTTGACGTTCTTGGGATCGACCGGCACGACGCCGACTTCCGATGCCATGATCACGCGGTCGTCGTGGGTGACGTAGTAACGTGAGGGACGCAGACCGTTACGGTCAAGTGTTGCGCCGATGTAGTGACCGTCGGTGAAGACGACCGATGCCGGACCGTCCCACGGTTCCTGTTGGGCGGAATAGTACTCGTAGAAAGCACGCTTGGCGGGACTCATGGATTCATGACTCTGCCAGGCTTCGGGGACCATCATCATGACGGCTTCCTGAAGCGTCCGGCCGGTCATGAGGTAGAACTCCAGCACGTTGTCGAAGGTACCCGAGTCTGAGCAATCGGGTTCGACCACGGGGAAAAGCTTACGCAGGTCTTTGCCAAAGCCGTTTTCGCGGACATCTTCACAGACACCCTGGCGGGCGAACATCCAGTTCTTATTACCACGGAGCGTGTTGATTTCACCGTTATGACTCATGAAGCGGCAAGGCTGTGCACGGTCCCATGACGGGAAGGTGTTGGTGGAGAAGCGCGAGTGAACCATCGCCAAATGCGACTCGAAGTCTTCGTCCTGAAGGTCAAGGTAATAGGGCATGACCTGTTCAGCCATGAGCATGCCCTTGTAGATGATCACCTTCGTCGACAGCGAACAGATGTAGAACATGTGCGCCTGATCGTGATCGTGACCGCGAAGGATGTGAGAGGCACGCTTGCGGATCATGTAGATCTTGCGTTCCAGTGCATCGCCTTCCAAACCTTCGGCAGCACCAATGTAAAGCTGCTTCATCGCAGGCTCAGCAACACGGGCGGTATGCCCCAGGTCCGCAGCTTCACGATCGGTCGGCAGGTCACGCCAACCAATGAGCGTCTGACCTTCTTCAGCAATGAGCTTTTCGACCACGTCCATGCAGTGCTTGGCGTGCGCTTCGTCAGTCGGCAAAAACACGTTACCGGCAGCGTACTTGCCCTTCTCAGGAAGTTCCACACCCATGTCACGTTTGGCAACCTTGGCTAAAAACTTGTAGGGCAATCCGGTCATGATCCCCGCACCGTCACCGGTGTTGTCTTCACAACCGCAGGCACCACGATGCGTCATGCGCTTCAGCGCTTCGTCAGCATCAATGATCGTCTGGTGACTGGGAACGCCCTTGATGTGTGCAACAAAGCCCACACCGCAGTTTTCCTTCTCGTTGGCTGGATCGTAAAGACCGTAAGCCTCCGGGCGCTTGGTATATCCGAGCATGGCCTGCTGTTGCTGGTCGTGAGTGCTCTTCATGCTGAACCGACTCCTTGTAGTTGCGAGTTTTCCAACGGCGAAGTCTTCAAACCCTCATCTGTCTTGCCAACCTCTTGAAGCAGAAAATCCAAAAACGCTTCAACGGCGGGCGTAAATTCTCGTACCCGTCCCCCCTTGGTATGACCACGCCCCATGCTGCCATGACGGTCGTAAATCACACCCAGCGGCCGCACCAGCTGAGGCGTCAATGCCAACGCAACCAGCGAGCCGCGAGCGATCTGCTTGAGTGTGTGACACACCGGCAAAATCGCGTAACTGTCTGCCACCTCCGTCAACGCGTGACGCATGGTGTCAATGTTGTCAAACTCACCCACCACACGCGGGGTCACACCATGCTGACGCAGATAACGTCGCACATGACGGCCCACCGGCAGCGTCGATTCAAACGCCACCAACGGCCACTCCCCCAACTCCGAAGCGTGAACCTGTTTCTTGCTCGCCAGCGCGTGTTCCGGCGTGCAGATCACGGCCATCGGCTCATCCCGCAGCGGCGTCACCCCCACATCGCGCCAATGACGCGGGTAGGAGACGATCCCCAGATCGCAGCGCCCATGTTTGACCGAATCGTGAATCTCCTCCGGTCGCTTGTAGGCAATCTGCACCGACACCTGCGGGTTGGCCTTCTCAAAGGCCTGCTTGACGCCGTTGAGCAGGTCAATGCCAGCCGAGTAAATCGTTTCCACGACCACGTTGCCTGACAGTCCATGCTGCATTTGCGTCACTTTGTGGACCAGCTTGTCATAGCGATCCACGAGCATTTTCGCTTCCTTGAGAAACACCTCCCCCTGCGGGGTCAATGCCAGGGGTCGCACCGAACGATCGAAAAGCACGATGTCCAGTTCCTTCTCAAGGGCACCGATACGCTGACTGATGGCCGACTGGGTCAAACCCAGTGCTGCCGCAGCTTTGGAAAAGCTCTGGTGGCGAGCCACTTCGCAGTACAGGCGCATCGTATCCATAGCCGGGCCATTTTATCATTAGTCAAGTTAATGTCAATCTGCCATAAGATTAGATTTTTTAATATTTCAAACCGTACGACAAGGTCACCCTCAAGCTTGTTAAACCTGAATTTGACAGAACCTTAACGTTATTTCCATTACATCCGTCATCACCACCACGATGACGGCTAAAACCACAATATTTTGTGACCCAACCTGCAACCAACCGCAGCCGAGCCCAACATATGGCTTATTCGAATTCCACCAGCCAGCACCCTGATTCACCCAGTCGCTTCGAGTGTGTCACCGAAAAAGATTCCGTAGACACAGTCGGATCCCGGGAACCGGCCCCAAGCCAGTACGTCCCGAAGCTCGAACCTGACCGGGGTACTACTTCCGGGAGAGGTTTCCGGGGGACTTCCGGGGGACTTCCGGGGGCTTCCGGGGGCATTCATCCGTGAATGTCACAGGCCACTTTGCCTGCCGAGGACGGGATAATGGGCAGGACAAATGGGCCGACCATTTTAACCGCATGTGCTGAACCCCACAAGCTTAAAACAGGATTGATTTGTCTTGAGATTTTCTTTTGACCTGCAACCGGTCACCAAAATGTAAGGTACAACCCCCCGTTCTGTTGTCCAGTTTCCCATTTCTTCCGGAGCTCATCATGAGAAATGTTCTTGTCGTCGCCCTTGCCGTTGTGATGTCCCTGTCTCTATTGGGTTGTGAAAGTCGATCCATTTCCAATTCCGGATACAACCGCTACGCCCATGATTACGGCTATCAAACCTACACCCGCGAACTTGGCGAATTTGATGTCCTGGGCATCGACCAGCAAACCAACTTCACCGACGAAGACATACAGAACGCATTCAATAATCAACCCATCGAACATTGGCTCAAGTCCGGTGATCGGATCATGCTCATCCAATCCGGAGCGCAGATCCCCGATCCTGAAATGATCACACCACTGTCTAAGCATTTCAATGTCCAGGCCTTCACCGGCATCATCAAAAAGCATCGCGAAGTCTCATCACATCGTTGCAATGACCCCGGCATCGAACTTGTCACCTCACTCATCAAAACCGCATTCACGGACCATGCCAAATCAGAATCGACATCACAAGACAGCGAACCCCAAAACAAACCCAACCAACCCAGCTATGCCACCTCCATGCGCATGGCTGCAGCCAAGGCCGGCATCAACACCATCATGGTTTACTGGGGCACACTCGAATCCGAAATCCAGAACCACGAAACCAAGGCTGTCTCCTGGGTCCCCATCGCAGGCATGATCGTCCCCGACGAAACCCAGCACATGCGCATCCGGTTGAAGGTCGTCCTCATTGACGTCAAATCCGGCCAATGGCAAATGTTCACCCCCAACACCTATCAGGACCAATCCCTCAGCGCTTCACTGAACCGCGCAGCCTCCGACCAGAAACAAGTCCTCAAGCTCAAGACCTTAGCCTATGCCGGCGCGGTGGAGGAGTTGGTGACGCGGTATGGAAAATATAAATAATCTCTAATGGTGATCACCATGAAAATACTTGTGTTGCCCCTGGTATTACTGACAATGCTATTGCAGGGATGTGATCGTAATAAATGCCTGTATCTATATACGAATGACCCTCCTCAACAAGTAGAGTTGGCAAAAGAATATATTGGCAAAGAGGATTGTTATGATATTGGGAAATTGTATAAAACAAAAACCGAGCTTTACATTACATCTGTTAATGGCGTGAAATATCATCAACTTCAGAAAAAAAACTTTACAGGATGCGACAAACCATACTGCACCATCATTCCACCCGGATCACTATTTAGGTTTAAAGGCGTTTATTATTCAAGTAACGAAGTTTTTGGAACGCTTACGATTGGTCTTATGTCAATGTGCGATGAAGACGGCAATGATATTATTCCATGGTGCGAAATCTCAATGGATCCTTTGTGTAAAAAACTTGCTGATTACACAATCAACCACGGGTTGTTTGAAGCGATGCCATGAAAAACTTAGATTCGTAACTCACTCCGGCAGATACGCACCATATTCCCTTAACCGCTGACGCAGATCATTCGTATCCACCGCATGGGTGTCCACCACATCAGACGTTGATGCAATCGCGGCGGCTAAACCGGCGGCTTCGCCCATCGCCAAACACACCGGCATGACACGCGTGCTGCCTTGCACTGCACGATCCGATGAAATGGCGCGGCCGGCAACCAACACGTTCTTCAAACCTTTTGGCGTCAGACAACGATAGGGAATGCCATGACTTTCACCCGGTCCATATCGTGCGTTTTCCTTATCCAACTGTGCTTCTGTCTTATCCTTCTTGGCAGCAAGACTCAGATGCACATCCAGATAGTAACTGTTGCGAGCGATCTCATCGGGGAAACTGCGACGTTCGATGTAGTCTTCGCGCGTGAGGACATAATCGCCCATGATTCGGCGGGTCTCACGGATGCCCATCAACGAGCCGGTACTCACGAGGAAGCTGCCTGCATAGGCTTTGGGGTGATACTCGGCTAACGCGTCACGGAACTGGGCAGCAAACTTGCGGCCTTGGATCAATGCGTTGGACAGCGAAACCGGATCGGTGTTGTCGACTTCCCAGATGTGGCCGGCATTAAAGCCGATGGTGCCCGGGCCGACGATGTTGTTGCAGGCATGGGCATCGGTGATCAACGGGTAACGCGGGTCCTTGGCCATCTGGTGTGCCGGACTGTTGGGATTAGCCGGGTGCAGCGCCTCGCCGTGAGCATAGTGATACATATCGACATTACTCAGCAGCAGACAATGCGTCCCCGGCTGCATTTCGCCGGTCTGGTCATCACCTTTGTGAAACTCAGCGCCGGCCCAGGCAGCGAGATCAGCATCACCACTGCAGTCGACATACGTCTTGGCGCGGTAGGCGGTGAGGCCAGCTTTATTGCTGAGAATCACAGCGGTGACATGGCCATCGTCGTCGGTGTCCACAGCACTCAAAACCGTGTGAAACAGCACGGATGCGCCGGCTTCAGTGACCAGATCATCATAGATGCGCTTAAGCAGCTCAGCGTCGATGGGTGTCCAGTTGAATTGATCTTTGGGCACATGATCCATGCCAGCGATGCATTGTTTGAGGATGCCTTCTGCCAACCCCTTGTAGATGATTTGTTCTTTGTCGGTGAAGGGACACCATGCGGGAACCAGGCCGGAGGTACCCATGCCACCCAGGACACCGGTGGCTTCGACGAGCAGGGTCTTAGCACCTTCGCGCGCAGCCGATGCCGCTGCGGTGCAACCTGCCGGCCCCCCGCCGATGACAATGACATCCCAGGAATCGTCGAACTGAATTTCACGTTGGGTTAAGGTGTACCGTGCCACGTTTGGACTCTTTCAAAGTTGAGATACACGCATTGATGTTGTTACAGACTCGTGCAACGATGCGCGATCGGTTACGAATTTCAATCGTATGGGTATACCAGTCTCGGCCAATGCTGACAATGCGTTGAGCACTTGTTTTCAAGGGTCGATAGCAGGTCGCGCTATCTATGAATGCGGATTCATGCGGCGATTGATGAGGTTTGAATATACGAGCTTTGAATATCAAAAAAGTGATTATCAAGACCGTTTATGATTTCGTCATTTTCACAGTTGAACACTGGATGTTAATCCGGTGCCCGTTGTGTATACGTTCATCCAAGGGGCACCGGGTTGACACCCGGTGCTCAGACTCACGTGGCTTATGTTGAGTAAGTGCGACCCCTAAAAACTTGCCAAATGAATTACATACAAATGCTTGCATATTCAACGCGTGTAATCTGGCGGCTTGGGGGAACCTATCTCAAATCTCACTGCCCCTTGCGCTGAGCAAATAGCCAATCGTAGACTTCTTCGTTGTCGTAGGTCTTGGTCCAGGAGTTGTGGCCGACGCCGGGGTAGAGGGTGAGTTTGACCTTGTTACCACCGGCTTGCTTGATCGCTTCGACCATCTGTGTGGAGCCTTCGGGTTTGACGGTGGGGTCGGCATCACCGTGGAAAAACCACATGGGAATGTCCACCATCTTGCTGGCCTTGGAGACATCACCGCGGCCACAGATTGGAATCGCTGCAGCGAAGCGATCGGGCAAAGCCTGGACCATTGCCATCGTGCCCATGCCGCCCATACTCAGGCCGGTGATGTAGATGCGACTGCGGTCGATGGGATAGTCGTTGCATGTCTTCTTGAGCAGCAAATCCAGTTGCTTGATCATGTCACCAGCCGGCCACCATTTTTTGTGTGGACATTGCGGGCTGATAACGTAGGCATCAAAGTCCTTGCCCTTTTTGATCTGCATCGGCGGACCATGTCGCAACACGCGGTTGATGTCGTCGCCGCGTTCACCTGCACCATGCAGAAACAGCATTAGCGGATACTTCTTGTCTTTGACTTTTTCGCCCTGTGGTTGATAGAACCAGTATTGGAGCGTTGCCCCATCTTCATAGGTCATCGTTTCAGCGGTCTGTCGTTGTGCTTTGACATCCTCTGCCCAGGCGCGAGCGGTCAATGCTGCACTGATGATCAGCCATGCCAACAGGATCATGATTTTCATGGTGTGTCTCCGGAGATGCGGTTGGGGTTGTGGTGTCGGACAACGCTTGCCCGGTGTGTGGAGACATGGTTATACCACAATTTGGCGGACACTTACATCTTTTATTCACAAGGTTTAACACTGCAAAATCGATCATCGCTGGTACAATGCACCGTAGACAAACACACCGGGCCTCATGCCCCAAAGCATGAACACACAGGGAGAATCACATGAAGAAAATTTTCAAAGCGTTGGTCGTCATCGTCGTTGTTGTCTTACTGCTGATCGTCATCGGCGTGGGAATCCTGTTTTCACAAATCAACAACATTGCCAAGTCCGGCATCGAGCGCGGCGGGACCTATGCACTGGGTGTCCCCACCACGCTTGGGTCAATCGACATCGCCATTTTCTCAGGTGAATGTGATCTGGATAACTTGAACATCGCCAACCCCGATGGCTTTACCTATGACAACTTCATGAAGATCGGTCATGGCGAATTTGCACTGGACACCTCGACGATCCGCTCGGACAAAGTCGTCGTCAAAAAGCTGCACTTTGACACCGTGGAACTGAGCATCGAGAAAACCAAAACCGGTGCCAATTACCAGGTGATTCTCGATAACCTCCAGAAAACCGCAGACAGCCTCAAGTCCGGCAAAGAACCGGCAGCAGACGAACCAACCGACGACGCTGCCAGTGACACCGGCTTTGTCATTCAGGACATTCTCATCAAAAACGTGAAAGTCAACGTCAATCTCGACGCACTGGGGATCGGCGGTGAAGTCAAAAAGACCATCGAACTCAAAGACCCGATCCACCTGACCAATGTCGGTTCTGCCAAGGATGCCGGCGCCCAGATGTCCACCGTCATTGCCAAGCTGGTCCAAACCATGCTCGCGGAAATCATCCGCCAGGGCGGTGGCCTGCTGCCCCCGATCATTTCCGACGAACTGGGTAAAGGTCTTGAAGGCATCTCGGCCATCGGCGACATCGGCACGCAAATCATCGGCGATACCGTCGGCGAAACGCTCAACCAGGTCGGCAATGTCACCGAAGGTGTCGGTAAAGCTGCAGAAGGTGTCACCGAAGAAGCAGGTAAAGCGGTCGAAGGAACAACAAAAGAAATCGGCAAAGCCGCAGACGGCCTGCTCAAAGGCGTCGGCGGACTGCTCGGCGGTGATAAGAACAAGGAAGAAAAGTCCGAGTAAACCACAAGCCTTAACACAACACACCAAAACACGCGTCGATATGGCGCGTGTTTTTTTATGTGTTTGCGATGACGTTTCCGCATCGTACAGCAACGTTGTTTGCACAATACAAGTCATTCTTCTGCATGTCGTCTTTATCTTCCGTCATTCCCGCGCAGGCGGGAATCCAGTGGCATGCTGTGCGCACTTGCAAGTTCCACTGGACTCCCGCCTGCGCGGGAGTGACGGATGTAGGGAATTATTTCAACTGCACTCGCCGCATCACTTGCAATGCTGCAGAATTTCCCATTAGCCCCCCCGACTTTCCCGCATAAACCGACCAGACCGACCGGTATTTTCCAGCATCCACTTAAGTCTCTCATTCGTGTCAAAGCAATAACCGATTTTTGAACTGAGATGGAAACATTACCCACCGAACAGCTTGAGATGGTCAGTTCGATGGAGCCGCGACTCATTGCCTTTGGATTTCTTGCTTTGTTTGGCATGGTCCTTTGGGTGTTCGGTCGCAAGCTCGCTCGATCCGGCTGTGGTTTTTCAGGTTTTCTTGCAGGTGCAAGTTTCGCCCTGATTCTCCCATCATCACATGCTTCACCCCAAACCCTGCTCATGGCCATCGCTATCGGTGGTGTGGTCGGATTCATCCTTGCATGGTTATTGTTCCGCGTTGCAACGGGTTTGACGCTGGCGGTGACGCTGGCTTTGGCGGTCCCGATTGTGGATCTGGCCTGGCAGGATAATCTCCCGAGTTTCACGCCGATCAAAATTGAAACCGAAGTCACCCCGCATCTTGCCAACGGATTGCAGACCAAGGATGTCCTGCCGACGGCCTTGGAGATCAAACCGTTTGTCCATCGCAATGTGGACATTCAACGTAACGCCATCACCAGTTGGCGCAACCAGCTTGATGACGACACACGACACACCATGGGCGCATTGGCATTGGCTGGCGCCTTATCCGGCCTGTTTATCGGACTCGTCTTCCCCTATCTGGCAACGTCCGCTGAGTCCGCATTGTTCGGCAGCGTGCTGATGCTCATCGGGTTCTGGAATCTGGCTGCGCACTTCAAACTGCCTGTTCCATGGGAAAAACTGGCCTCGTCACAGCAGGTCGCCATGGCTGTGGGTCTGATAACCCTTGCCGGTGTTATTGCTCAGTGGATGATGTGGCGAAAAAAAGCGTCTGCAAAATAAGCGCCGATCCATAAAAAGCCGATATTAAGTCTATAGGTCCAGCGCAAATGCCGCGTGGTGATTTGTGATATAGACGGAAAGGCAGACGCAACATGTTATCTCTCTTGGCGCAAACCGGTCTCACGGACGGCAACGTCTTTGAAGTGGTCACCAACATCTTTGCACGCGGGGACACTTTGGCACATCCTGAGGATTTGACCACCGCCCTGCGCAGTATGTCCATTGTCTGGGGCGCCATCTTCCTCACCGCAGGTTTGGTCACCATGCTCAATGGTTACAAGTATCACCGAACGGTTGTGATTGTGACTGCCTCTGCCATCGGCGCCTTTGCCGGTTACGCATTGGGTAAACACCTTGAGAATCAAGCGGCCTACATCGTCGCCGGTTGTTTGTCGATTTTGCTTGCTGTGGGTTGTTGGCCGTTGATGAAATATGCCGTCGCTTTGGTTGGTGGTTTGGCCGGTGCCTTTATCGGTGCCAACACATGGGCCTCCATCGCTGCGGTGATGCAGGACACCACCCGCGCCCAGGCCATGATGGAAAACTACTGGATCGGTGCCATGATCGGCCTGATCGTCTGTGGCATGCTTTCCTTCATCGTCTTTAAATTCTCCGTGGTCATGTTCACCAGTTTTGGGGGCTCGACCATTGCCGTGTTTGGTGCCATCGCATTGCTGTTACAGGTTCCGCTGTGGCAGGAGACCGTGCAGTCTTCACTGACTGCTCACCCGATTGTCATCCCCCTGCTCATTGCCGTCCCCTCGGTCATCGGCCTGATTCTTCAGCAGCAGCAGAACACCGCCAACGTCAAAAAACCAGATAAATAAGTGCAATTGATTTCCAATTGATATTCATGCAACCCGTTGACGATTGTCAGCGGGTTGTTTTTTTACAGGCTGCACTTGACTGCAAAGTAACCAAAGCCCAGGACTGAGCAAAACGAAGACTGGGATATCAACGTCTACCATTGCTCAACCGATCCCAGTCTTCGC
>PAIY01000234.1 GCA_002704825.1 Phycisphaeraceae bacterium
AGAGCAAGAATCAAAGAAAGAGCCAAGACTTCAGGAAGAGTGGATGATCAGGACGATGAAAAAATAACCACCAGAATAAGAGTCTATGAAAAAGAGACTGCTCCGGTTGCCGATTTTTACAAAAATCAATCAAAGTACCAGGGCATTAATGGGGTAGGATCAATCTCTGATATTTTCAATACCCTGACCCAGGTCATTGACCAGCGAAATTCCTGATGGGATCAAATTTTATTGACTATGTCAAGTTCTATGCAAGGTCCGGAAATGGAGGAGCTGGTTCAGTCCATTTCAGAAGGGAGAAGTATGTCCCTAAAGGAGGGCCGGATGGCGGGGATGGTGGCAGAGGCGGCCACATTATCCTAAAAGGAAATAGTCAGCTATGGACCTTACTTCATTTGAAATACCGAAAACACGTCAAAGCAGACAACGGAAAACAGGGAGAAGGTCAAATGAAATCAGGCGCCAATGGAGAAGACATCATCCTGGAAGTGCCTGTCGGAACAATTGCCCGCAATGATGAGACCGGGGAACAATTATTAGAAATCCTTGAAGACGGCCAAACGGAAGTACTTTTACCAGGTGGTAAAGGGGGATTAGGAAATGTACACTTTAAATCTGCTACGCAGCAAGCTCCACGCTATGCTCAGCCCGGCATTGAAGGAGAAGAAAAGTGGATCATTCTTGAATTGAAGGTACTGGCTGATGCCGGCCTGGTTGGATTTCCCAATGCCGGAAAATCAACCTTTCTTTCCGTTGTATCTGCCGCTAAACCGGAGATTGGGGATTATCCATTTACAACACTTACACCTAATCTTGGGGTCGTCAAATACCGGGATTATAAGTCATTTGTCATTGCAGACATCCCGGGAATCATTGAGGGTGCAGCAGAAGGTCGGGGTTTAGGGCTTCGATTTCTCAGGCACATAGAAAGAAATTCGATCCTTCTCTTCATGGTCTCCTGTGAAGCAGAAAGTATCAAAGGAGAATACAACATCCTCCTAAAAGAGCTCAAAAAGCACAACCCGCAACTATTAGACAAAGAACGACTCCTTGCCATTACCAAATCCGACATGCTAGATCAGGAACTAATAGATGAAATGAAGGCAGACCTTCCTCCTCACCTACCCTATGTCTTTATTTCAAGTGTTTCAGGACTGGGCATCCAGGAATTGAAGGATAAGATATGGCAAGCATTGAATTGAGTGGCAAAACCCTGTCATCTTGTCATATACTATTGGATTGGCAAAGAAATTGTCACCACGAACTAAGGTTAAAATGTTTGAAAATAAATCATGCAAAAGGAAAAAACCGAAAACAATAATAAGGATCAGTCAAAGGCAGAAATAAAGGATGATGTGAAAGACCAGGATCAGGTGGTTGAAGAAGAGACACCCGAAGCTGAGTCTAATGAAGAGGAGGAAGTGGATGAAACAGAACAGTTAAAGTCCGAGTTGAGTGAATCAAAAGATAAATATCTAAGGCTATATTCTGAGTTTGAAAATTTCAGACGAAGAACGGCCAAAGAAAAGTTAGATTTGATCGGATCAGCCACCAAGGATCTTATTTCTGATCTTCTTCCTGTACTTGATGATTTTGAAAGAGCTTTTAAATCAATAGATGAAAAAGCTGATTCAGGATCTGCAAAAGAAGGGATAGAGCTGATATTCAATAAGCTAAGTAAGATTCTGGAGCAGAAAGGCTTGAAAAAAGTGGAAGTAAAAAGTGGAGATAAGTTTGATGATGAGTTGCATGAGGCCATCACACAGACTCCTGCTGGAAAGAAAATGGAAGGAAAGATTGTGGACGTCATAGAGAATGGATATTCTCTAAATGACAAAGTAATCAGATTTGCAAAAGTGGTAACAGGAGCAAAATCATAATGGCAAAAAGAGATTATTACGATGTACTAGGGATTAGTAAATCAGCCAGCAAGGATGAGATCAAAAAGGCTTATCGTAAGCTGGCTATAAAATACCATCCCGATAAGAATCCCGACGATAAAGAAGCTGAAGACAAGTTCAAGGAAGCTGCTGAAGCATATGAAGTGCTTAGCAATGATCAAAAAAGACAGCGATATGACCAATTTGGTCATAAAGGAGTAGGCGGCGCTGGTGGATACAGTGGCGGTGGCA
This sequence comes from Phycisphaeraceae bacterium, assembly GCA_002704825.1. Classification (GTDB taxonomy): domain Bacteria; phylum Planctomycetota; class Phycisphaerae; order Phycisphaerales; family Phycisphaeraceae; genus UBA7800. Next base: position 2,133 of record PAIY01000234.1, read on the forward strand.
TGAACATGGAGGACATCTTCTCTCAATTTGGAGATATCTTTGGTGGTCATAGCCCCTTTGATAGTTTCTTTGGTGGCGGTGGCGGCCATGGGGGACGAAGGACCAAAAAGGGAACCAACCTAAGGATAAAGCTTAAACTCACCTTGCAAGAAATTGCAGATGGTGTCGAGAAAAAAATCAAAGTCAACAGGCTTGTTGTTGATCCAAACACAACTTTCAAGAATTGTTCTTCCTGTAACGGAACCGGCCAGGTAAGGAAGGTAATGAATACCATGCTTGGACAAATGGTTTCAACGACGACCTGTCCTACTTGTGGAGGTGCCGGCCAAACCGTAGATAAAAGAGCTCCTGGCACTGATAGTACGGGAATGACTCGCCGTGAAGAAGTTATTTCAATAAAAATCCCACAGGGTGTAGCAGAGGGAATGCAACTTTCTATGTCAGGAAAAGGAAATGAAGTTCCCGGAGGAATTCCCGGTGACCTGCTCATCCTGGTTGAAGAAGCTGAAAATGACGAGTTGAAGCGTGATGGTAATAATGTAGTTTATGAATTGTACATAAGTTTCATTGACGCAGCACTGGGTACATCAGTTGAAGTCCCGACTATTAGTGGAAAAGTGAAAATAAAAATTGACCCTGGAACTCAAAGCGGAAAAATTCTACGACTTAGGGGAAAAGGTATAAGAGATGTGGATGGCTATGGTACAGGAGATCAACTTATCCATGTAAATGTATGGACGCCAAAAAGCCTGACTAAAGAGGAAACCTCTCTCCTGGAAAGTCTTCGTGACTCTAAAAGTTTCGAACCCAATCCTTCTAAAGGCGAGAAAGGTTTCTTTGAAAATATGAAGGAATTTTTTGGCGCCTGATATTAACGCAACATTAACATGGCAACATACGTATTCTAAACCATGTTGAGGATGGTGATTTCATCAGCCTTTGTGCTGATTGTTTTTCTGAGTTACGGGCAGTTACAAAAATTTTACGCTTTAAAAGATGCTGGAAATTATGATTCAGTATCCTTTTCAATGCATGCGACATCGGGCAACTGTACCGTACAATCAGCTTCTATTGAAGATCAGAGTCCTCTTTCAATTTTCGGAAATCCGGACCTGGATAAGATTAATCCCTCCTTTAAGTATAAGGTTGTTGAAAGAAAATGTAATGTTTCGCTTGATTTGCAGGAATTTAGATCATCCAGCCTTGGAGATGGATTGGTCTTTGCCATGATGCGTTCAGATGAAGATGAAAATAACTACTGGAAAGTAAACTTTGATAAAAATAAAATCTATTTTCTGGACTTAAGTTATGGAATAGGGAATGCCAACGTTGATTTAAGCGGTTCATCAGTGAAATCCTTCAAGATAAATTCCGGAACAGCAGATATTTTTGTTGAATATAAAAAAGATCAGCCTAATCAAATTGCCATGGATACCTTCGAGGTGAAGGTAGATATGGGCACGATTATTACAAAAAAACTTGTCCTAGCCAACGCCGACAACATCATTGCCAACATTGGTTTTGGAAAGGCCTTATTAGATTTAAGCGATCCTCAAACAAAAAAATGTGATGTAACCGCATCTGTGGGTGCAGGCAATTTGGATGTATTGCTCCCAAAAGGAAATACACCGATTATCATTTACCTTAAAGACTCTCCCCTTTGTGGCGTACGACTGGCAGAAGGTTTTGAGGAAGTAGAGCATAATGTATATGTAAATATGGATTATACGGTAGATGCTAAGAACCTGCTTACTTTCGATGTGGATGTCGCTTTAGGAAGTATTACATTCCATTACGAATAATATACCTACTTGTGGTTTAGTATACCGATAGCCAAAAGCAACTGAGCCACTATATAAGTACTCATGATCCAAACTCCCGAAAAAAGGACTGGGGAATAAAAAGCATCAATGGCAATTATCGAATCTGAAATAACAAATAGGATGGCTCCAATCATTGCTGCTAGATAGCTTAACTTTCCTGTCAGACCTTTCCTTAAACCAGCCACCGTAATCATGACCGTAATTCCAACTCCATAAATTGCGATAGGAAATCCCATCAAACCTGAGCCAGGAACAAGTAACGATAACAGGAAAAATGCATACAGAATAAACAGCATGGAAGGCATCCATCTCCAGGCCATCTTACCAGTAGTTGACTGATATAAAATAAATGAATAAAGAATCTGTGCAATAAGGAAAGAAACCAGTCCCCCAAGAAAAAACAACTCACCTTCTCCCATAAGTAACAAGTCTCCTATCCAACTGAAAAGAAGTGCCACCACTAATAATAACCTGGAAATTGTAATGTAGCCCTCAGCATACCTGTAGACAAAAAAGATCAAAAGTGGCATCAAAAGTGGCTTCGTATAGCCATCAACCCAGTTAATTCCTACTCCTCTTGAAACCAGATTAATGATCCCGATGAGAAGATAGATATAGATGATAACCTGGGGATTTAACTTCTTTTTGTCTTCCAAAAGATGTAGATAAAAGCCAACAATGAGAACAAACCTGCTACAACAAAGATAACTGGGAAACGCTCAGGGTGTGCTTGATAGGCAGTTCCTGATATCAGCGCCCCAAGACCTATGCCTGTTTCTAAAAATATAAATAGCGTAGAAACACCACGACCTCTTCCTTTTTGTGGGCTCAGGTCAATGGTCCAGGCAAACAAAGTCGGAGAATTCAAACCGTAACCTATCCCAAATAAGAATGCCCCGGCAAAAAATTGAAAAACTGTAGTTGAAGTCCCAATGACTGTCATACTCAGAAAAAGGATCATGGTACTAAACTTCAGAATTTTTACTCGCCCAAACTTATCTGATAACCGACCTCCGATAATCCTTACGATCAAAGAAGAGCCTGTAAATACAGTAAAGAAAACACCTTTATTTTCTATACCAAGATATGTACTGAAATCCGGCGACAGTGTAAGTACTGTACCAAAAGACGCACAGGTCAGTACCATGATAATGGAAGGAAGAAAAACTGCCGGTTCAAAAATATCATATTTTGAAATCTTTAAGAGCCTGGGATGAAATGCCTCACGATCACTTAACGTCTCCTTCATTCCCGCCAGAATGATCACTGATGCCACCGCAAAACAGCAGCTTAAATAGAAAAGAACATTTATCCCAAATTCAAGAAATATAGTTGAACCAATTGCAGGTCCCGCAGCCATCCCAATGGTACCAAAAAAACTACTGATCCCAAGGGCCTCTCCTCGTCGGTCCGGAGGTACGATGTCAGCAATGTATGCAGATGTTGCCGTAGGCTTAAATCCTGCTGAAAAACCATGAAATAACCTGACAAGAAAGAAACCTGTAATTGTTCCCATGATGGGATAAAGCAATGCAGCTATACCACTGACGACTGCCCCAAAGACCATGACCGGAATCCGCCCCCACTTATCTGTCAATTTGCCACTAAAAGGTCTGGATATACCTGCAGTAAGCGTAAACAAGGCGATGATCAAGCCAATATATTCTTCACCTCCCATCCCGGCCAAATACGCCGGAAGTTCAGGAAGGACCATGGTAAAAGAGGCGAAAAAAAGAAATGAACTAAATGATAATAGCCAAAATCCCTGTTTGTACCGCTTAAAAATTGATGTTGAATGATTGCTTTTCTCTACCCCTTCCTGTTTATTAGGTTCCCTCATTCCTGCTGGTGTAAAAGAAATGTCTTGATAAAATCATTGATATCCCCGTCCAACACATTTTGAACATCTGTTCGCTCATGACTGGTACGGGCATCTTTTACCAACTTATAGGGATGCAATACATAATTCCTGATCTGGGAACCAAAGTCAATTTTCATCTTACCGGATTCAATTTTGTCCCTTTCAGCATTTTTCTTTTCTACTTCAATCTGGTAAAGTTGAGATTTCAACATTTGCATGGCCCGCTCTCTATTCGCATGCTGTGAGCGTTCAACCTGACAAACTACCACAATCCCGGTGGGCTTATGGGTTAGCTGAACCTTTGTTTCCACCTTGTTTACATTTTGACCACCCGCTCCACCAGACCTGGAGGTATGTAGCTCTACATCAGCGGGGTTGATATCAATATCAATAGAATCATCAACCACGGGATACACATAAACAGAAGCAAATGAAGTATGTCTTCTTCCGCCACTATCAAATGGAGAAATCCTCACCAAACGATGTACACCATTTTCAGATTTAAGGAAACCATATGCCAATGGCCCATCAAACTCAAGGGTGACAGATTTTACACCTGCCACATCTCCTGCCTGGTAATCTACTTCTCTGACTTTATAACCATTGGCTTCTCCCCACATGATATACATCCGCATCAGGATAGAAGCCCAATCATTGCTTTCCGTACCACCCGCACCAGGTGTAATCTGCAACATGGCCGAAAGCTGATCTTCATCACCTGATAGCATTTTTTTGAATTCAAGGTCTTCAACCTTTTTTAGTGCATCCTGATATGATTGCTCCACTTCGGCTTCAGAACCTTCGCCTTCCTCCAGGAATTCCTGCAGTGCTTCCAGGTCTTCTACCGCGCCACTTACTCGCTCAAAATCTCCGGTCCACCCTTTGATCCCGCGAATATTTTTCATCGTAGCTTCGGCTTTTTCCGGATCATTCCAAAAATCCGGCTGTACGGTGACCATCTCCAGGTCCTCTAACTCTTTTTTCCTTTTATCGTAGTCAAAGATACCTCCTCAAGGCAGAAACGCGTGCCTTCAAGTCTTTCAACTGATCTGTTGTCATGAGTTGTGTTTTAAAATTGAGATGCGAAGATAGCTGATGTAACAGTATTCTTCCAACCAATTCTCACCTTTCAACTTCCACAAGACTTATCCCTTTTCACTTTTTTGATATTATCAATTCTCCCCACTACTAAAACCATTTCTATCTAAAAATATATATTTTTACCTTGTAAAACTGTTATTAAATAATATTAATATTTTGATAAAAGTTATAACAATTTGAATGTTCCTTATAAATTGCTTAACTTGAACTCTGTAAACTGGACATAGTGTTTGCTTTGGAAAATTGACCGCCTATGATGAAATCTTTACTGTCTCTTTTTTTCTGCACACTTCTTTTCTCCGATCTAAATGCTCAGACCATTAGATCCAGGGATTTTCGTCAGGATAGCAATGGTGATATTGTTCTTGAATTGGCAATAGAAGCAAAAAATTCACATAGGGAAAGGTATGAAATGACCATTTCAAGATCCTTTGACAACAGTCCTTTTATTCAACTGGATAAGACTTACAAAGACATTGAGCCTGGTGCCATGACCATACGACTTACTCCACAGGAGCTAAAGGGCGAGGGGTCATCCCTACAATTAAAGGTAGATATCAAGGCAACCACTTTTCCTTTGGTTGTAAGGAGTAAGGGAAAAGTAAAAAGAGGCAAAAAATTTGATGCCAGTTGGTCCGGTTACAATGATCGTGGACCCTATAAAATTGAACTTATTGGCGGTAACCTGGGAAGTTATACCCTGGCAAGTGCACAAGACAGCCAGATCTTTGGACAGGAAGTCAGCAAAGACATTGCAAAAGGTAGTTACAAGTTGAGAGTAACTCCTCAAAATAGAGATGCCTATGGAGAAATGGATTTTAAGGTAGTTGGTGGAAACACTTTGTTGATCCTTGCTCCAATCGTTGCAGGAGGTGGTGCCGCTGCCTACTTATTAACCGCTGGAGGTGAAGGAGGAGATGACCCATCCGGTCTTCCTGACCCACCAACAACTCCAGAATAAATTTGGGAAGATATTGGCTGAAATAATTATACAATGAAAAATATAAGCTTACTTCTTATCATGCTCTTTCTGGCTATTGTGACCCGGGCACAGGTTCCCGGTACAATAAGCTTCCAGGGAAGCCTTACAGAACCCGGAACAAACAGTCCTGTTGCTGATGGAGACTATAATGTGGTATTCACCCTTTTTGATGCTTTATCCGCAGGGAGTAGTGTCTGGACAGAAACACACAGTACGTTGTCTATAGCAGATGGAACCTTTAATGTTCTACTGGGGAAAAACACACCACTAGATCCGGCTGAATTTAATAAGCCGCTCTTTCTGGAAATCTCCGTGGGAGGAGAAACCCTGACACCAAGGATCGAACTGGCATCGTCAGCATTCAGTCAATCAGCAAAGTCAGTGGCTGGTGCCGGAAACAACGTTCCCTCATCAGGAAATGTCTATATCGGAGGTGACTTACAAGTGGGGGGTGTTGCTCCTACCATTGACCTGGCCATAGATGATGATGATACCGGTTTGGAGGTAGATCAGGACGGAAAATTGTCTTTCTATTCTAATAATGTAGAACGAATGACCTTACTGCCTGCAGGTAACCTTGGTATAGGGACCATGACACCAAGTGCTGAATTAGATGTTGTCGGGACCGTGAAGGCGGACGATTTTACTTTAAATACCCCAAAAGTATCATACTATTCTGTACCTCCTTCCCAGTTTAAATTAGCTCTTGGCGGAACTGAAGCAACATACTATCTTAATTCAAGCTATTATGATGTTTACGTGGTTGGAGGGGTAATTACGAATCCTGCATACCTCATTGCACCTCTTAATCTACCACACAATGCCACAATTACAAGAATTGATCTCTATTATCAGGATTCTGATGCCAGTTATGATATTTCAGCATCTTTATATGGCGTAAATCATGGCACAACAGCAACAGCTATCTCTCCATTAATAGGAACTTCTTCCGGAACACCTGGAAATGCTGTAATGGGTATTAATATGAACCATGTAGTTGATAATAGCCTTAATCAGTACTGGATATATGTTGTTACAAGACAAGCAAACTCATCTCTTAGAGTGAAAAGTGCAGTGATAACCTATGAAACTTCAAACCCTTAAATAATTATGATATTCAACGAAGGAGATCTATGAATTCTCTAAAACATATCATCAAATATCTATTCACAGTTATTTTAACTTTGAGTTTGGTTGTTATTCAAGCTCAACCAGTCCTTAAAACGCATTCATTTTCTTCAGGGACAGGCACCGCTACATCTACCAGTTTTCAATTAAATGGTTCAGCAGGAGAAATCATTGGTTCCAGCACATCTACCAATTTTAGCCTGTCATCCGGATTTAACAGCATCAATCAAACCAGCAGCATTGGACTCGTTGCACATTATCCACTTGATGGCAATACCTCAGAAGTGAGTGGAAACGAATACCATGGTTCACTTAACGGAGGACCATTAAAAAGTGAAGGTGTAACAGGCATTGCTGATCAGGGGATTGCCTTTGACGGAATTGATGATCAGGTTTACCATACCCTTTCATCTCCTATCAATTTTACAGCAACAACCCTTTCAGCCTGGGTTTATCTTGAAAATCCATCTGATATGTCAGGGAACTATCAAAATATCATTAGCATTGAAAATGAAACTGAGGTTGTTCAGCTTGGCCAGGTAGATGGAAGCTACTTTATTTTTTGGGACAATGAGCATGCACTATCATTCGGGACCACCACGGCAGGATGGCATCATGTGGTGGTCACCTGGGATGGAACCACTGCCAATGGTTTTGTAGATGGAGTGGAACTTGGTCCTGCAGATATTGGTCTTCCATTGTCAATTGATGCTACGACATTCTCTATTGGAGCTGATTTTATCTTTGGGGGAGAGTTTCTGGAAGGAAAAATTGATGAGGTAAAAA
>PAIY01000235.1 GCA_002704825.1 Phycisphaeraceae bacterium
AATTTTATGTATTTGTTGGCTTCGTTGATTTGTTTATGCAATGCCTGACGGACTTCACTGACTGCTGATACAGCACGGTTTTTTTCGACACCCACCTGATCGAGTTTCTCAAATGAGAGTTGCAGGATCATGCGCCAGGCCGCTTCGGCATCAACCAGATCATCCTGAATCCAATCCGCGTTGGGATGCCAGGCGTCCGCCTTGTTGGAGGCATACGGGCCGATGTAAAAACCATCGAGGATGAACTGGACGGAGGCTTCGAGCACATCACAGATGGCCTTCTTGGTTTTGGTCTTGGGTACGCCCACGCGTTTGTCGACCCATTCCTCTGCCAACTGACTGCTGGGCATGGAGGGGTTCTCCGCCAGACGCGGGACGGCATAGACATTGGCGTCGATCCAATCCTCGTTGGCAACGAAGGGACCGCCCCAACCACCACCGCGGACCCATGCCCACAGGCCGGAGAAGTTGATCTTGCTGGTGACTTTTGCCAGGCCCCCACGTTGGTCTTCGTCTTGGATGGCAGGATCACCATCGCGCCAGATCGGCACCTGCCAATTGGGGATGCCGCCCTTGCCTTCAAACTCGCGCTGACATTGCAATTCGTACATGATCGGGCGTTGGCCGAAACACAGCGACGCCTGGTTCCAGGGCTGATATCGCCAGAAGTCCGTCTGCGTGTATTTGAAACTCAGCACAAAACGATCATCGGTTTCCTCACCGGGCAGGCGGTCACGAATGCGATCACAAAGTTCCACGGAGTCATGCATGCCGTTGGGGCGCAGGTTCCAGGCGCGTGCGATCAGGCGTTTACCATGTGTCCCCACGATCATCTCATAAAAACGGGTCAGCACGGAGACGATGCGGTCGGCACGTCCGAACTGACTGCAGCGTGCGCAATGCGGCGCATAGAGATCGTTCCCCACCAGGTAAGGTAGTCGCCCTGCATCGTTATCTCCGATACGCAACACCACACCTGCTGCATCACTGAACGTGCGCATCAGATGATCGAGTGCTTCGACGGATTTATTGAGCGTGTCTTCACTTGCTGGGCACAAGGTGCCGGGGCGATTTTTACAGACATAACGACTGGGTGAATCATCGACGATGGACCTTGCCAGCGACAGGACATCGTAAGTCAGATAGACATCAAGGCCAGCCTGATTGGCTTGTTCGGTGACGGCACGTACGTGGTCATAGCCCTTGGTGATCCAGCGGCGGAGTTCACCGCTTTGCACACTGTCAGCGCCGGTTAATCCAGAGAGACCGGTGGTCTCGTAAAGAACCAGGCCGTTATAGCCCAATTGCTTGAGCAGGTTCGGATCACGGTAGCGCGTCTTGGCGGTCGGTTCGCCGGGATTGTCCAGGATGGTGGCAAGTTTGAGCATGAGCGTACAGATTTCTCTTGGCGTTTTAAGGTTTGCAATGTCGATGAACTCAGCCGTACCCCAGTTCGGTTAACTGGTCTTCATCCAAACCGAAGTGATGGCCGATTTCATGCAATAGTGTAATACGAATTTGCTCCGACAGTGAACTGCCGGTGTTTTTTGCAACGCGCTTGATCGGCCCGCGGAACAGTTGAATGTGATCCGGCATGCGATAAGCATGTTCAACATGGCGCATGGTGATCGGCACGCCGGTGTGCAGACCGCAGAGTTCGCTGGTGTGTCGATCCAGTCCCACGAGCGCCAAATCCGTATCGGAGGGTTCATCATCCACGATCACCGGAATCTCTTCCAGACGGATAGCCACCCAATCGGGCAGGTCCGCAATGTGCTGTTCCAGAAGATCGTCAAAGGTGTGTTTCATGTCGATTACTCATGGCTTTAACCACAGAGTCACAGAGACACAGAGCCCGAAAAAGACGGAGAAAACAAGCTTGTTTTGCTTTTCTCTGTGTCTCTGTGACTCTGTGGTTCATCGTTGGATTGACGTTAATCAATATCCCTCATCACCGGGCATTTTGAGGGTGCCGATGATGTCGTTGATGTCGGTGATGCCCTGCTTGGCCAAATAGTCTTTGAGTCCGGTCATGACGTTGACGGGGGTTGCCGGATCGACGAAGAGCGCGGTGCCGACAGCTAAACCCGTGGCACCGGCGATGAGGAACTCGGCTGCGTCCTGCCAGTATTGGATACCACCCATACCGATGATGGGGACGCCTGCGGCCTTGGCGACTTCGCGGTACACACGGCTGGTGAGATAGACGGCCAGGGGTCGGACCGCCGGGCCGGAGAGACCACCTGTGCCGTTGGCAATACGCGGGCGGCGTTTGTTCACGTCGATGGCCAAGGCAGTGTAGGTGTTGATCATGCTCAGGATGTCGGTCCCACCATCAACGGCTGCGCCAGCGGTCTTGGTGATATCACCGACATTGGGTGAGAGCTTGACGATGAGCTTGCAGTCAGTCCGCATGGCAGCGCGGACTTCGGATACCACCTTCTTGAGCATGGCAGGGTCCGTGCCGAAGACCAGGCCGTCACCTACGTTCGGGCAGGAGACGTTGAGTTCGATGGCATCAACACTGTTGTTTTGCGCGATCGTGCCTGCTGCGGTGACATAGTCGGTGATGCTGTGCCCTGCAACGTTGACGACGATGCGTGGGCCCTTCTCTCGCATGGACACCAGTTGTGGAAGCTTGTCCTTGACAAAGGCGTCCAAACCGACGTTGGCCAGGCCGATGGCATTCATCATGCCGCCACGCGTTTCGACGATGCGGTAGGCTTCGTTGCCCTTGCGGACTTCCACGGAGATGCTCTTGGTGACAAACGCGCCGAAGGTGTGCAGGTCAACGAAGTCCTGATACTCGTAGGCATAGCCACAGGTGCCTGAGGCGGTCATCATAGGGTTATCAAGTTTGAGACCTGCCAGATCAACTGCCAGGCTCACGTCATTGGGGGCGATGGTTTGGGACATGTATCTAATACTCACTATCAATCACAAATCGGATTTTAACCACAGAGGCACAGAGACACAGAGCCCGAACAAAATAGAGAAAACAGTATTAATTGCCTATCTCTGCGCCTCTGTGACTCTGTGGTTCATTTATTGTCTTTCGCTATGCAGTGTTTGATCAAAATAGATCAGCACATTTCGTATAAGATACATGTTATGAACGAAGTTGTCCTGACACATGTCTTTGATCTGACCCCGGAAGAACTGGCTGAACGTTTTAAGCAACTTGGGTTACCGGCATTCCGTGCCAAACAGGTTTTGCAGTGGATTTATGAAAAGCAGGTCGACCGTTGGGATCAGATGACCAACCTGGGCAAAAACGACCGTACCCGACTTGCTGAGCATTTCGTGATTCTGCGCGGTCAGACGGTTCGACATCAGTTGGCTACCGATGGTGTGCAGAAATTGCTCATGGATTGGTCGGGGGCCCAACTCCCCGTGGTGGATATGGCCAACCAAACCGAGTGTGTCATGATCCCCAGTGACAATCGCAAGACCGCGTGCATCTCCAGTCAGGTCGGCTGCCCGGTGGGATGTAAATTCTGTGCCTCAGGTCTGGATGGTGTCGACCAGAATCTGAGCAGCGGTCAGATCGTCGAACAGGTCTGGCAGTTGTCCAGGCTCCCGGGGGTCGGCCGGATCTCCAATGTGGTGTTCATGGGGATGGGCGAACCGCTGGCCAACTTCAAAGAAGTGACCAAAGCGGTACAATTTATTAACGCATCCTGGGGAATGGGCATCTCAGCCCGCAAAATCACCGTGAGTACCGTCGGACTCCCCGCCCAGATTCGCCGATTGGCTGAAATTGAACTGCCGATCACGTTGGCGATTAGCCTTCATGCCCCCAATGACGATTTGCGTCGCCAACTCATCCCATGGGCGGACTATGTCACCGTTAATCAACTCATGGATGCCGGTCAGTACTACTTCAAGAAGACCGGCCGGGAAATTACCCTGGAGTATATCCTCCTCGGCCGTGTCAATGATCAACCCGAGCATGCCCATGAGTTGGCCAAGGTCGCCCGGACCCTTCGCAGCAATGTGAACCTGATACGCTACAACGAAGTCAAGGGGCTACCCTATAAGCGTCCCGACACCCAGGACGTGCTGCAGTTCGAAAACATTCTCCGCAGCAAAGGGGTCAACGTTCACATCCGCGCCAGTCGAGGACGGGACATCGCAGCAGCCTGCGGGCAACTCCGTCGAGAGAATGCACAGGCCAGATGACACCTCCAATGAGCACGGTTCTCACCTATCTTTTGCAACAAAACCATCCAATCCGCGCACGTTTGAATAACCATCCAAGATTGCTTTGGAGGCTTTGCGCAAAGCTGTGAACATGTGTTGATTCGCCCGATCCTAAGGATTTTCACAGGCTGGTAAAGGCGGTTGGCGGAGACATTCCGGGCACCATGACAAGCCATAGTACATATGTCTATGTTTAATTTCTGTGCAAAACGTTGTTGATTGCCAGCAAAATAACCGTAATATAGGAATAGACACACCGATAATCTCTCAGAGCTCCGTTTCATATATGGAAACGTCGTAGCCGAGAGTCGCCAAAAATTGGCAGATACAGGCTTTTAAAGATGGACATTTGTATTTTGATTCATCTGGCCGCCGACATGATGACCGCCAAGCCCCTGAGCCCCCTGCTTGGATTGGATTTGGTAATTAACATCGTGTCACCCCACCCAACCGCCGCCAACCTCCGGTTCGCAATGAACCCAACGAATACCCGCCAAAGCAGGAACTCCCGAGGAAACGCAGACTGTGGCCAAGAAGACTGAAAAGAAACCCGGTTCCATGACTGATGATCCCAATCAGGATGAAGTGGATATCTCTGATCTCCAACTCAATGACGATGTAAATCCTGATGAGGATGACGACGACAATCAGTCCGACAGCCCTGACCAGAACTCAGGTGAATCGTCTGATGAGCAGACGATCGACATCAAGCAACTGCAGGGGCGCCGTATCGGCCGCATTCTCGTTAAGCTTGGTAAAGTCACCCGAGAGCAGGTCCAGGAAGGCCTGCAGATGCAGGAAAGTCGCCGCCTGCCAATCGGTCAGATTCTTGTCGAGTTGGGTTATGTCACCGATGAAGACATCAATCAAGCTTTGGCAGCCCAAGCTGGGATGGAGACACTGGATCTGGAATCCCGTGACTTCCCCGAAGAAATCATCCATGTCCTCCCGGCGGAAACGGCCCAGGCCTATCAAGTCTTCCCGATCAACTACGAAGAAGAAACCAACACCCTGACGGTCGCCCTGAAAAGCGCAGATAACTTCCGTGCAATTGATGACTTACGCATGCTCATGGGCTATACCGTCAAGCCGGTCATTGCTGAAGCGCGGCAGGTCGAAAATTTGATCAACCGTTACTACGGTGATTCGGAAGAATCGCTCAGTGACCTGATCGGTGAACTGGCCAGTGATACCAAACTTGAAGAACTCGATGATGGCAATGAAAGTATCGATCTTCAGGAACTGCTTGAAGCAGCAGAAGATAACAAGGTCAAGCGTCTGCTCAACCTGGTGCTCATGCAGGGCATCAAGGACAAGGCATCGGACATTCACCTTGAGCCGTTTGAAACCGAATTCAAGATGCGATACCGCATTGACGGTGTGCTTTATGAGATGGTTCCCCCGCCCAAGCACTTGGCGCTACCGATTGTCAGCCGTGTGAAGGTTATGGCTGAATTGGATATTGCAGAACGCCGCATGCCCCAGGACGGTCGTATTGAATTGACCGTCAACGGCAATCCGGTTGACCTGCGTGTCGCTGTGCTGCCCACGCTGTTTGGCGAGTCGGTCGTGATGCGTATTCTTGACCGCAGTGCTGTGAGTCTGGATCTCGACCGTGTTGGGATGCGTACCGATGAACTCGACAGCTTCCGCCAACTCATCCATAAACCCAACGGCGTGGTCATCGTCACCGGCCCCACTGGTTCGGGCAAAACGACAACACTCTACTCGGCGCTCAACGAACTCAACAGTGTCGAAGACAAAATCTGTACCGCAGAAGACCCCGTCGAATTCGACATTGACGGCTTGATTCAGGTCGGTGTGAACCCTGCGGTGGGTCTGACGTTTGCAGCAGCACTGCGTAGTTTCCTGCGTCAAGACCCTGATATTATCTTCGTCGGTGAAACACGTGACCTTGAAACAGCACGTATTGCAGTGCAGGCTGCACTCACCGGTCACTTGGTGTTGACCACGTTGCACACCAACGATGCCCCCAGTTCCGTAGCACGTCTACTGGACCTCGGCCTTGAATCCTTCCTGATCACCGCAACGATGGAAGGCGTCATTGCCCAGCGACTGGTGCGTACCGTCTGCCCGCGATGCAAGGAATCCTACGAGCCATCCGAAGCTGAACTCTTTGAATTGCAACTGACCCGTGAGGATTTGCAGGGGCGTGAAATCTTCCGTGGTCGCGGTTGCGACTACTGCAACAAGTCCGGCTACAAGGGACGAACCGGCTTGTTTGAAATCATGGTCCTTGATGACGAAATGCGTGAAATGATCATGCAGTCGGCATCCACCACCGTCCTGCGAAATGAAGCACGTAAACGCGGCATGAGAACGCTGCGTGAAAGTGGATTGCTTAGCATTTTCGATGGCAGAACCAGCATCAGTGAAGTGGTCGCTGAAACCATCGTCGAAGTGTAAGCCCCCGCCCCGGAAGCCTTCCCAAGGCTTCAAGGACACAAACGGGGAGTTGGAATTCAAACTCCCCCGTTCCAGCAGAAGCATGGAACGACACCGGCTTGTCACCGTCAACTTTGTAACAAGGTGACAACCAACTTACAGGAGATCTGTCATGCCAACCTATGTCTATGAAGCACTCAACGATGCGGGCAAACCCGAGAAGGGAACCATCACCGCTGCCAACAGCGAAGATGCCATCGCTCGTATCCGGTCCAAGGGACACTTCCCCACCTCCGTCCGCGAACAGAAAGTCCGCAAGAAGTCCGGCGGTAGCAGCGGCGGTTCAAGCTCCAAGGGCAAAGGTGGCAAAAAGAGCATGAACGAAATCACCATCACCATTGGTGGTGTTTCCAAAAAGCATTTGACCAACTTCACCCGCCAGCTTTCCACACTTCAGGATGCTGGCCTGCCGATTCTGCGGTCGATTCAGATTCTCCAGGAACAGCAAAAGCCAGGCGTACTCAAAAACTCACTGCGTGGTGTCTATGATGACGTCTCCGGCGGTGCGACACTCTCCGATGCCATGACCAAATATCCCAAAGCCTTCGACAAACTTTACTGCAAGATGATCGCAGCAGGTGAAGTCGGTGGTGTGCTTGACTTGATTCTTCAGCGTCTTGCTGAATTCATGGAAAAAGCCGCAAAACTCAAGAAAAAAATCATCGGTGCCATGATCTACCCCGCGGTGGTCGTGTCCGTTGCTGCCTTGATCGTGGCAGCGATCATGATCTTCATCGTGCCCAAGTTCGAAAAGATTTTCGAAGACTTTGATACCGACCTGCCAGCCTTGACGGTCATGCTCATGCAAGGCTCGCGCTGGTTAGGTGGTTCGATGCCCGGGCAATTCATACCCGGTGCCGTTTGGCTACTCTTTGCGCCATTCGGGATATTCTTTGGAGTTAAACTGATACGAAAAACCGCAACGGGCAAATCGATCATTGACCGAATGTTCCTGCTCGTACCCGTGGCAGGCAAACTCGCTGCCAAGGGCACCATTGCGCGTTTCACACGTACCCTCGGTACGCTCATCAACGCAGGTGTCCCCATTCTCGATGCCCTGATCATTACCCGCGATACCACCGGCAACGATGTCTACCGCAAAGCACTCACCGGCGTGCATGACTCGGTGCGTAAAGGTGACAGCTTTGCTGAACCGCTGCGTAAGTCCCGCGTCTGCGACGGCATCGTCGTCAACATGATCGACGTTGGTGAAGAAACCGGTGACCTGGACAAAATGCTCCTGAAAATCGCAGATAACTACGACGAAGAAGTCGACGTGATGGTGGCATCACTTGTCTCCCTGCTCGAACCGATTATGGTCGTCGTGCTCGGTGGCATTGTCGGTTTCATCGTCATCGCCTTGTTCCTGCCACTGGTCAAACTGATCACCAACCTGACCTGATCCCCCCGGCCCCCCCGGGAGTTTTCACTGGCAAGTTTGCAAGACTTGTTGTGGAACTTGGAGAAATCAAGTCAGTGACAAATTGACTGAGAACTGCTGCGGCACGTTGTGTCGCTGATCAATAGTCCGTACCCACTTTGACCGCACGATCATGAAACGCACGCAACATCACAACCTCGCTATGGGCTTTGTCGAGATGCTTCTCTCGATCGTGGTCATTGCATGCATGCTCAGTCTGCTGATTCTGGTGAGTAATTCACTGCGAACGGAAACCGCTGAACAGGACACACGACAAACCCTGCGCATGCTGCGCGTCTCGTTGATGCAGTATCACCAGACCAACAGCAATTGGCCCAAAGGCCCGACACCTTACGCGCTGATGCAGATGCTCAGCGATCCTGCCAGCCGGGACACGATGCATAACGTCAGCATCATCATGCTGCGAAACAAACTGCCAATCGTCCGAGACGGTTTCGGCCAGGAGATTCGTTACATGCCCCCGCAATCCGGGCACCCCAGCAACCAGCCGGACTTCGTATCCGCTGGCCTCGACGGTGACTTCGGCAACCCCACGGGCCAAACACCCCAGTCCAAACAAGCTGCCATCGACAACGTCTATGGCGTCGACACGGAGAAACACCTGAGATGAAGTGCATGCAACCGACACAATCTGCCCCACCAACCCAACGCGGTTTCAGCTTGATTGAAATCCTGGTGGTCATTGCCATCATTGCACTGTTAGCAGGCATCTCCATCGGTGTCGGTCGCAGAATGAAACAGTCCGCACAGGTGTCCAACACCAAGATCATTCTCAATGTCTGTAAATCTGCATCTGATGCCTATACTACGAAGTTCAAACCCGTTTTACATTTCAACGGCAGTCTTGAGAAGCAAATTATCAGCCAATATATCTACGAAGACAATTGGAATAAAAACAAGTTCGCCAAAAATGCTGATGAATTTCGTAACAAACCCGTTGAATATGGCGCTATCGACGATCACATCGAACGCTTTGTCTATAAAGCCATGAAATACGAAACTTCCCGCAAGATCCTCAAGACCTTGCAGAAAGGGCAACTGGCTGATCTGGATGGCGATGGTTTTCTGGAAGTCCGCGATGCCTTTGGCAACATGATTGATTATGCAGCTTTTGTCAGTCATCAGGACAACTACACTGGTGATGACAGCCTGCCAATCCATAGAAACTCGTACTTCGCATCCTCCGGCCGAGACAGCCAATGGAGCACGAATGACGACCAATACTCCTACGATCAGGACTAAGCACATGAGACAACACATGCAGATAAATCCTGACATTACACGCAAACGTGGTTACACACTCATCGAGTTGATGGTTGTCATCTCCATCATCGTGATCTCACTTGCCATCATCATTCCCGGCATTAACAAGTTCATGGAACTGACCATGGACAACACCGCCAAGAATGGGTTGAACACTGCAACCACCGCCATTCGCGCGTTTGCAACACGTGGTGTTGAGTTTGCCAAGTATGGCAGTCGTGGTGGATACAACGGGGTGGCTATCATCGTCACCCCTTCTTCCGAACTGCGTATGACCGAGCATTATCAATACGCTCTTGATACCAGCAACCCCGCTCAATTTCTTGAAGATAGTTATGACTTCAACGGCTTTATTGATATCTACGACCGTGAATACATCACAACCCCCAAAGACACTGGCTTTGTCGGCATTCTGGCTCCCAGTGGTACGAAACAATATGTCGCTCCGCCCTTTGCCATCTGGTTTAACAAGGATGGCCAACTCACTGTCACGGATACCGGGGATGACACCACCTGTATTTTCTACGACGGTAACTACGACGGCCGCATCAACATCGTCGATGACACCGACGGCTTTGATCGCGAAACACCTTTTGATGGTAGCGGTGTTTACAAACTTGGGGAATGGGACCCGTGGAGTCCGGACTATTCACCGGGATCAAACAATAACCCTGGTATCTACGAACCGTCCAATGAGGAAGACGAAAACTATGGCAAGTACAAACTGCCCTTTGAAAAACTCGAAGCTGTCATAGGTGTAATTCTCTACAGTAAACGCGAACTCTATGAAGATGGCGGACGATGGACCAATGGTTACACCGTTTCCACCCCATCATCGGGTTGCGGTACGGATCACAGTTCCTCTTGTGGCAGCTTCAATGAATGGCTACAGGAACATGGCGAAGTGATTTTCTTCAGTCGATACACCGGCGCAATCCTTAAACACAAGTAAGCATGCCATGAAACAACAACCCCCGACAACCTCAACGACCACGCGTGGCTTTACGCTGCTGGAAGTGCTCATGGCCATGGGTGTCTTTGCCATCGGCTTTGTCTTCATCGCAGCCATCTTCCCTGTTGCTGCACTGCTCCAAAAGGAAGCTGTCGACGAAGTCAACGCACAGCAGGCAGCGCGGAATACCGAAGCGGTAATCACGTCTGTTCAAGCAAGCTACAGCTCACACTTGGCTGGAAAACTCAAAACCTTGATCGCAGGAAATGGTGGGTTTGCACAAGACCAACGTGTCTGGGCACTTGATGATGTCGCGTATAACAACTCTAACACAAAATGGTCGGCTTCCATCCGAAGCTTCCCGACTTCTGTCCCCTCTGATACAGATCGCAAGTTTTACTGGGTTCCACTGGTCAGAGACAGCAATCCTGATTCGGGAGTCACTGCCAACGACATTTACACTTATGTGTTCATTCTCCAGAAACGCAATGGTGCGATTTATCCTGCATCACCCACGATCTTCTCATCGTTTTCATATCTTTGTGCCAGCCCGAGTACGGAGTCGGATTTAATTCCGAAAGTCTACGCGGTGAAAGTCACATCCATCAGTAACAACACGATTAAATTCCGTGATACTGATTTCAATGGCAGCACGATTTCATACGACACACCTCAGCAGTTGGATGTCGGCGACCAGTTCCTGGATAACAACGGCACGATCTACACAGTCTCAGATTACGACATGGATGCCAACACCATCACCGTCGATGGTATTTTGCTCCCGACGCCCAACGCTATCGACACCATCTGGTTCGCTTCACCCGGCGAAGATGCGGACACCCCCGGCTACCCGTCAGGCAAATCCAGTCCGACGATGGATATTCTGATTTTGACGGAGGTGATCAAATGATCAAAGCCAAGACCAAACATTACATTTCCGGCTTTACGCTCATGGAACTGATCGTCTCCATTGCGATCGTCTCCATGATGCTCTTCCTGGTCAACCGCATCTTCTTCGACACCTCCGAAGCAGTGAGTCGTGGTATTGCAACAAGTAAAATCATCGCCAACACACGAACCATTGGTGAACAGATTGCCGAAGATTTTGAACTCATGCAACCACCGGATAGCACACCGGGCAATAATGCAGGCTTTTTAATCATCACACAACAGGAATACACTGCACAGTATCTGGATGGCCGTGATGCGGATGGCATTAGACAAGCTGGAAGGACTGTCCGATCTGACCAATTGTGCTTTATTCGCTCCCGAAATGGAGCAACCCCAATTACCAATACCGACACTACGTCCAATAGCTTTACAGGCTCTTTTGACCCTTTAAATTTACCTGATTACTGCCGTGTATGGTATGGACACCTTCGCCAATATCCTGAATCCGGAATCCCCACACATACTCTAGGGGATACTGGAACCCCTGATACTTATGCAACCAACTGGGTCTTGGGAAGGCAATTGCTATTCCTTGATGGCAGTCAACCCGGTAATGCGTATTGCGTGTACGGTACATCTGCACCATGGACAGTCGCAACAAGAGGATTTTTCTACCTGGGTTTTTCCGATGTTCTCAAGAAAGATCTTCGCAATGGAACTAGCACTGGCCTTCTTGACGATCTTGAACCGACTTTTCCAACAACGATAACACGATCAGATTACAAGGACCTTCTATACGGCCCCAATCGGTTCTATGTTTTCCCAGACAACTATCGTCTTGCGGTCAGAACAACACCAACACTCTCCCAACTTAGCGCATCTGAAATTGCTCAGATGCATCCATACTTCATTAACAATGTCAGTGACTTTATCGTTGAGTTTGCGGGTGATTATGAAAGTCCTGCAGGTCTCGACATGGATGGAAGTAACAACATCAAGTGGTATGATCTTGATACCGAACTACCAATGGCATCATCAGAACCATTCGAAATTGATGGCGGCACCGACCCGAATGCGGACGTAGCCAACAATACCAATCCCTATCTTGCAAGAGGTTCTGGAGCAGCAGCAACAGATACTGCACGAACTATTATCTTCTTCCACAATGACGCAAACTACTGGCCTCAACTTCTTCGTATCCGCTATCGCCTGCACGATCCCAAGGGGGAATTGATGGGGCTTGATGAAACGGGTACGACAACCGAACCGGGCAAGTGGTTTGAGATCATTGTGAAAGTCCCGAATTGATCGGCTTAGTGAAAGGAACAGTCATGTATAAGCAGACACATCAGACAGTGACGCGGGGGCGTGGTTCCGTGATGCTGGCCGTCGTGGTCATGCTGGTCATGCTGGCCCTGATCGGTACAGCGTATATCCAAGTTGCGCGCTATGACCGCATCGCTTCGGTTGCGGGTATCCAAACCAATATTGGCGTCGTAGCGAATGCCACAACCACCTACATTGGCGAAGTTCTCAAAGCAGACCTGCTCAACGACACTGCCGATACCTATTTCGATCCTGCAGAAAATAAGGATGAAACATACGACTATCCATGGACAAATAGCACTAGTAGCTTTGATGTTGTTGACCAGGATGGCAACGTCTTCTCGTCAGAGCAAGCATCTGGCGGTGTTTTGGATGATACATGGCTTGCAAGTAGTGAACCCGTTTTTGATCACAGTGACTACACTGCTGGAACGCCTGTGTGGCAACACATTACAAATCTCAACGGGATTTTCCTGCGCTTGCCCCAAACCGCAGCAGGCAAACCAAGCAGGCCCGACGAATTACCCGCCAATAATCTGGTAGCTGCATCACAATGGCGTCGTGACACGGCGGTTCCTATTGAAGGTGGCGCGACAAAAAATTATTTGGATGCAGGCGGGGCTGACAGTGATTATCAGGATATCGGCGTTGATGCTGACGGGGATGGTATTCTCGACAGCAAATGGACATGGGCACCTATCCGTCAAATATCAGGTGTCAGCTATGTCATGGCCGTTCGTATTGTCGATAACTCGTCTAAACTCAACATCAACACTGCTCTGAGCCAAGTCGGTGGCAGTAATGCTTACGATTCATATACCAATGCACCGGCATGGACTAATCCTTCCGAATTGGATCTTGGCAATTTCTACTTTTCATATTCACCCTCCCCCAAACCATCACTCCAATCGCACTTAAACTTCTTGACGAACGGCACATTGTCAGGCAGCGATACCATCGTGCCATTGGCTATACGCGATTCGTTCTGGACCAATGGACCATATCTGTACGGGAACTATAATTCCCTGAGTGCCACCAGCTACAAAAATTACACAGTTACCGATGAGATATTCCTTCGGAATCGAAATGGATTAAACAACACGGATCTAAGTTCAACGCTGACTGGTTTTTTCAGTAGTTGGCTGAGAACTGCAACCACGGAGAACACCTACACCGATGGTGGCTACAGTAATACTGAAGATTTTTTCAGGAACGATCCACGTCATCAAATCACTGTTAAAAGTGGATCCTCCATTTATGCCCTGAACCCTACAGGCACAACAGGCTTTCGCACCAAGAAGGACATCAACAATCTAGCGACCGCCAATCCCCCCAGTGAGTTGAGCACACTGGTTTCGGATGTCTACAGTGCTGGTGCAGCGCCAACTCTACCTCAAACATACAGCACACTTGGTACGCCCCTATTCGGTCATCAGGCTGCAGTGTGTATCGCTGATTACCATGATGCAGATAATCACCTGACACCCTATGACGAAACTGACCTCAACAACACCGTTTATGGCATGGAAGCCTTGCCAGCGATTACCGAAGTGTATGTCCAGCGCCCCTATGTCATCGCCAGTGCCACCAATACTGGCATCAACACTTGGGATGTCGATGTGCAAGTTGCCAGCAATTCACAGTCGACTGGTTTTGCGATTGAAATCCGCAATCCATTCAACTATGCCATCTCGCTTGAGAATGTCTATCTATATGTCAAAGGTTCTCAGGTACGCAACGGCGCCAGTGTTGACACTGATCTGGCTACCTTGATTTTCAATGCGACAGGCACAGCCAAAACAACGCTGGATCAAGGTGAAACCCTTATCTTTTACAAAAACTCAACGGGTGGTGGTGCAACCAATGACGATGTCACAAATCAGATGGACGCAGCAGTTGTGGCAACAAACCGAATTGCATTGAGTTCAGAAAACTGGCCATGGGCGTCTGCTGTAGACGAAGAAGCGATTACTGTTGAATTACGTGCAACGCTGGGCACAACCATCCCCCAAATCGCCAGTTGGCCATACCAGAGCATTACAACTTACTGTTGGAATGAAACCGAAACCGCAAAAACATGGATTTCAGTCAACACTTCAACCGACCTGTCGACTGCACCCTATCCCAATATTTATCGCCAATCTTCACATTATGGTAACGGCAACGGTCTTAATGCTGTGTGTATCCAAGACTCATCGTATACAACTGTAGCCAACGGGCCATCCGCTACACCAATACTTTATAAATCATTGGCTGCGATTACGCAGTTGGGAATTGAAGATAAAACATCTGCCACGACTCCTGGACCTGCAGATATTCTCAATCCAACATCCAACCAGATTCTCATCGCCAATGAAGACAAGATTTACTTCGTAGGCGAATTGGCCCAGATCTGTATGGTTGGCCCGAGTGCCTCGAAAACATATGCACAGGCATGGAATAACGCAACATCATGTGACAACTATCGTCTTGACATCTCAACAACTGCTGCTCAAGCGGGTACAAGTGACAGCATGGCGATTCCACATGCCTACCTGTTAATGGATCAACTTGTGACGATGAGTCCATTAACTGATGGTGTGGATAACGACGGTGATGGCAGTAATGATAATGACACGGAGTTATATATCCCGGGTGCAATTAATTTAAATACCGCTACTAAAATGCTACTTGAACAAATCCTTCCCATACCGGACCCAACCGTACGTGCAGGGATCGTTCAAAGCATCATTGATTATCGCGATGCTGTCAATGACTATGACACAACAACATATCCCGGATCACGTCTTGGTCGTTCCAACTTCGGCCTTGCACATCTTGGCGAGTTAATGGGAATGACAAAAGGTACCTATGGCACGAACTATTTTTCTTCCACAGATAGTGGCGACAGCAAACAGCTCAATGGCGTCACAATTGACTACACACCATCTTCACAGGCTGGTTTGGACGGGATTCAAGATGACCGTGAAGAGAGCTTATTGATCTCAAAATGGTTAATGAACACGTGCTCGGTACGGAGTGACATTTACACTGCTTATATCTATATCCTCGGATTTAATTCAAGCAATTTTGCTTTAGGCCCCATTGAATCCAAGCAATATTTCGTTATTTACGATCGTTCGAATATTGCCGATGGTGACAGTCATGTGAAAATCATTGGCATGTATGAGTATGACTAATAGCTTATGAGCAGACGAACATTAACAAACCCGCGAGAACGAAAATTCTCGCGGGTTTGTTTTATCTTAGATGTTGGCATGTCGGCCAACTGATTTGATTATATTTGTGGGGCGGCAGAGGTCAGCGGAGCTTGCCAGTTGCCGACGGCGAAGGTGGTTTTGACCGGGGCGGTGTGGGCGTCGGGCTGGTTGGTCTTTTCGTAGAAGGTCTGGGGTTCGTAGGTCCAGCCTTCGTCCAAACGCTTTTGCTCTGCTTTGAGTTGCTTAAGGACGTAGCGGCCGCCGATGGGAGCGATCAGGCGGGACTTGATGCCGAAGGTATGATAGAACTCAGCAAGCAGGTCATCCATCTTACGGTACATGGCAGGATTATCCTTGAACCATTTGCGACAGGCCCAGACAGCTGCGACACCGGTAACTGCAAGGTCTTTACCGTCCTGGTAAAAGCGACGACGGATGCGTTCGTCAGGATGGTTGCGATGCTTCTTAAAGCCCTTGAGTGTGGTGCGGAAGACGCGGATGACGCTGGGACCGTTGACTTCAAAATCACGGGTGAAGGCACGAACGAGCATGTCGGTTTCCATGCCTGCGGGGATGTTGGGATGCACGTGTGAGAACTTGAGCTGACCGTGGCTGTCTGCGGTGTTTTTGCATTCAGGGTCCACGAGTGTGCCCGCGTCTTCGTGTTCCTTCCACAGCGGTGTGCCGGGGATCGGGGTGTAGAGCATGAACTGATGGAACTCGGTATCGAAACTCGCAGAGTATTCGATCGCTTCGTCGATGTTCTCAGGTGTGTGTTCTTCCATGCCGACGATGGAAGAACCGAGTACGCGGATGCCGTTGGCCTGAAGATTGCGGATCAGTTCGTGGGCATCAATGTTTTTGAGTTTGGTGTACTTGCTGTTCTTGCCTTCGAGTCCCATCCAGACCCAGGAGATCCCCAGGCCGATGAGTTGCTCCATGGTGTAGGTCCGCAGGACGTTGGCAGAGCTGAAGACATACAGCGACCAGGCTTTGTCGTTTTGCTGCATCAGTTCGAGAATGCGCAGCGCCTTGTCTTTATGGATGAGGAAGTTTTCATCCATGATGAAGAAGGAGTTGACCTTCAGGTCACGTTCCAGGTCGCACATGATCTGGAAGATGTCATCACCGGTTTTATAGAACTCGATGAATTTACCTTTACCGCCGAACATGTGGGACGTTGAACAGAAGTTACAACCCAATGGGCAACCGACGGAAGGGATGAGCGATGCAGCCACGTCACCGGGCTTGTCACGCAGGGTGACACCCATGGAGCGCGTGCCGAAACCTGAGAGGATGCGTGGGTGTTTGACAGGCGCTTCGGCGTTCTGGCCCAGGAACTTGCGGAACCAGCTGATGCCTTCACCCTGAACGATGTGATCAGCATCGAGGAATTTCGAAAGTGTCTGGACGTTGGCAATGTGCCCACCGATGACAATGGTGGCATTGGGTTGATGCTTGCGGATCAACTCGCACATATGCTTGGCCTTGTGCATGTTGGGCATGATGGAGGTAATGCCGATCACGTCGTACTGTTTGGTGGTGATTTCCTCGACGAAACGATCGTAGGTCGGGAAGTCCAGCAGCGTGGTTGGATTGGCGATGTTATCGCGAATCATCATGATGCCCCATGAGCGATGGAACATGCGGAGGGAGAATGGCCCCTGCACACGTGTCACCTGGTTGTGATACAGCTCCATAGGGTTGAGTTTGCGTGAGCCGAATTCGTCATCCTGTGCATAAGGACCGAAGACCGAGGTGAATAGCACCTTGGCTTTGGAACCCAGCGGGTGTTGGGGGACGTCTGAACAATGGCTGTTAGTGGAACGTTGCGGGAGCGAGATGGTTGTCATTCAATCAATGCCTTTATCCCACCCCAGGTTCCATCCTGGGGTATTGGGTCGTGTGAACTGATGTGATCCCTGTCTGGACTTTTGCCCAACCGGCTTCCTGCCAGCCAAGTACATGGGCTACATGAAGAAGTCCGTGTCACCCGGGTATCACCTAGGTCGAGTCAATATCATACAAAGTTGTCCCCTGAATGTCTCGTAAAACTTATGCGAGTTCGACAACAGAATACTGTTATATCGCCTGATCTACCAGAAATACTTCATACTTTTAAGTCCGGATAAAAGATGCAGGACGTCAGTAAAAAAGTTTTCTACCAACTTGTCTTGGGTGATTGTGTTGCCTAATATGCTACTGATAGCAATTTGCTACCGATAGCAATAAGGCCGAACCATGAGCAAACTTGAGTTAATTGCAGCTGAGGCAGGAGTTTCCAAACATACGGTTGCGCGTGTACTCAACGGCAAAACCAAGGAAGTCTGGCCGAGTACGATCCAACGGGCGGAGAACATCCGTCGATTGGCGCGGAAATATAACTATCGCACCAATGCTGCCGCCTCGGCGATTCGATCCAAAAGGTTTAATGCCACTGGCCTGCTTTTGAGCAGCATCATGCACAAGGCCACGATTCACTGGCATACCCAGGCTGCCCTGCTCAAGCAACATCACCTGCTGGACAAACACCTGATCGTCGGCCAGTTGGATGACTCGCAACTCACCACTGAGGGCCAACTTCCCAAACTGTTGCGTCAGTGGGCCGTCGATGGCTTACTGGTCTACTACACGTCTCATTTCCCGACGCAGTTGGTGGATATGATCAATAACGATCGTATCCCGGCAGTGTGGATGAATGCGGACCTGCCGATCAATGCGGTCCATCCGGATGATATGGATGCGGGCTACCGCGCGACGACCAGGCTCATCGAAGCGGGGCATCGCGCGATTGCCTATCTGTATTATGGCCGTCAACTGCATTACAGTGTTGCACATCGTCAAGCCGGTTACGAGAAAGCCATGCATGACGCGGGTCTTGAGCCATGTGTGCATACGCAGGAGATTTCCCCCACATGGGAAATTGGTCAGCGGGCCGATCACATCCGCCAGATCCTTTCAGCAAGCAATCGCCCCACCGCGGTTGTCACCAACGGCCCCAACACCACATTGACCACGCTGTATTCAGCCTGTCAGTTACAGATTAGAGTCCCCGACGATCTTGCCCTGATGGCGATCGCTGATTTACCGATTCGCGAGCTGGGTATTTCGGTCAACACCATGGTGCTTGATCACGAGAGCTTTGCCAGCCAGTCGGTTCAGATGATGGAACAACGTATCGCAGACCGCAAATCGGATATCGAAACGGTCACCGTTGCTTTTCAGGAAGTCACCGGCCAAACCATTTGATGCCAATCCCACTTGCTCTAATCAGCAAAAAGGAAATTGACCATGCCACGACAAAAAGAATCACACGGCTTTACACTCATTGAGTTATTGGTGGTGATTTCGATCATCTCCATTCTGATTTCGATCCTCCTGCCAGCGTTGTCCAAAGCAAG
The DNA here is from genome assembly GCA_002704825.1 of Phycisphaeraceae bacterium. GTDB lineage: Bacteria > Planctomycetota > Phycisphaerae > Phycisphaerales > Phycisphaeraceae > UBA7800. The sequence goes on from PAIY01000235.1 coordinate 19,144, forward strand.
GACCGCCGCAAGACGCAGCACCTGTATGAGCCAGTTGCATCAGGTCGGCATCGGCCTTGCCATGTATCAGGCAGATAACAAAGGTGCCCTGGTCCGCAAATGGTTTGATGGTCAATTCCCCTCGTACTATTTCAGCCAGTACATCTCCAACCAATCCAAGGACCCGTATCCCAAGATGATGCAATGCCCCAGCTGGAAATTTGTCTATGGCGTGGAGCCCCGATTCACCTACACCAATCCGAACTGGTGGGACAGCCAGGCCAGCGAACAGGTCTCAGACCAGTCCGTGATCCGCCCGGTTGTTGATGCGTTCGGCAAAGAATCTTCCTTGGTCTGGTACTTCGATGCCATCCCCAAGAACGCATCCAATCACACAGCCAATACCAACCACTGGATTTACCAGACACTCAATACATCATTGCATGATGAAACCTTCAACTCACTTTACCTTGACGGACATGTCACCAGCCAACGCGACTATGAAAGAAGCATGTATGTCGTTAAATGAGTTGGATGTGAAGATGCAAACTGCTGCCAGTTCAATACAATTGATTTGTTCCCCATTCGTAAGACCATTGATAAAGGCAGGCAGACGATGAAGTCATTTACAGTTGGCGATGTGATCTATTCCAATCCCTTGGCCAGTGAAAAAGATATTGACGGCTTTCGCATGGAAGGTCAGGCATGCATCACCTTCCCGGGGGGCAAGATGCGCATGGAAAACGCGCTGGATCCATCACTGGGCCAGGCATCCAACTTTGTGTTCTGGTGCCCGAAAATCATGCCCGCTTCTTTCCAGGCATCATGGCAGTTCCAACCCATCCGTGAACCGGGGTTGGCCATGTTCTGGTTTGCTGCACACGGTCACGATGGCAAGGACCTCTTTGACCCGACACTCAGCAAACGTGAAGGGCAATACAACCAGTACTTCGACAGTGATATGAATGCGTATCATGCATCCTACTTCCGCCGCAAGCAGGACACCGAACGACAGTTCACCACCTGTAACATGCGTAAAAGCAAAGGCTTTCACCTGGTCTGCCAGGGTGCTGACCCCATGCCTTCAGTCCAGGATGTCGTCGGCCCCTACACCATCACTGTCACCAAAGCAGACAACTGCATTCAGTTCAAAGTCAACGATCTGATCAGCTTTGAATGGGAAGATGATGGTGAAACCTACGGCCCGGTTTGGCAGGAAGGCTACATCGGTTTCCGACAAATGGCCCCCCTGATTGCTGACTACAGCAACCTGGAAATACGTGAACTCAAACTTTAACCCAAGCAAACCGCTCGCGGTTTAGCCTAACACCCAACCCAACGCAACAGGAGTTGCAAAATGAAATCGATCACCCTTGATCACAAGGGCATGCTATTGTGCTGCCTGATTTTCTCTGGATCATTACTCATGACCATCCCCGCATGCGCTCAAACAAAACTGCAACTCACCGAAACCGATCGCATCAGTAACCGCCCTGCTGATCTCTGGCAATACTACATGCACGGCTGTGTCGATCACTTTGCAACTCCAGTTGATCTTGAGAATCTCACAGATTCATCACAACTCAGCAATGTCACCATCAACACCCCCTACAAACATTTCTCCGGCAAGGCCATCACCGTCGATGGTAAAGGCAAGGAGAAAATCACCCTCGACAAACCTATCGACCTCGACTTACGCCCCAACCAGAAACTCCGTTTGTATGTCTGGATGAAAGGCGAAAACGCTGGCATGCGCGAAGACATCTGGAAAGCCCCCAACTTCGGCATCGTCCTGAAAAATGCCAAAGGCAAAACACTGCGTTCAAGCGATACCCGCTACCACACCGTCGGTGATTTCGATTGGCACTGCTACCACCTTGATACACACATCCACAAAAACACTGCAGCCATCTATCTCACGTTTTCCAACGTGGTCCGTGGCAAAGCAAGTTTCACCTCCATCAGTTATGAATGGGTCAACAAGACCAACGACCTGTCCGTCAATGATCAGCAGGACCCGATCACCGGCTCATGCGCCCCCAATGTGTATAAAGACGAACTGCCTTCCCATGTCCAAAGTGACCGTGGGACGCGGTATCCGTGGGCCTTTCTCAAAGGTGTCAATGCCATCGGCGCCTTGACCGGTCAGCAATATGACATCACCACGCAGGTAGGTTTGAAACACTATTTCCAGGACCACCCCCACACCCTCCAACCTTATCACCGTCATCATTCGATCATGTATCTGCCGAGCCTGTACCGTAACGGCAAAGACACGAAAGCCGACAACATCGACCAAACCCTTTGGCCCAATCCTTACGACGGTTGGATCGATGACTTCGCCCAGTTACTCCTTGAAGAACAGGACTCTGATACCGGTTATTGGCGGACCATCCACGGCCTGAACATGGGTTTGACCTTCCACTATGCCAACATGCTTTTCCGATATTACTCGCCCCAGCGCACGGATCGCCCACTGCGTACCAATTCCCTGCACATCGGCTTGAAGTACATCCCTCATGCCAACAACATCATCGACACAACGTTGATGATGCAGGCCCATACCGATGACGGGAAACTCGCAGCATGGAACCGCAGTGCCTACCGCTACACCACCGATCCTGATAGTGATGACCACAACTGCGACTTCGGCACAACGTGGGATGCGATCTATCTCCTGCGAATTGCAGCTCTGAATCCCGAAGTCGATGAGCAACGCAAAGCCAAAGTCTACGATGCCATCAAAGCGGCTTACGGCTACCTGCTCAAACACAACATCCAAAACGATGGCACATGGAAACTCAAAGACAAAGATCCACACCCCACCCGCTCAAGCTACATGTACGGACTCATCGAAGACTCACATTGGCTGGAATGGCGAATCGATCCGAATATCACTACGCCGACGGTCAAACGTGTTGGCAACACCATCCACGCCACCTTCACCAACCCTGAGCATAACAGCATCCGCATCTTCACTGTCCCCGAAGGTTTCGACCTCAGCCAACTCGATGAAACCCACATGGTCGGCATCATCCAGAACACCGGCCATCATCCATCCAACATGGACCCGTACATCGGCATGCAGGCCATCCGTGCAGGCGGCAAAGCCATGTGGGGCCTGGACAACAGCATGCCCGACGAAGACCATTGGCGGTATCAGCGTTACACCTACTGGAAAATCCGTAAACTCTCAGCAAACCTGCTCAGTACCACGGATGCCAAGGCCATTACGCTCCCAACTGAGTCTCTCAAACCCAACATGCGTCTCTACGCCACCGCAGCCAATTGGTATGGCGAGCAATCCAAGCCGTTCCTGATCCCCAATCCCTGATTGCCCCCAAGTTTAAAATCAGCAATGCCTTTAAGGTTTTGTTGATGGACAGGCCATTGGGATTAGGTTATAATTCCCGGCTCGCACCACGGGGCGTAGCTCAGCTTGGTAGAGCGCTGTGTTCGGGACGCAGAGGCCGCAGGTTCAAATCCTGTCGCCCCGACTTTTCTTCAAGACAAGCCCTTCGGCCAACAGGTCGAAGGGCTTTCTCTTTGTTGTCACTAGACTTGTGGCACTCAATGATCGGTTCAATAAGACCGTATCCAAGAGCTCACGACGGGCCGCGTGATCGGCGGTTTCCCACCGTTTTGCCGCTTCCTGAGCTAAATCGAAGACCTCGAGCACCCGTTCAAATCCTGTCAGTGGTGCAGCCTTACTGGTCTGGATATTCATCTTTGCTTCGGCGATCTGGTCTTTGAACTGGCTGGTTTTTGTGGTGAACGTTTTCTGATCAAGCCCACCCGCCAAATACGCGTCCAAAAGGCGTTGTTGCATTTTCTCAAGATCGGACACACGACGCTTGAGCGACTTGGCTCGCTGGACTCGCAACTGCGTATCGTCCTGGAACGCAGCAATGATGCTATCGCGGAACCACTGTCGTTGTTCGTCATCTTCAATTCGAATTGAACGCAGGTCGGTGAGAATGGCTTCTTCCAGGTCATCTTGCCGCCAGCGGAGCTTGGGGTGGTCCGCATCGGGATACACATTGCCACAGCGGTAGTACACGTACTCGCGCACCTTGCCATTCTTGTTTTTTCGGCGAATGCGTTCGGAGGTGATGCTGTAGCCACAGTGGGCACAAACAAACATGCCCGATGCCAAATAGTGATTGACCTTGTTGCTTCGTCGATTCTTGCGTTTGAGTAATGCCTGGCATTTGTCGAAGGTGTCTTTGTCGATGATCGGCTCGTGTTTACCCACGTACATTTCATCGCGGAGCCTGACGAGCCCAGTGTAGTATGGATTATTGAGAATGTAGGAAATCGCCGTCCGGCTGAAGCGTGGCACACTTGGCCGGTAAACAAATCCCTCTCGATTTAAAACCTCAGCAACCTTGTCATAAGTCATTGTGCCGGTGGCATAGAGTTCAAAGATGCGACGCACGGCCTTGCATTTTTCAGGATGTGGATGGATCGGCCTTTCCTTATCCGTCGGCACATTCATATACCCGTAGGCGGCAAGTCCAGGTGTCCAGCCCTGCCTGACGCGTTCTTCGATGCCCTTGAGCACTTCCTGCCGCAGGTTGTCCGAATAGTATTGGGCGACCGCTGCCATGATGTTAAATGACAAGGCACCTGCAGCACCGGTGCCGAATTGGTTGTCGACGAAAGCAAGTCTGATGCCATGCTTGTCTTCGATCTCCTGCATGCGCACCGCGTCTTTCATGTTCCGGCAGATGCGGTCGAGTTTATGAGCCAGGATAAAATCAATGTTCTTGCGTTTGGCGTTGGCAATCACCCAGCGGACCATTTGATTAAACGTGACACGTGCTGCACCACGCTTGGCGGATTCTGCTACTGCAAATTCACGGACGACTTCCCAACCTTCCCGTTGGGCCCGTTCGCGGGTAATCCGCAACTGGGCATCGATGGAATAGCCTTCACGTTGTTCGCGTGACGAAACGCGAGCCCATATCACACATTTATTGCTCATTATCGTTACCTCCGATCTCTCTGAGCACGCGTGCCAAATTTTTGACATTCATCAGAATCTCAATGACCTCCTTGTCGGGTAGTTCGTAGCCGTATCGTGGCGACCATAGCCGCCGTGTGGCGTCGAACAAGCCCTGGGTAATCCACGATGCCCCTGGCACGATGCGGGCGGCGTGGGCGGTCCTGTACGCATTTTCAGAACCGCTACCTTGCGACGGACACAGTCGCTCAAATCCAGTCACCTGTCCAGTCCGATTTAAATGCTCAGACATAAGATTCCTCCTGATTTTCAGGGCTTTTTGCATGTTCTGCATCAAAGTCCGGATCGACCCACACCTTCAGGCCAGCATCAGTGAATGTCTTTCGCATCCGCTGGATCGCACGCGATACGGTGTCCCGACCACAACCCACCTGCTTGGCAATGTCCTTGATGGTGTGCCCGTGGCTTAAGCCGATGCAGATGTTGCGATCACGTTCGCTGAGTTGGGCAAGGACCGATTCAATATCCATCCGCATATCTGCAATCTGGGTCTGCGGAACAGAATCCGGCTGCGTCATCTTGATGTAGTGGAGGTTTCGAAGACGCTCGATGCGTTGCTGGTATCGCTTGCAGGCCCGCAGATAACACAGCAATTGCTTGTCGATAGCACTGGTGAGAGCCGTATTGAGATTAGCCCCATTGGATCGTTCGGGCTTGTACAGGAAACATGCGAGCTTGGGGACGATCTTCTGTTGCAGATCATCAAACTCATCGGGCTTGATGCCAAAGCGTCTGGCACGATGAATCACGAGATTGGCAACGGTTTGATTCTGGGTTCCGACATAAGCATTGCAGTGCATGGTAGACCTTTCAAGGTTGGTGTGACTGACGCCAAGACAATCTCGGTGTCGTTACTCCCATGCTCTGCGCGGTGTTGGTTCAAGTCTGTGGTTCGTGGGACGTCTTGCCCATCTCTTATGTCCGGCGTGTGTGTCCTGTTGTCGGATCACCATGCACAGTTACTGGCTCATGCGTGACACATACGCGCCACGTATGTGTTGTTCATCACCGTCATTTTGATCCAGCAAATTTTCGCCCCAGCGGCAAATAACAGGTGTCTGTGCCACATCGCGTCGTGAGCCTGTGGCATGCAACATCAAACACGCTGGAGTAAACCATGACTGCAAGAGCCCGATCACGTGATCCGATCACATCCCACATTGCTGCACAAGAATCCGAAACCTCAGGCCGTGCCACATCCCAACGGCAGATTTGCCTGATCGAAGTCTGGAAGCAACCCGGACGCACCGCTGCGGAAATCGCGGTGACCGCAGGCATGCAACGCCATGTCCCATCCCGTCGTTTGCCCGAACTGCGTGCATCCGGCCAGGTCGTCAATGGCCCGGAGCGCGAATGCAACGTCACCGGCCATCTGAGCATGACCTGGTATCCAGTGCAGGAGGCCAAATAATGATTCCCAAGAGTTTGGTTTCACAACTGGTCTTTGAACCTGCTGACACGTACCACGCACAGTCCAAGGAAAATCTCAGCAGTCACCGACTGGCTGATTTCCGCAAGTGTCCCTTGCTGTATCACTGGAAACTCACTGGTCTGGCCAAAGACGAAGACAGCAGTGCCTATCTCATCGGGCGTGCCACGCACACGATGATCCTCGAAGGTCGCCAGAAGTTTGACGCGGAGTACATCGTCAGTGATGGTCCCATCAACCCGCAGACAGGCAAACCATTCGGCTGCAACACCAAGGCATACGCCCAGTGGTTGGACCAACAGACCAAGGCAATCCTCACAGCCAAGCAGGCACACGAGATCGAGATGATGGCCCAAGGCGTGATGGCTCATCCGCTTGCCAAGCAGTTGCTCGTATTGGGCACCGCCGAATCCGTGGTCCGCACGCGTTGGCAGAATGTCGATTGCCAGATCCGCATCGACTGGCTTTCGCACATGCTTGGTGCTGGCATCGTTGATCTGAAAACAACCGGCGACTTGAACTATTTCGAAGCGGATGCTCGTCGGTTTGGCTATGTCCATCAATTGGCGTTCTATCGCAGTGTCGCTGCTGCCGCAGCCATGATCGATCCCCGCGATCTGCCGGTGCATCTGATTGCCATCGAAAAGTCCGAACCGTATCGCTGCGGTGTTTGGCGGATGGGTGAGGATGTGCTTGCCATCGCTCAACGTGAAAACGAAGACGCGGTCAAACGTCTACGCCAATGCCGCCAATCCAATGTCTGGCCCACCGGCTTCGAAGAACTCCGCACCTTCGACTGGATGTAATCCCTCAAAATTCAGCTTATTTTCATTCTGCAAATCAATCCCGAAAGGAATCTCTGACATGAGTCTTCTATCGCAAATTCACATTGGCAAACAAGCCTCCCCGCGTCGCTGCATGATTCATGGGGTGCAAGGTGTGGGCAAGAGCACGTTCGGTGCGACCGCACGCAATCCGATCTTCATCCATACCGAAGATGGCCTAGGAGAAATCGATTGTGCCAAGTTCCCGCTGGCTCGTTCGTTCGGTCAGGTTATGCAGGCATTGACCGACCTGCGTAACGATGCACACGATTTTCAAACCGTCGTCATCGACTCACTGGACTGGCTCGAACGTCTGATCTGGCAGGAAGTCTGCACCAGCGAAAACGTCTCGAACATCGAAAAAATCGGCTTCCAGAAGGGATACACCTATGCCCTGAACTTCTGGCGAAAGTTCCTTGATGCTCTGGACGAACTGCGTCGCCTGCGTGGGATGACGGTGGTCCTCATCGCTCATACCCGCATCGAAAAGTTCCAGACGCCGGAGGATTCTGCCTTCGACCGTTTCTCACCGCGCCTGCACAAGCTAGCTGCATCGGTCGTCATGGAATGGTGTGACGAAGTGTTCTTTGCCACGTACACCGTGACCACCGATCCCAAGAAGATCAAGAGCATGACCGCGCCTCAGCGGGTAATGCGCACCTGTGAAGGCCCGACCCATGTGGCCAAGAACCGGCTGAACATGCCCTACGAACTGCCGCTGGAATGGGATGCCTACGCCTATTACGCCCAGCAGGCCCACCCGCAAAACGACTCTTCAACCGACACGTCAACCACCGAATCCGACATTTCTGCTTCCAACTGACACTTACCTATTGAACAAGGAGATTGATCCATGGCCA
>PAIY01000236.1 GCA_002704825.1 Phycisphaeraceae bacterium
GCCCAGCACGCCGAGCAGGACGCTGATGCAGCCGTTGACGGTGAAGAAGGCCATGTTGATTTTGCCGGTGTCCGGATCGCGGACGAGGATGTGTTCAGCGATGAGCAGGATGGCGACGATACCAATGCCGAAGGAAAAAACGGTGCCCAGGTGATCGGTGCTTTTCCAGAACAGGTACAGACAAGTGAGGCAGATGAGATGGAGGATGCGGCTGATCCACAGGGATTTTCTCGTGCCGAAGGTTGAGGGGATGGAGTGGATACCGTGCTCAATGTCCGGTTCTTCGTCCTGCAAAGCGTAGATCACATCAAACCCCGCAACCCAGCAGAGCACCATGCCTGCCAGCAGCCAGAGTGTTGGCTCTTTGATGTATTCAGGGTTGATGGCAATGCCTGCTGCCAACGGACTGATCGCAAGCGCCGAACCCAGGAAAATGTGACACAGCGCGGTGAATCTTTTCATGAAGCTGTAAGCTGACAACCAGATCAACACGATGGGGCTCAGCAGCACCGGCCAGACATTCTCGCGGAAAAACCAGAAACCACTGGCACTGAGCACAAAGCAGACGCTGCACAGAATCGTCACCAGCATCACATAACCAAAACTCAATCGCCCGCTGGGAATTGCCCGACCCTTGGTGCGTGGGTTGAGGATGTCGATCTTGTGATCCGCTAACCGATTGATGGTCATGGCAACGGTGCGTGCGAAAAACATGCACAGCAAAATCAACAGCAGACTCACCCAATCGTTGTGCAGCAATTGACCTTTATTGGCTGCTGCAAGATACGCGCCCAACACCGCAAACGGCAGAGCGAAGACCGAGTGACTGAGTTTGATGTCACTGGCCAAGGTTAACAGTTTGGAGGGCGGTGTTGAAACGGGTTGGTCAGCTGCGGTATTCAAGACGGGGTTTCTTCCTTCCAGCGTTGACCGAGCGTGTGCTTAACTTCCAGCAAATCCAAAAGTCGCGCCACCACAAAGTCAACGATGTCATCAAGAGTCTGAGGCATGAGGTAAAAACCCGGATTCGCGGGCGCGATGATCGCACCGGCTTGGGTCGCAGCTTCCATGTTCCGGATGTCCACCAACGACAACGGCATCTCGCGATGAAGCAGGATCAACCGACGCCGTTCCTTGAGAACCACCTGGGCAGCACGATGCATCAGGTTGTTCGACGCACCGGTGGCAACCGCCGAAAGTGAGTTGCTCGAACATGGGCAGATCACCATCCCACGAGTCTGAAACGATCCGCTGGCAATGGACGCCCCGACATCACGATACTGATGCAGCGTAATGCCGTTGACATCTTCGTCACCTGCAAGCTGCTCAAGGTCCAGTGACTCGTAACCCAACTCATCATGAAGCAGGCGCTGACCCAGTGGTGAGACCACAAGATGCACTTGTGTTCCTGCGGCAAGCAGACAGCGAACCAGGCGCTGGGCGTAAAGCGCGCCACTGGCACCGCTGATTCCGACGATGATGCGATTGGGTTGAGCCATCTGCGTATTGTAGCGTAAGTGTCAGGATTTTTTCAGCATTTAGCCGCATCGCTTGCGATGCGATTTCCTCGCAGTATTGCCATAACGCGCATCGCAAGCGATGCGGCTAAATATCAAAAACTTAACCACAGCAAACTTCAAAACGACTTCGTCATCGGACGTTTTTAGGTTGATCATCAAAATATCACACTTGACAAATTCTGAGCATGTCGTAATACTTATCCCCGCTATGAAGAACAGCACCTACGGCTTTTTTGGTTATTTCTGGTTTACCAGCGGACATACCGCGAGGGGCTCGTTCTAAATCAATAAAGCATTGAACCAAGAATCTGACCCCGACGCGGACACCGTCGGGGTTTTTTTGTTTTATACGGCATTCACCCGCCACCGTTTGAAAACACCGACTTAGGAGACAAGTCATGATCGTAGTCATGAAAGCTGCCGCAACCGAGGATCAGATCAACCACGTAAAGGAGTTGATCCGAGAAATGGGACTTACAGACCATCCAATTCAAGGTAGCGAACTGACCGTCGTCGCCGTCATTGGCGATGACCGCAAGAAAGACAGCAACGTACTGGAGAACCTGCCCGGCGTGGACCGCGTTGTGCCGATTCTTGCGCCCTATAAACTCTCAGCCGTCGAAACCAAGTCCGAGCGTTCGGTGGTTCGCATCAGTGACGAATGTGTCATTGGCGGTGAACATGTGCCGGTAATCGCGGGGCCCTGTTCGGTTGAAAGCGAAGAACAGATTCTCACCAGCGCCAAGGCCGTCCGTGCTGCTGGCGGTCACGCTCTGCGTGGTGGTGCATTCAAGCCGCGTACCAATCCCTACAGTTTCCAGGGCTATGGCGTTGACGGTTTGAAGATGCTTGCTGCTGCACGCGACGCAACCGGTTTGGCCATCGTCACCGAAGTGCTCTCCGTCGATGACGTGGACGTGGTCAGCGAGTATGCCGACTGTCTGCAGATCGGCACGCGTAACGCTGCCAACTACAAACTCCTCGAAGCCGTTGGCAAGCAGCCCAAGCCGGTCCTGCTTAAGCGTGGCATGGCGATGACCATCGACGAACTGCTTCAGGCTGCTGAGTACATTCTTTCCAATGGCAATCCCAACGTCATTCTCTGCGAACGCGGTATCCGCACGTTTGAAGATCACACGCGGAATACCCTGAGTTTGTCGGCGATTCCTGAATTGCATCAGCGATCTCACCTGCCGATCGTCAGCGATCCGTCGCATGGCACGGGGCACGCCCGTCTGGTGGCGGACATGGCTCGCGCTTCGGTGGCAGCAGGTTGTGACGCCCTTGCCATTGAGATGCACCCGGACCCCGAACACGCCTGGACCGACGGTGCCCAGTCGATCACGCCCCAAGCCCTTAACGATCTCATCAAGAGCTGCACTCGTATTGCTGCAGCGATTGATCGTTCGATGTGAGCGATTAGGTTATAATCTGGCATAACATTTAAAACCGCTTGTCGCGCTAAACCGCAAGCGGTTTTTTATTCCGAAATTCGACGCCGTAGGCGCTACGAAGTGCAATCTGAAATGATAAAGGGCTCGCACATGTCACAACTCGTCATTACCGCAGTAGGTTCCGACCGCCCGGGTCTGGTCGATGCATTCACCGGCTATTTGCATGATGCGGGAGCCAACATTGCTGACTCGCGCATGATCAACCTGCGGGGTCAATTTGCGATTTTGATTCTCGTGGAATCCGATGATGAAGATGTGATCCGCAAGATTGCCAACGACGCGGTTGATGCAGGCAATGAAGTCGGCCTGGAAGTCCGTGTTGCTGGGGACCGCAAGATCGAAGCGCGCATGCAGGGGCAGCCTTACCGCGTGAAGGTCTTTGCCATGGACCAGCCGGGCATTGTGCATCGCGTCACGCATCTGCTGCATCAGAACAAGGTGAACATCGAAGAATTACAGACCACGCTTTCCGCCGGTTCCTATTCGGGGACACCGCTGTTTACCATGAACATGCTCATCACGATTCCCCGTGATGTGGCTGTGAAGCAGGTCCGTGCGGAGTTGGAAAAACTCTGTGATGAACTCAACTGCGATGTGGATGTCGACGCTGCGGTGTAAATTGACGTTTGATTATTCTGATTCAAATGCGCGTTGAACCGCTTGCGGTTTAGCGCGTTTTTTTTGTTTGTGAAGTGAAGTTTAAAATGCGCCAGTGGCGCTAAACCGCAAGCGGTTTTATGATTCGGAGGAAATCCGAAATCAGAACAACCGTTGTCGGTACTGCAAGGGACTTTGGCCGGTGATGCGTTTGAATTGGACGCCCAGGTCGCCGGTGTTGTCGTAACCGAGTTTGTGGGCGATGTCTTCGAGGCTGATGCTGTAGTCACCGAGCATACTGATGGCACGGTCGATGCGCAGACGCTGCTGGTATTCGACGAGTTCCATGCCGGTGCGTTTGGAGAAGGTGATGCGCAGCTGGCTTGAGGGAATGTGACTCAGGCGCGCCAGTTCCTCGATCTTGATGGGTTGATCCAAATGATCCATCAGATAATTCCGACAGATCGGCAGCAGATCATCTTCCCGCGCCGGTTGATGTGTCAGTTCCATGATCAATTGCTGAGCGGATAACGCAGACCATGGCAGCGCATCATCGGGACTGTTACGCAGCGCGTGGGTGATCTGATCGAAAGTTTCGACCAAAGGCAGTTGCACGCCAACATGCATGACAAATCGGTCATGATTGATGATGCGGGTTTTGACCAGTTGATCTGCGAAGTTGGCATCGAGTCCCAGTCGGACGCAGGCCCAGCCGGAGTTCTCATCGGGCATGAGGCGGTAGCGTGTTCCTGCAGGGATTTGCAGGATATCGCCTGCCTGAATGGTGATGCGTTGGCCGTTGGGATGCAGTTGGTAGACGGCCTGGCCTTCCAGGACGTAGAGCAGTTGCCATTGAATGAGTTCGACGTAGCCGTCCTGCGGCTTTTCCATGTGATCGGCGGTCTGGAAGCCGCAGAAGATCACCACGGACTGGCCAGTGAGACTCACACTGCGATAAGCAATGTCATCGCGAAGGAATCGTGCGGGGATCAGGACCAGTTCATCGCTCATGTGCGAACTTTCTCTCCAGGTTTACACCGGCTGAGCAGCAGGTTGCCTGGATAAAAACTTGTGCGTCATTCTCAGAAGCATGTCACGATCGACAGGCTTGGTGAGTAACGCACTACAACCCGCAGCAAGACATTTTTCCCGGTCATTGGAGGCATTGGCAGAGAGCAGCAGAATCGGTTGGGCAAAGCCCTGCTCGCGCAACCTGGTGACTGCGGTAATGCCATCCATCACGGGCATGCAACGGTCAACGATGAGCATATCATACGGGCGGCCGGTCTTCCATGCTGCCAGGGCGATTTCCATCCCGACTTTGCCGTTGTCCGCCAGATCGACTTTGGCGCCGACCTTGTGCATGATTTTCTGCATGAGCTTCTGCATGTCATATTGATCTTCAACATAGAGAATCCGCTTGCCTGAAAGATCAATGCTCGAGAGTTCATATTCGCCTGAGTCGTCCTTGTTCCATTCGGGAAGTGGGACGACAGGACGATCGGCACGCGTGGCGATGGTCAGACAGAACACCGAGCCCTGCCCCGGGACTGAGCCAACGGTCAGGTTGCCCCGCATCGCCCAGGCAAGTCGACGACAGATGGTCAGACCCATGCCCGTTCCCGCAGGTTCGGCAAGCAACTCGGCTTCATGATCCACGGAGAGTTTGCAGAACGGATTGAAAATCTGTTCCTGTAACTCGGGCTTGATACCGATGCCTGAGTCTTCAACCGTCAGGCGGAGAATCATGTTGTATTCACCCTGCGGGATCGCCTTGGCCATGATGTGCACGTAGCCCTGTTTGGTGTAGCGAACCGCGTTGTGCACCAGGTGATCGAGAATCTGACGCAGGCGGTCTTCATCTGCAAAGATCATCATGGGGACATTGGGGCCAATCTGCGTTTGCATTTCAATATGCTTGGCAGCGGCTTGTGAAGCATACTTTTTGGACACCTCTTCAAGCAGATCTCGAATGGGCACCTTGGTTTCATGCAGCTTGAAATCGTCGGAGTTCAACGCGGTCAGATGCATGATGTCATCAAGCAGGTGCAGCAGGTGTTTGCTGTCATCTTCGATTTGATCGATGTACTGCATGCACGTTGAGTCGGAAGAGTGATTCTCACGCATCTGGTCATTGTGCTGCTGAATGATTTCCATGGGCTTGCGGATTTCTTTTTCAAGATGCGCAAGGAACTGGGATTTGATTTGAGATTGTTTCTGGTCTTTGCTTCTTGCAGCAACCAGTTCCTGATTCATCTTTGCAATTTCGCGTGATGCGGTTTGCATGACACGTTGATCCTGGTTGATGCGTTGGATCACGGCGTTGTACTGCATGCCGATGCGACCGATTTCCGAGTTGGGATCGATATCGACGGACTGATTGAGATTGCCGGTGACGCGATGGTGATTCATCTGCGACATGAGGTCAAAGAGTTCCGAACTCGCGCCATGTTCCGCAACATTGAGTCCCTTGATTTCGTCTTCAGCCTGGACACGCAGGGGGGTGATGCGATCCACGGAATAGAGCACCACCATGCCGACGCCGAAGGCCCAGACAAAAGCGGAGGTCACGCCGGTGAATTGCACCAGCAGTTGCTGTGTCCAGGACAGACCTGTGCCGATGAGTTCAGGATTGCCGAACAGCGCGACCGCCAGCGTGCCCCAGACACCGGCGCCAGCGTGAGCGGGGACGGCACCGATGACATCGTCAATGCGGCAGCGGATTAAAAGTTGTGTGACGAATGAGCAGACCATGCCACCCACCGCACCAATGATCACCGCAGAGAACGGCGAAACCACGTGACATCCGGCTGTGATGGCAACGAGACCTGCGACCACGCCATTGATCAGGCGGTCGACGGTGGGTTGGGCACGTGACATAAATGCAATGGCAAGCATCGCGCAGCTACCGGCAGCGGCGGCCAGCGAGGTGTTGACCATGATCCGCGGGATCTGGTCGGAGACGCCAAGGGTGCTCCCACCATTAAAGCCAAACCAACCGAACCAGAGAATCATCACGCCCAGGACGGCCATGGGGACATTGGATGCCTGAATGGGTTTAGCGCCAGCACCGAATCGTCCCTTACGCGGGCCGATGATGATCAAGGCCGCAAGCGACACCCAGCCGCCCACGGAGTGAACGACGGTGGAACCTGCAAAATCGACAAAGCCCATTTTCTGGAGCCAGCCGACATTGGTGCCTGTGAAAGCGCCACCCCAGCACCAGTGACCGATGATCGGATACACCAGGGCGCCGATGACGAGTGTGGTAAAGGCATAGGCGGAGAAGCGAACACGTTCAGCCACCGCGCCGGAGATGATCGTTGCCGAGGTGCCTGCGAAGGTGACCTGGAAGAGGAAAAAAGTCAGCAGGGCAGGGCTGGCGTCATCACCAATGGGTGCACGAATCAGGCCGATCAGGCCATGTTCCGAACTGCCGAACATCAACCAGAAGCCGACCGCCCAGAAGACCATGCCGGTGATGCAGTAGTCCATCAGGTTTTTCAGCGCAACGTTGATGTTGTTCTTGGTACGACACAGGCCAGACTCCAGGCAGCAGAAACCCGCCTGCATGAGCATGACCAATGCACTGCACAGCAGAACCCAAATCATATCCAGTGATGATGCTTCTAACACGGTTAAATCAACCTTTGCAAGCATATTGACACAACACTCCGGCGGGAGCTCCTGTTACTACTTTTTGGACCCACCTTGTGGACAGTTAGTCTCGTTATCGGTTGATTCTGTGTGTCGGTTTATCAGCAAAAAGGATTATTAAAAACGATTTATTCACGTTGGGAATTCCATTTACGTTTATCAGATCGTCTCATCCCTTGAACTGTTTTTTCGATGTTTAGATCCGTTCAAAAAATGAATCTCCATGTCATCTTATTTGGCCGGCATTCCCGCGCAGGGACATGACGCATGTCGGTTTTAAAGTTGAGCGTTGTGTCGAGTAAGTTCGAACCTTAAATCATCAATCATCACGTGCCATGCAAACACTTGGAAAACGACGTGCATCATGTTCCTACTCAGGATTTCAAAATGACAGCCGATAATCGCAGGCCAATTAGAAAAAAACCACGCCTGCATATCGCAAGCGTGGTTGAATGAGTTCGTTGGATTGTTGATTGGTTATTCGGGCTTGTTGTCGATGAGGTCTGCAACCACCGATGGATCAGCCAATGTGGAGATATCACCAACCTTGTCGCTTTCACCTTCAGCGATCTTGCGCAGGATGCGACGCATGATTTTGCCCGACCGTGTCTTGGGCAGGGACGGTGCCCACTGGATGACATCGGGGGTGGCAATCGGGCCGATAATGTCGCGGACAGTTTTGACCAACTCGGCTTTGAGTTCATCATTGCCTTCCACGCCGGACTTGAGGGTGACGTAGGCATGAATGCCCTGACCCTTGATCTCATGCGGGCAACCGACGACGGCGGCTTCGGCGACGGCAGGATGTGCCACCAACGCCGACTCGACTTCCGCAGTCCCCAGGCGATGACCGGAGATGTTGATCACGTCATCCACGCGCCCCAATAACCAGTAGTCACCGTCAAGGTCCTTGCGTGCGCCATCACCGGTGAAGTACATGCCCGGGTAGGTTGAGAAGTACGTATTGACGAAGCGGTTGTGATCCCCCCAGGTCGTGCGCATGATACCCGGCCAGGGTTTTTTGATACACAGCTTGCCCGATTCGCCATCGGGTACTTCGTTGCCTTTGTCATCAACGACAACCGGTTCGACACCGAAGAAGGGTCGGGACGCCGAGCCGGGTTTGAGTGTGATCGCACCCGGCAAAGCGGTGATCATGTGACCACCCGTTTCGGTTTGCCACCACGTGTCGACGATCGGGCAACGTCCGCCACCGACGACGTTGTAGTACCACATCCATACGTCAGGGTTGATCGGTTCGCCGACGGTTCCCAGCGTTTTGAGACTGGAAAGATCGTGTTTGGTGACGAATTCATCACCCGATTTGATCAAGGCGCGGATGGCGGTGGGGGCGGTGTAGAACTGATTGACCTTGTACTTTTCACAGACGGCCCAGAATCGACCGGCATCAGGATACGTCGGCACGCCTTCGAACATCACCTGCGTTGCGCCATTGAGCATCGGGCCGTAGACGATGTAGCTGTGACCGGTGATCCAACCCACGTCCGCGGTGCACCACCAGATGTCTCCGTCGTGATAGTCGAAGGTGTATTTGAACGTGGTGGCGGTCCAGACCATGTATCCGCCGGTGGTGTGCAGCACACCCTTGGGCTTGCCGGTGGAACCGGAGGTGTAGAGGATGAACAGCGGGTCTTCGGCATCGAGCCATTCGACGGGGCAGTCCGTTGATGCCGACTCCATCGCTTCGTGATACCAGACGTCTCGGCCGGAGGTCATGTTGACTTCGTTGCCGGTGCGCTTGACGGTGATGATGTGTTCGATACTGGGGCACTGTCCTGCGGCCTTGTCGGCATTGGCTTTCATGGGGATGTCATTTTTTGCTCCCCGCAGCGCGGTGTCCTGGGTGATGATCACCTTACACAGCGAATCGTTAACGCGATCGCGCAATGAGTCAGAGCTGAACGCACCAAACACCACCGAGTGAATCGCACCAATGCGTGCACAGGCGAGCATCGCCACCGCGGCCTGCGGGATCATCTGCATGTACAGACACACGCGATCGCCCTTGGTCACGCCCAGTGTCTTGAGCACGTTGGCGAACTTGCAGACTTCCTCGTGTAACTGTTTGTAGGTGAGTTTGGCATCTTCACCCGGTTCGTTGCCTTCCCACAGAACAGCCACCTGATCGCCACGCGATTCAAGGTGTCGATCCAGGCAGTTGTGACAGATGTTGGTCTGTCCATCGGTGAACCATTGCGTGGTGATCTTGTCCGTCCAGTCGTAGTCGCGAACGCGGGACCATTTTCTGTCCCAGTGGAATTGCGAAGCCACTTCTCCCCAGAATTTATCCGGGTCAGCGATGGATTGATCGTACATCTGCTGATACTGAGCCTGGCTGCCCACGTACGCATTGGCTGCAAAGTCGGCGGGCGGAGCGATTGCGGAACTACCCGTGTTGGATTGGGTCATTAAAACGTCTCCTTGATTGTCATGCGTGCCAATTGAAAAAAGAAAGGGTGTCTGATGATCGCTTCTATTGGCGGGTGAGAAAGCAATCCCCATGCGGTTAATTTAGACACTGTTTTGAGAATGTAAAGGCTGTTATCCGGTCTTTGTCCCGGTTATTGGGACGCATCTTCAAATACAGGTATTTTTACGGGAGTTTTTCGCCTATCCAGACAAGTCATTCACTTATGCGCTGTCCCGATCAGGTCGATGAGAACTCAGTGGATTCTGGAAGGATTGGATGATTTGGCATTGAAAGTCTTTCATAAACTATCCAATACCAGTGTGACCTGGCAGGTTCGCCTGGCCATGTTGCTTGTGTTGACCATCTGTCTGACACTGGGGGGTGTCTGTTATGTGTCTCTGACGCATATACAGGAATCGATCGACCGCCAGATTGTTCAACATGAACAACTCACACGCCCAACGGCACACATCTCCGTGCAGACGTTGCAGTGTCGACGTTACGAAAAAGACATGTTTCTCAACGTTGCCCATCACGATCGGTTCGAAGCCTATTTCGTCCGTTGGTCCGTTGCGGTGGATGCCTTGACTAACAGTATTGACACCTACCGTCAGAGTGTCCATGATTCCCAACAGGTTCTGATTGCTGAAAAATGGTTGGCCAATGTGACAGCCTATCAGTACGAGATGCTCAATATCGTGACTGACATTCGTGAAGGTCGGATCACCACGCCGGATCAGGCGAACATGGCCCTGACCCCCAGCAAGAACACGATCCGCAGCATCATCATCAACAGTTTTTCGGTGTTCGATCATGAGTTTGCCATGGCACGAATTTCCCAGCAGAATCTGCTTGAACAGACTGCCGGGATTGAAAAGCTCATCAGTGCTGTCATGGCTGTGATCATCATTCTTTGCCTGTTCGCATTGATCATCATCCCGCATCGGATTGTCGGTCCCATCCGATCACTTAAAAGGGCTGCCAGGCAATTGCGTGATGGCAATCTCGCCTGTCGTCTGAGCGAAGATTTCCCCGATAACGAGTTGGGGCAGCTGGCCATCACCTTCAATCAAATGGCTCAACAGTTGGAAACCAACGAGAAAAAACTCATTGATGCCAAGGCCACTGCGGATGAACTCAATCAGGCCAAGACGCGTTTCCTGATGAACATGAGCCATGAATTGCGAACACCTTTGACCGCGATTCTGGGCTTCGCCGAACTGCTTGAAGAGGATGCTTTCCAGGAAGAATCCATCGACGCGATCACGCGCAGTGGACAGCATCTGTTGAAAATTGTCGACGATCTGCTGCAACTCACCGAGATTGAATGCAATCAGTTTAAATTGGATATGAGCCTGATCAATGTCACGGATTTATTTGATGAGTTGCTCGAACAATTCAGACCGATCGCTGAAGGTAAGCAACTGGAACTGATCGTCTCCAACGAAGCCGATTGCCCATGCCAGGTCACCGCAGATTGGCAGCGACTTCACTCCGTCTTCCATCACCTGATTGATAATGCCATCAAGTTCACCGAACAGGGGCGTGTCCAATTACGCAGTGACAAGAGCAAGGATGGCAAGTACTTCGTCTTTGAAATCAAAGACACCGGGATTGGTATGTCTTCACAGCAGATCAGACAGGCTGGAACACTCTTTAAAATGGGGGATGAATCAATCACCCGCCAACATGGGGGGACCGGGACTGGCCTGGCGTTGTGCAAACGACTCATCGAATACATGGGCGGTAAACTGTCGATCACCAGTCAACCGAGCATCGGCACAACCGTGATGGTGCAGTTGCCTTGTCCTTCCGAGCCGCT
Source organism: Phycisphaeraceae bacterium (assembly GCA_002704825.1). Taxonomy (GTDB): domain Bacteria; phylum Planctomycetota; class Phycisphaerae; order Phycisphaerales; family Phycisphaeraceae; genus UBA7800. The sequence goes on from PAIY01000236.1 coordinate 11,482, forward strand.
TCCAAACAAAGCATCGCAATCGATCACGCCCCAACCTTCCCATGTGCCACACTTCCCTGTCAACAGGCATCGCAAACGTGTTCTTGTTGCAGAGGACACCCCGGAAATCCAGAAGTTGATTCGAACACTCCTTGAGCAGATCAACATCCAGGTGGATGTCGCGGACAACGGGCAGGCTGCCATGGATCATGCCATGCGTTCACATCTCAACGATCAGCCCTACGACCTGGTGATCATGGATATGCAGATGCCAGTGTTGGACGGTTACACGGCTACGCGCCAGTTGCGTCTGCAAGGCTATCAGTATCCCATCGTCGCGCTGACCGCGCATGCATTGCAAGGTGATCGCCAGAAGTGTCTGGATGCCGGCTGTGATGACTACATGTGTAAACCCATCGATCCTGCCTTGTTCACACGCTATGTCCGTCACTGGCTTGAACACCCGCTGATTCGTGTGATCTGATGCCCGACATCATGGCAGGTGGGGACTTTATCACCTGCGATGACGACAATCACATTGGCACATTCATGTCCAACACGTAAATGCCCGATAAAATGCATGGTATCGTCCGCTTGAATCGGGGAAAGCATCGATGGGGCATAACACAGACATGCCAGTCAAAGTCAATCGACCTATGCAATGGTTTCTCATCGCCATGGTCGCGATCCTTGCGATGGCCTATCTCGTTCAGTTGGCTTCACCGTTGCGGATCAATACCGATTCCTATCGCCTGCTGTCCATGTCGGTCTCCGCTTATCAAGGCCAAGGCTATCTCGTCGATGGACAACCTGATCAATTCCCACCGGCCTACCCCTGGCTGATTAAAACGATGCTTCATCTGGGCATGGCCAACTCGCATACGCTTGTTGCATTGAATCTGCTGAGTCTGGCGGTTGGACTTCTCGTGCTTTTCCAATGGACCTCTGAGGCGCTCAGTCGCCTGTGGCGATGGGTGGTCCTTGTGTTTGTGCTCAGTTCCTGGGTGTTGGTCAAGCATGTCACCATCCCCCTGACGGATACCGTTTTTTTGGGCATGTCGATTCTGGCGGTGCATTGGATGTGCCTGTTTTGTCGGAGCAAAGGTCGATGCAAGTGGGGTTGGTATGTGGCAGCCCTGGTGATGTCCAGTGTCGCGTTGATGTGTCGCACAACGGGGGTGGCATTGTTTCCCGTGCTTGGCATGTGCCTATTGATTCACCCGGAGCATGACCGGTTGATCAACCTCTTCTTGCGACATCGCAGCAAGCTGATCGTTGGCTTGATCGTTCTGGCGGTCGCTGTGTATTACCCGCTGAACCTGCTGATTCAATCTCAGTGGTTCAAGTCGCAATTCATGGAATCGAGCAGTTACTTTCAGAATTTTATCGTCTCCGTTCAACGCCATGGTTTACTGCTGCACATGCTGCACAATTTCAAGTTTCGTTTGATTGAGATGGGAGAGATTTTCTGTAACGTCCCCTGGACCAGACTGCCGGGATTGTTGCCTGTGTTTTATGCTGCGGGTGTGTTGATGTGGTTGCTTTTGATTTGTGGCTTTTTCGTTTTACTGTGTCATCCCATGCTGCGTCCGGTGTCGTGGTATATGTTGAGTTACAGCTGCATGATGCTTTGTTGGCCGTACTATGATGCGCGATTCTGGATACCCATGTTGCCGGTGATCGCGCTGTTGATGTGGGTTGCTTTGGCGCAAGTACAGTTGCGCTTTGCCAGGTTGCGTTTTGCAACCACTGCGTACATGGTTGGCGTGGTCGGTTTGGGGATTGTCGCTTTGATCTTCAGCAGTCGAATCTCGCTGGCGGGTAAACAGTTCAGCGAAGTCTATGGCAACGGTTCAGCAAAAATGACCTATCGCTATGCCCTGGATAACGGTCTGCCGGTGGAGATGGATCAGGTGATGATGGGCGAAGTGCGTTTGCTTGAGATCTTTGAACCATTGGCCAAGTCTGAGAGCGCGCTTGATATTCAGGATTGATTGATGATTTTGTGCATTTTTTAATCATTCATCGCCATATCGTCTATACATTCGTCATTCCCGCGCAGGCGGGAATCCAGTGGCATTCTGTGCACACTTGCAGGTCCCACTGGACTCCCAACTTCCGGGGGCGCGGGAGTGACGGAGGGTGGCGATTAATGGTTGCTAATGCTCTAAGAGTCGACACGTGTCGCAAGCAACACGGCTAAAGATGGTTCAATGCCTGCTGAGATTGGGATCGATTTCGTAGATCACGTTAAACCACAGATGCGCACAGTGGTCGGCGTTGAACTCCGCGTGATAGCCCTTGTAGGCGTTTTGGCCGCGTTGTTCCCAACGTTCGGTGTCCTGTCCTAAACTTTCGATCGTTTGAATCAGTTTGGTGACATCATCGGTTTTGATGATGTCGCCTGCGTCGTACTGACTGATGGTCTGGGCGGTTTCGCAGTTTTGCGGTCCGATGAAGATGCAGGGTTTGGAGGCTGCCATGATGCCATAGAGTTTGCAGGGGACCGCGACCCCTTCCATGCCATCCCGGAGCGTGATCAGATGGGCGTCCGCCAGGCGAAGGGATTGGGCCAACTGCTCGCGTGGGAAGTAGCCGCGCACGATGATGTTGGCAAGTTCATGTTCTTGAGCGAAGGCTTTGATCTGGTCAATGCGTTTGCCACCGCCGACGAACAGGAAGACATATTGGTCATTGTCGCGCAACTGCAAGGCTGCATCACAGAGTGCATCGAACGTGTGGATCAAGCCTGCATTGCCTGAGTACATGATGACGGTTTTACCCGTTAAACCCAGTTCTTCGCGCAGGGGCGCGGGGTCGGCTTCATCAAGTTCATGTCCCCAGACCGGGATTTGGATCAGGCGACAATCTTTGACTTTTTTGTTTCGCAAACGATCCGCCATGCAGGAACCGAGTACGACACAGCGGTCAGCATGTCGGAAATGCAAGCCGTTGAGGAAGTCGAAAAAGCGTGGCAGAATCGCATCGCGTTTAAAGACACCCAATTCAAATTCACAATCCGGGTGCAGGTCCATCACCCAACAGACATGCTTGGTGCCGGTGAGCCATTTGACGAAGGTGGCATAGAGTCCGATGAGTGGTGGCGTGGTGAGTGTGATGATCGCGCCATACTTCCAACCGGTGAGCAGCGTATGCAGTCCGACGATCAGGTGAAAACTCAGGTAATCAATCACGCGGCCGAACATGCTTTTCTTACCGAAGCCGGTGGCCTTGACGCGATGAATATGCACACCGTCTTTGAGTTCGTATTTGGGGGTGGGGCTTCCGGGGGTGCCTGTACCGTCATCGTATTGCCCCAGTGAGCAGAGCACATGCACTTCATGTCCAGCACGCACCAGTCTCGGGCACAGATCGGTCATCATCTGTGAAGTCGCAGCCATATCCGGCCAGTAGTACTGGTTGATAAACAACAATTTCATGCGTGCAGGAATGCCTCCAAAGTACTGACCAGTGCGTCCTGATACCAGGTCATGTCAAACGTCATTGCTCGCTTGCGTGCGGCATTGCCCATTGCCAATCGCGTGTTGGGTTCTGCAATGAGTTTGTTGATGGCTTCATGATAACCATCCATGTCGCCACAGGAAACAATCAGTCCCTCTTTGCCATCCCGAACCTGTGAGCCGGCATTGAGCGTGGTGACGATGGGCAGGCCCATGGCCATGGCTTCAAGGACACTGCCAGCCGAGCCTTCGCATGTGGTGGGGAAGAAGAAAATGTCGAATTCCCCGAGTTTTTCGCGGACTTTGGTCAACGGCAACTTGCCGGTGAAGGTCACGTGGTCTTGATATGCTGCGAGTTTATCGGGGTTGAGATGATTGGCACCGACCATGACGAACTCGGCCTGACGTTTGTCGAATCGTTTGGCCGTTTCAAGAAACTCCGGCGCGCCTTTGCGGAGATTGATCGCGCCGACAAAGCCCACGCGAATGGGACGATCCATGGGACGCGTTGCGCGATCCGGCGGATTGTAGGCTGACATATCCATGGGGTATGGCAGCAGCGTGATGCGACTTTCATCGACACCGTGTTTAATCAGTGACTGCTTGACGTACTCGGACATACTCAGAATGTGATCGAGATTCGCCCAGGATTGTTCTTCAAAGTCCACGAACGCGCGGACGTTTTTTTCAATGACATCCGGCTGCCAATCCGGCCAACGCTGGGTTTGGCGTTTGGCTTGTTCGATCTCCTCGGCAGCGGGTGCGATGATTTGATCACCGACGGTGATGATGCCTTTGTCATGGGCGTCTGCAATCAGACCCGGATGTAAATTTCGGATGCATCCCAGGAGCATGTTTGCGTTGTGGAAGTTGTGCTTGTTGATCAGCGCGCGATCGCGTTGGGCGACTTCCAAAAAGAACTCGGCTTCGGAGTCATAGATTTTGCTGAGTCGTCGGTTGCGCAATGTGGTGATCGGCCAGGAACAGATCGGCGCGCCGACAAGGTCGTCTGACTTGCGCGTTCGGAGTTTACTCACGGCATGCGACATGAACGGCGAAACCAAGGTTGCAAGCAGGTTGTCCAGTGAACCGGGGCGGTCATACCAGTCGGTGTACATGACCTGCAAAGCGCCGGCCTTGTGCAATGCGATGGGCAAGGCGTAGGCACGTCGCGAGCCATCCTGCATCATGGCGACCTTGAGGCGGGATCGGTCTTTGTGCGGGGAGTGGGTCATTTGCCGAAGTTCACGTTGAGGTTGTTGGTGCGTGTTGCTTGACGCGTGAGAATCGGTTGGGCGGTGTTACTGGGTTCGCAGTTGCGGCTGGGCGGTTGCCGGTGGTGCGGTCGCCAGGTTGATAAAGCTGATGACGAAGTAGAGCATCACGCCCCCGATGAGGATCGGGTAAAAGTCGTTGAAGTTCACGCCACGGAAACAGCGGAACAGCCATGTTGCCAGCGCGAGGCTGAACATCAGGTGCATGGGTGAGCCTGCACAACGTTGGAGTGCTTTTTCGGAGACGAGCATGAGCCATCCCAGCAGCAGTCCGCCCTGGATGATGCCGCTGAGTCCGTATCGGAAGTACCAGTAGCCGACGAGTCCCTGGGCAACGGTGGTTCCGCGGACGGTGGCATCGGTGCCGGTGTATTGATAGTTGTACCAACTCCAGACCGGGTCGATGGGCTTGCCGTTCCACAACGCACGTGGGATCGGGCCGACCGCAAACCAGTAGACGGTTTGGGGGATGGGGCGAACGAGCATTTCACCGGGTCGGTTGTTGTAGTAGAAGTCCATCTGTTGGGGCACGAGCATGTAACCGAGCAGACCTTCGGAGAACATGGTGTTACCCTTGAGTTGGAAAACTTTCACATCGCCGACCTTCTCGGTTTGGAAACCGGTGTTACGGAAGTAACCCTGGAACTGCACGAGGAAGAGGGTGATCAACATGAACATGGCAGCGTAGATGTAAGCACGCGCACTGAATCGCTGCATCCAACTGGCCGCGATGGACTGATATTTCAGGTACAGCAAGCCGATGGCAGGTAAACCCATGAAGAGCACTTCACCGCGGGTACCGCTACCAAACGCCATGGCCATCCAGAAAGCCCAGATACCCCAGGCCATGATTTTGCTTAACGGATTGCGCGCGATCAGCAGGGCGTAGAACACCGCCAACTGTCCGCCGATCTGTCCCATCTGCACCAGCAGTGAGACGTAGGCACCGAAGTTGAAGTTGATGTTGCCGGTTCGGCCGACGGTCCACTTGGTACCGCCTGAACGCATGGCCACCATGTCACGCCAGATGGAAACCAGGAACGATTCACGGGTGAATAGCAGGTAGGGGAGCAGACCCATCACGAACAAACCGCCGAGCATCCAGACGTAGAACACACGGGTGTTGGGTTCGGGCACGATATGGACGATTTTCACCGCCGTCTTGTAAAACGGCAGATACAGTCCCAGGCACATGGCCATGATAAAGAGACTGTGACAGAAGGTTGCCTTGGCGATGACGATGGGTTCAAAGGCATCAATGGAGATGTCCACACCGTGGCCGATCCAGTGACTGAAATAGTCATGGGAAAACCAGATGATCACACCGGCATAGAGAATCACACCCGCAATGCCAAAGCGCTTGGGGAAGCTGTAGAGTTCGAGGATCAGGTAAACCACGCAGATGGCGGTGAGGAAACAGAAGGCAATGTCGGTCAGCCACGCCTGCCCGCCTGCAAACCAACTGAGTCCTGACAGCAGGGTTGGCATGAGGAACGCCAGCGGCGCGTAGGGCGATCGCTTGAGATAGCCCCAGTCGTCAACGCGTGACGAACGGCTGTTTGGGCCTGCTTGGATGGCGATTTCGGACATGCTTCGTCCTGTCTCTAGCGTCTTGAGTGTGTCTAAGCCTGCCAATGGATGCAGGTTCACATACGTTATGGGATCGGCCGATCTTGATCCCATCTTTATCAGAACCTGCCTCAAAGGCCGTTTACGGGGTCAAATCGGACGTTTGTAACGTCTGGATAACCCCCAAATGAGCGCATGGAGCACGATTTGCACTAATTCAGACACCGGTTGCGGTGGAATGCAACGTCCGTGGCGGTTACCATCTATAATTATTGGGGAGGATATCGGTTGAGATGACTGTCGTGTTTGGACGATCTTAATTGTTCCCCGCCCGCATGTTTTGTGAATCCTTAAGCCAATCAGGTGGGAATGCATGTTCAAAACGAAATGCAAATCGTTGTGGATGATTCAACAAGTGACCTTTGGGCTGAGTCTGTTTCTGATCAGTTCGGTGATCCGGGCACAACCTGTTGATCCAGCACAGTTAGCAGCAGACCCCGAAGCAGCAGGCGTTGAGTTTGCCATCGACACCTACACCATGCTCACCAGTGATGTGTTGTTCGTGGACAAAATCGAAGGACCGGTCTGGACCACCTCGGCCAATGCTTCGTTTGGCAAGACCCTGCTGCAGATCCCGATTCTGCTTGAACCGGGCGACAAACCCGTTGAAATCTCCAATTCGTATCTCAAAGTGGCGCGGGGTCGGTTTATCTGTTACCGACTGGATGATTTTGGCGAAGCTGCGGCATTGCTCGAACAGGCCAAGGCCGACCAACGTCAATTTGATGCAGGCAATCGTCGCGATGCACGTGGACCGGACCTGACCACGGCACCGCCGGTGATCACCAAGAAGTTTGTCCTGCTGCCCAACGGTAAAGTGCAGTATGCCGCCGCCACCGTTGTTAATAACCAGTACTGCGAAGTGTCGGATTACGCGGACGGCAACAGTCTCTACAAACTCAAAATTGGTATCCGCCAATACCAGGACATGCGGCCAGAGGTACCCGAGCGTCCCACCGACCGTAGCCGTGAAGCGCAGTTGGCCTTCCAGGCAACCTACAACCAGTACCGTCAGGAGTCCGCAGCGTATCGTGAATTGGGCAAGAGTGCCCGTGCACTGCCCAAGGACATCGAGATCGATAAGCCTACGCGCATCTGGGCCGTGTTTGAAGTGGATCAGACGCTCGATGAATTGAGCTTGTCGGGTCCCAAACCGTTACCTTGGGAAATCAAGACCGAAGTACTGACGCAACTGCGTGAGATTTCCGGCAAGCAGGCCAACGCCCAGGCAGATGTCAATGGTGTGATGCGTTTGGATATTGAACATGCTGACGCGATCATCATGCTCGCCAAACTCATCGAAAAGCGTCATCCCTATGATCTGCAGCTTGCCTCACTGGTGGTGAGCATGACCGACATGGTGGGTTATGCCAATCTCGGTGACACGCAGTTTTTCCTGCTCAAGGCGATTCTGGAAAGCAAGGACAAGATGGCCCGTGATTACGTCATGGCCGAGTTGCGCCAGACCATTCCGCCCACGAGTGTCACCCTTGAGTTGGCCAAGCTGGTGGTGGTGAATGTCGCCGGTGATGCCAAGGCCAAGACGCAGGCTTTGACCTCCATGCTCACCGGCCTTAAATCCAACCCTGCCCAGGCCGCTTCGACGGCTGAGACGATTAACGCGATGCTTGCCAATGAAGACGGTGCAGCCCCTGCGACGTTACTCCGCCCGTTGTTTGAAGCCACGCGTGAAGACGTGAACATGCGCAGGACCTTCATCCAGGCGATTCGTTTTCAGTCGTTACCCGAATCGCGTTTGAATGATGCGTTGGTTTACATTGTCGAGAACGCCGGTGCCGAACCGTTGGCTGCCGGTTGGCTCAATGAACATTTCCTGGGCTCGGCCAACCCGTCACTGCTCATCAAGACGTTGACGGTGATCGCCGAAGCTGACACTGGCGCCCGTGACCTTGGGCCGATGTTCAACTGGGCGGTCAACAAGCTCTTTGGGCAACCCACGCAATCGGCAAAATCGACGTTGCGTAAGGCACGCATGCGTTTCCCGATCCCGATTCTTACGCCTTATGACGGTATTTACCGGGCGCTTCAGCATGGCAACAGTGATATCCGCAATCTCGCATGGCGGTCCTTGCCGCGCTTTACCATCACGCCATTGGCAGAAGATGCCCCGCAGCCGGACAAGAATTCGGACCGTTACCAGATTCTCACCAACACCGCCTTGGACATGCTCACCACGCCCCCGGGCATTGTGACGTTCCTGGAACGTCAGCCCAACAAGATGCGTGTTGCAGAATGTCTATTGCAGATCGTGCTCCGCGGTTCGACCCAGGTCCAGGTGGCTTCGGTGCGTGCGTTGATTGGTTGCAAGGCGCCTCTGGGTAACGTCATGCTCGACATGTCTCCCGGTGATCGCCAGGGTTTTGCGATGTTCGTTTATGACCTGGGTGCCAACGTGTCACCGCCATTGGTGGTCAACGTGCTGCGTCGCCGCGAAGCCAATAACCCCGTTGCACGCTGGTTTGGTAATGAGGTGGCCAAGGGGGAAATCCCTTCGACTTCTGCATGGATCAACCAGTTTGAAAGTGAAGGTCAGCTTCTTGAACTGGTCGCTTCCAATGACGAAGCGCTGGCCAAGGGTGCCGCAGCCGTGATGATCTCCGCCATTGGGGGTCGTGACCGTGATGCGTTGGCTTTCCGCGAGAAAGTCCGCCTGCTGCCTGACCAGACCGAAGCATCCGTCGCCCAGGCATGGAGTGAGACCAAGAAGGGGCTCTTTGCCAGCCAACTCAAGCGTTATGAAGGTCATTACCGCATGGCATTGTTCGTTGCTGAAGGCGATGACTACGGCGGGCAGCTCAACATCCCCATGCGTGAGATTCCCGTCGGTGTTGTGCAGTTCCGTATCGACGAAACGACCCGGACCCTGAGCCTGACACACGATCAACTCGAGCCGGCCATCGGTGAGGAATACCATTCGATCACCATCGGCAAACCCGCCGAGTTGGCCAACTTCCCCAGCGAAGACCTGGCGCAGATCCCGCTTAAGAGTGTCACCATGCCCGTCAAACTCACGCTTCAGGAAAACGGTAACTGGCAGGGTGCCTTTACCATCGGTGACGGCGCTCAGGTGATTCAGGCACAACTCCGACTCATTCCCGTCAAGGCGGGCGCGACAGCACAGTAACCCTCCTGAACTTGCGTTTGGGTTTAGCAAAAGCATACGCCCTCAGATGCATCATCGCGGTGACGTTTCACGGTGAAATCATCTGACGGATCAAAATATAAACGCACCGCATCGGCGCAGCGATCCTTTGTCCAACTGACGCCATGTGACAAACGTGACCTGTCATCCCTGCCACCCGACAGGTTCCAACTTTGCCCTGCACGGTCTACCGGTCGCTTGCGACTGTATCCGTTTGGTTCAGGTTATCGCTTATGTCCCAATCGCAATCTTCGCTTCGCATTCTCCATCTCACAGCCGGGTCGGACCTGGGTGGCGTCAGCCGTTACTTGCTGGACATCTGTCGCGCAACCCAGCAGAACGGCCATGAAGTCGCCATCGCAGGGCAACAAGGCGCCTGGCATGAAGCGTTCCTCCAGGCCAATCTCAAATGGATCGAAGCGCCCATGGCAGGGGACCTGCTCACCCTCCGACGCACCGGGCGAAACCTCGGCAGACTCCTGGAAAATGAACACTATGATTTAATCTGCGCCCATTACCGCAAGTCCGCCATGGTCGGTCGCCAACTCGCTCGGCAGTGGGATATCCCCATGCTCTTTACCCTGCATCTGACCGACATCCCCATGAACCTGCCCTGGCGATGGCTCAGTGATTTTGGCGATCACACCCATGCACCCTCCAAGTTGGCAAAAGAATGGCTTATGGACGTCGCACACCTGCCTGCCCAGCAGATCACCATCGTCCCCCATGGCGTGGACACCCAGCGATTCCTGCCTGCAACACCGTCCAAGCAGTCCGAAGCCCGGACCCATCTCGTCCTGCCACCGGATCGAACGATCGGCGGATACATCGGCCGCTTTGATGTGCCCAAGAATCACATGTGGCTCATCGACCTGGCTATCGAATGTCGCAAGCGACTGCCCGAGGTGATGATCCTCATGGCAGGTGACGGCCCGGACACCGGCAAGCTCCGTGATGCACTCTATAAAAACCAGCTCTTTGATCACCTGCGCATTCTCAGCTACCGTGATCCACTGATGCTTTATCACGCGATTGATGCACTGCTCTTACCCTCCGCCGCCGAAGGGTTCAGCCTGTCATGTTGCGAAGCCATGAGTTGTGGCCTGCCTGTCCTGCGGACCCAGACCGCCGGCTATCACGAGCAGATCGTCCAAGGCGTCACCGGCGTTAGCGTTCCCGTGGATCATGACACCTTCATCGAAGAATCTCTGAGTTTTCTGGCAGATCGACAGCGTTTGATCAAGATGGGTGAGCAGGCTGCCGACCATGTACGAGAGAGCCTGCGTTTTGATCAGCAGGTTGCTGCGACACTTGAACTCTATCAACGATTGACAGGACGATCTTGAAGCCCCGGAAGCCCCCCCCCGGAAGCCCCGGAAGTGAATGTCCAAAACTTGCCCATGAAGTTAACAAAAGCCAACAACGTTCCAACTAAAGCCCGGGGACTTCAGTCCTCCGGACCGCGTGCGCGATTCACACTGTTGATCACGATCATCACCCTCACGCTGACTTTCGCATCCACAACCCACGCTCAACCCAACCCCGATGCCCCAAGCACCATCATCGGTATTCACGCGTTAAAGCAACGCCTCGGCCCCATCGACATGCCCACCGGCTTTGGTGTCGTCGTCGGACATGTCGAGGGCGGCAAACCCAAAGCCTACGCGCCCCATGTCCGTGATCCACTGTTCGATGGCGTGAAATTCACCTACCGCAGCGGCATCTCCGAGATCAGTGGTCACGCCCAGGCCACCGCCAAAGTCATCTACGGCCCAAAGGGACTCGCTCCCGGTATCCGACAGGTCAACTGCTACTTCGCCGGAACTTGGCTCAAAGAAGGCTGCCTCTTCACCGGCACCAACCAACCGCCCAAAGCTGACGGCTCGGACATCCTCAACCATAGCTGGATCGCAGGCGACGATTCACCCTTCACTTCCAAAGCACTCCGTCGACTGGACTACCTCATCGACACCACAGACACCCTTGCCATCATCGGTGTGAACAACGGTAAGCAAAATCCCGTCCCACCCCTGCTTGCAAGCAGCTACAACGGCATCGCCGTCGGACGTGATAATGGGCAATCTTCCGGCGGTCGCACACTGGTCGAAGGCAAGGGACGTGGTAAACCCGACCTTGTTGCTCCCGGCGCACTCACCAGCTTCTGCACGCCCGTCGTCACCGCTGCAGCAGCATACATGGTCCAGATTGCCAAGGCTCACCCCCAAGCCCAATGGGCACGCAAGCCGCAGGTGATCAAAGCGGCGCTCATGGCAGGGGCCCGCAAATCCGAGCACTGGAAGCATTACCCCGATCACCCGCTGGATGTCCATCTGGGTGCCGGCGTTGTCAATGTCGATCACAGCTATGACATTCTCATTCAGCCTGCCACCCCGCCCGGCATGATCCAGAAGGATACCGGCTGGAGTTACTTTCAAATCACACCCCGCCAGATGCACAGTTGGTATTGGGACGTCAAACAGCCCCTCACCGATGCCACCCTCGCACTTGTCTGGCATCGCCGCATCGACGGTCGCCAACTCTCCGATGGCATCACCCGCAAGACCATCTGGATCGACACGCCATACCTTGCAGACCTCGACATCAAGCTCGTGAGTCTGGAAAAAGGCCATGTCGCCTCCAGTCACAGCAAAGTCGATAACGTCGAACTCATCCATGTCCCCCAACTCGAAGCCGGCCAATACGAAATCCAGGTCGGCCGCAAAGACTCACTCAACACCACATGGGACGCCGCCCTGGCCTGGTGGGGCAAACCCGAGTAAACCGCATCGAACACATCGACGTAAGCGCCCAAAGCCGTGTCCCTCCCGGGGCACGGGTTGCCTCGTTACATACCGCGTTTGATCCACAATGCTCGCCATTTCACAAGCGTTTGTATGGCGTGTGATGATTAGAGTGTCGAGCATACTCGACACAACTTTCAATTTTCAAAACAACGGGCATCATGTCCGCAGGCGGGAGTGACGGCGTGTGAAGATTCATTCTTGGAAACATCCGCGCTGCGACACTTCCGGGGGCGTGTCGCTGAAACGGCGTCAGCAGTTTACCGATGTCATGAATATCATTGCGTCTTCCCCATTCTCGAATGACGAATTCGACATTTCATCGTACAATCTCACTGTCCGGCCAAGTTTTTTCCCAAGAGGTCTCATCATGATCAAACAACTGGCACACATCTGCGTACACACCCGAAATCTGGAAAAGACTTTGAACTTCTATTGCCAAACTCTCGGCCTGGAAAAAGCCTTCACCTTCGACCGCAAAGGTGAGATGATCGGCTGTTACATCCAGTTCGGTAACACCACCTTCATCGAAGTCTTCACCAACAAAAACCCCACCGACATGGCAGGCAATATCAAGCACTTCGCCCTGGAAGTCACCGACATGGATGCCGTCATCAAAGCCCTCCACGACGGTGGTTACGATGTGGCTGAAAAGAAAGTCGGCACCGACGGCTGCTGGCAATCCTGGGTTACCGACCCCAACGGCGTCCTCATCGAACTCCACGAATACACCGAAAAAAGCTGCCAAATCACCGGCGAGCCCTGTGTCGTGGATTGGTGATTGAACGGTGACATCTCAACGGGGGCGATCATGAATCTTCAAAATTTTTATGTATCGGTGTTGCTGTTGACAGCATTGATGGGTGGCTGTTCGAAGACGCCATCCCCGCCAACACAAGCACAGGTGCTTCGACTCTATAGCGATTACATCACTGCGGTAAACGAACAAGATCGTGAGAAAGTTGCTGCGCTGATCGATCCGCAGACAATGCAAGTCTATCACGAACAAGACTTTGATTTGGTTGGATATATCATTCAACGCGATGGGGCACATCCCCAGTGGATGTTCAGCGAAACGGATTCAACACGCGTCATTCAAATTCATCCTTTCGACACTGCACGACAAGAATCGTATGACCGAATTGATTTTGAAAATCTCGAATATTACTCGGATATTGCTTCACTTTTTGAGACCAGTGTTGCTTTTGAAAACCAAACCGGTCGCCACGGTGAAATGGGCAAGATTACGCTCCACCGTTTGGTATCAGTGAAAAACAATCGACTCTACTTTGTCACACCGTTGCCTCCAACCATGGAGCAAATCATCAGTCATGCGAATGACTCGCATAAGTGATCCAAACTCATTTTCCCGGGGACAATGCAATGACGCACAATGACAGGCCCAAGGTCTATTGGTTCAAAGCCAAGAACCATGGCTATGGTTGGGGACTGCCCTGCAGTTGGCAGGGTTGGCTGTTTACATTGATATGGCTGTTGGTACTACTGCTGTCATGGTTGTGTCTACCCCTGTTTGATCTTGAGCAGGTTCACGCATTGCTGTTGTTCTTTGGCATCACCGCTTTGATGTGCATGCTGCTGGTAATCGTCTGTTATCTCAAAGGCGAACCCGCAAGCTGGCGATGGGGTGAGAAGTAAGTGTGTTTAAGCATTGTGCGTTGAAATATTCAGATGACGTGCACGCAAGTATGCGTGCGGCGATTGAAGAACTCAATCAACACAACACTTTCATTGATGTTTCATGATCATTCGTCACTCCCGCGCAGGCGGGAGTCCAGTGGAACCTGCAAGTGCGCACAGTATGCCACTGGATTCCCGCCTGCGCGGGAATGACGAAAGTAAAGCTGATTATTTGAAGTTCGAAAGCTGTGAAAAGATCGTTCGTGTGTCTAAGATGTTTGCAGTGTTATCAAGTCACCGACTTAGAATCACTTCGCCCCATCAATCAACTTCTTCGCAGCCGCTTTGGCGGTCCTGGCGGCGTCGCCGGGTTTGGCACCTTCGTGACCGGTGGAGCCGTGAATGTGGGCGATGACAATGGCACCTTCAATGAGCAGCATTAACTGGTTGGCAAGTTCTTTGGGGCGTTTGAGGTTGGCCATCTCGCAGCGTTCGGTGATGTAACGCAGGATGGCGCTTTTGTGTTCTGCTGCGACTTTACGCACTGGATCACTCGGCTCAAAGAATTCGGAGGATGCGTTGATGAACATGCAGCCGTTGAAATCCTTGCCGGTGAACCATTTCTCATGCCAATCAAAAACCGCAAGCAATCGCTTGATCGGGTCCGCCGGCTGCTTGGACACATAGTCCATCAGACTCGAACGAAACAACTCATCACGACGCAGTAATGCAGCAACGATCAACTCGTCCTTGGACTTGAAATGGTTGTACAGCGTCATGCGACTGATGTTGCTCTCAGCAAGCACCATGTCCAGACCGGTGTTGTGAAACCCGTGTGCATAAAACACCTTCATGGCAGAGTCGATGAGTTCTTCGCGGCGGCTGGGGGGCATGTTGGTCTCCGTGTGTGTGGCAATGCAAGGTTGATGATCGATTTCACACTGTCTTGGCGAGCCGGACTGTGTCAGTCCGGTCCCCCGGAAGCCCCCGGAATTTCCCGGAAGTCTTCCAAGTCCGGTTCGACATGAATCAACTCGCCAAGGCAATATCCAAATAGATCAGTCAGTCTAAAATTCTATCCCGTTTTTCATGTCGGGTCAAAGTCTTGTCGACACCAATATTACGCATTTAATCCAGATTTTATTCGAGATCATGAAATAAAAAGTCGAACCAAAAGACTTGACATGTATACTGACTAGTAAGTATAAATAAGCATCGGACATTTAACCAGGACAACAAAGGGGTCTGTTATGTATCGCTTCTCGAAATTGACTTTGATTGACATGTTGATGGTGACCTTCATTTTCGCAGCATCGTGGATGGCAGCGGACCTGCTGTTTTTCGACAAGTCGCAGATGCAGTATCACCCCCATATCTACCCACTGTTACCAATGCAGTATCACGGGTATGAGCAGGCGCGTGTGGGAATGATGTTGTCTACGCCATTGCCGAC
>PAIY01000237.1 GCA_002704825.1 Phycisphaeraceae bacterium
AAAAACAAGAACAACTCCTCCAGCAGTTTCGAAGCTGCCAAGCAATCATCCAACGAATGGTACAAGACCAGCAACCACCCCGGCGTGAGTCCATTCACACTGAAATTGAAAAGGATGCCATTTACGACGAGATGGTCACCGACATTGTCCGCAGCTACAGCGACAGCTTCGACGACATCACCGGACACATCAGTGGCCCCAACAACACCTAAGGCCGAAACACCTATTACATGGACTGCAAAGCCAACGGTGGCACCAACGTTATGCTCATCGACGGTTCAGGCAAATGGCGCGACTCCAAAGACCTCGGCGTCGAAGGCAGCGTCGGCCCCGGCGTCTGCCGCATGCGCGTGTGGGTGAATACGAAAATTTGGTGGTGAGTACAAAATGAGAAGTTTTAGTCTATGTACCACCACGTATACAGAATGCCAAGCACACTGGAACGTGCGTATACAAGTTGAATCGCAGCAACAATACAAACTGTCCGAATGTATTTCCATTGGTTTCACCTATAACCGCTAAGGGCACATGACCTTCAATGTGCCAAGCTGCAAACAACAACAAAACAGGAACAAAAGCACAGACACACATGCTAAGGATCACGATTCTTTTCTTGACCTTTTTCAGCTTAACAACCGTTATGATGTACACAATAATTGACGGCAATGTAATTGTGAACCAAACAAAATACCCGAATAAAGATATGTCTTTCACTCGGTAAACATTGCAAATACCATCACCTGACAAAACGATGACAACATGTAAAAACAAAGGCCATGCTAAGATCAGCAAGAATTGAAGGCCATACTTTTCAATGATTGATTTGCTACGTTTCATCAAGGTTCTCAACAGCAACTCACCTACAGTTGTTCTGCCTTCTCTCTTAAATCACTAGCCCCCTTCAAGAGCATCCGCCCTTGTTTTTCCCACTCAATTGCTGAAGACAAGATACGTTCCTTAACACTTTCGCACACACGTTTTTCACACGTATGCTGAAATTTACTTTCAAATTGTTCTTGGTCTTTTCCTAGATTAAACGAAGCAATCCCAGCATGAGCTGTTACGATAAACAATTCGGCGGCAACATTAATATCATCACACAGCCGAACACGACTCGTTTCTCCATCCAAATTCTTGACAGACACCCGATAGGCAGACTCCGCCAACCTTTCAATTGATACGATTGAGCCAGAAACGATATATTCGATCTTCGCACTTTCAGGATAACCTTGTATTCCAAACTGCATCACTTCTGATATCGATGCCGGAGTCATTCTTGCCATCTCAAATTCCTTGAATAGATGAACCTGTAAATCAGCAATGGCCACACCATATCCCAATACTGTTGTCACTCGCCAACGTCGCTGCTCAGTACCGTTTCACATTCTCATCATCCGATATGGATAAGCAAGTAAAACTTATCGCTGGCATCGCAGTCCAGCAGGCATCCCCCCCTGCCCCATGAACTTTCCGTCCAAATCCGCTATACTTTGCGATTCAAAACGGTTAAAGAAAACACGGTACCCCAAACCCCGGCAAGCCCGGAACCCGGAAAACCAACATGCCAACGAGCAACGAAATCCGCCAGCAGTTCATCGACTTCTTCGCAGACAAGCACGGTCACACCTTTGTGCCTTCGTCGCCGGTTGTCCCGCATAACGACCCGACGCTGCTTTTTGCCAACGCCGGCATGAACCAGTTCAAGCCCTATTTCCTGGGTACCGAGGAACCGCCCTACCCGCGTGCTGCCAATACGCAGAAGTGCATCCGTGCAGGGGGCAAGCACAATGACCTTGACGACGTGGGCAAGGACACCTACCACCACACGTTTTTCGAAATGCTCGGCAACTGGTCCTTCGGCGACTACTTCAAAGCTGAAGCCATCGCCTGGGCATGGGAACTGCTCGTGGATGTCTGGGGTCTGGATCCGAATCGTCTGCATGCAACCTACTTTGAAGGTGATGCATCCGAAGGTCTGGAACCCGACAGTGAAGCCAAGGCACTCTGGGGCAAGTACCTGCCTCAAGACCGCATCCATCCCGGCAACAAGAAGGACAACTTCTGGGAAATGGGTGACACCGGTCCGTGTGGTCCCTGTTCGGAAATCCACTACGACGGCACGCCTGACTTCTCCGGCGCTGCACATGTCAACGCGGACAACCCTCAGGTCATCGAAATCTGGAACCTCGTGTTCATGCAGTTCAACCGCAAGCAGGATAGCTCGCTTGAATCCTTACCAGCCAAGCATGTCGACACCGGCATGGGCTTTGAACGCATCACGCGCATCCTCCAAGGCAAGACCAGTAACTACGACACCGATGTGTTCACGCCAATCTTCACAGCCATCCAGGATGTCACCAACGCCAAGCCGTACGACGGAGGTGAGGACACACTGGAAAACGCAATCGACATCGCTTACCGCGTCATTGCAGACCACATCCGTACACTGACATTTGCCCTCTCCGACGGCGCACACTGTGGCAATGATGGTCGCAACTATGTCCTGCGATCCATCCTGCGTCGTGCAGTGCGCTTCGGCAAGCAGACTTTCGGTCTCGAAGAACCGTTCTTCTACAAACTCGTCCCCACTGTGGTCGAAAACTTCGGTGAAAGCTTCCCAGAACTCAAAAAGAATCCGCAAGCTGTCATCGACGAACTCAAGGAAGAAGAAATCGCTTTCCGTAAAACACTGGATCGCGGCATTGAACTTTTCAATCGCGCCGCATCCGGCTCGGAAAACAAAACCATCTCCGGTGAAGATGCCTTTGAACTCTATGCCACCTACGGTTTCCCATTGGACCTCACCCGCCTGATGGCAGACGAACAAGGTCTGAAGGTCGACGAAGCAGAGTTCGAAAAGTGCTGGAAGCAACACCAGGAAATCTCCAAAGCCGGTGGCAGCAAGACTGACGTCACGACTCACCTTGTGGAGTTGGTACAGAAGAACAAGTTCAAAGCCACCGAGTTCATCGGCTACGAAGAACCCGAATTCTCTGGCAAGACCAACGTTCAGGTCTTCGACCTCGGCGAAGTCACCGCGGTCCTCACCGACACCACCCCCTTCTACGCGGAGTCCGGTGGTCAGGTCGGCGACACCGGCAGCATCACCGTTGGTGATAAAACTTTCACCGTCACCGATACCCAAAAGGTCGGCGATGTGTATTTCCACTTGGGAACTGGTGAGATTGAAGCCGGTGAACAGGACGTGACAATCGCGGTGGACAAGCAACGTCGCAAGCTCATCACGTCCAATCATACCACCACGCACATGCTCAACCGCGCGTTGCGCAAGCATGTCAACGCCGAAGCGGATCAGCGTGGTTCACTGGTCGATGACGAAAAGCTGCGTTTTGACTTTACGCAGAATAGTGCAGTGACCATTGACGAAATCGAAAAGGTCGAGGAGACCGTCAATGCGGATATCGCAGCGGACATGCCGGTGAACTATGACTATGTGCCACTGGAACAAGGCCAGTCGATCAACGGCCTGCGTGCGGTCTTCGGCGAGAAGTACCCGTCCACCGTCCGCGTCGTCTCCATCGGCCCGAAGGTTTCCGACCTCGTTGGTGATCCGGATAATGATCAATGGCCGGGCTACTCCATTGAATTTTGTGGTGGTACACACATGAAAAAGACCGGCGATGCGGAAGGCTTCGTCGTCATCAGTGAAGAAGCCGTTGCCAAGGGTATCCGTCGACTCATTGGTTTGACCGGGCCTGCAGCACACAAGGCAACTGCACAGGCGGACTCCCTGCTGGCTCGCGCAGAAGCACTCAAGAGTCAACCCGTCGAAGAGTTGGCAACCGCGATCGCGGAGATCACCACAGCTGTCAACGAGAAGCAGCTTCCCCTGCTGATCAAAGCCAGGATCCGCGACACGCTCGGTCAATTACAGAACAAGGTCAAGGAACACGCCAAACAGGCCAGCAAGGCTGCGGCAGGCAACGTCGTTGAAACCGCCAAAGCGTTGGCTGATGAAGCAACTGGCAACGTGATCATCTGTAAAATTCCAGGGGCTGACGGTAAGACGCTACGGACCGCGATGGACGTGTTCAAGAACAAGCATGGCGAAAACGCAGCCATCCTGCTTGCAGCGGATGACGGCAGTAAACTCGCCTTCATCGCATCGGTCCCCAAGGACATGATTGCCAAGGGACTCAAAGCTGGTGACTGGGTCAAGGAAGCAGCCACCATCACCGGCGGTGGTGGCGGTGGTCGTCCCGATCAAGCCCAGGCAGGCGGTAAAGACGCCAGCAAACTCGACGAAGCTTTGGCAGCATGCAAGGCGATGGCTGAAGGCAAGGTCGGTTAATCCAACGTGAACCACAGAGTCACAGAGACACAGAGTAAAAAATCAGAGAATAAAAACTCTGCCTTGAAACTCTGCGACTCTGTGACTCTGTGGTGAATTCCATTTGTTAACTCTTTCTCATTTTGACCAAGGTGGTAAACACACATGGCAACAATCAATGACAATTTCCTCAAGCTCAAGGCAGGCTACCTGTTTCCTGAGATCGCTCGTCGTGTGGGCGAATTCCAGGCAGCCAATACCGAAGCCAAGATCATCAAGCTCGGTATCGGTGATGTCACCGAACCACTGCCCGATGCCATTATCAAGGCGATGCACGAAGCCATCGACGAACAGGCATCACGCGAGACCTTCAAAGGCTACGGCCCCGAACAAGGCTATCCCTTCCTGCGTGAAGCCATCGTCGAAAATGACTATACCCCGCGTGGCTGTAACGTCGCTGCGGATGAAATCTTCATCTCCGACGGTGCCAAATGCGACACCGGTAATATTCTCGACATCCTTGGCAAGGGTAACAAGATTGCCGTCACCGACCCGGTCTATCCCGTGTACGTCGATACCAACGTGATGATCGGCAACACCGGCGAAGCGAATGACAAAGGTGAGTACGAAGGTCTGGTCTACATGCCGATGACTGCGGACAATGACTTTATCCCCGCATTGCCGGACCAGAAAGTGGACGTGATTTACCTTTGCTCACCGAACAACCCCACTGGTGCGGTGATGACCAAGGAAGCGTTGACTGCATGGGTGAACTATGCCAAGGAAAACGGCTCGATCATTCTGTATGACGCTGCATATGAAGCGTTCATTCAGGATAGCAGCGTGCCGCATTCCATCTTTGAAATTCCGGGCGCTCGTGATGTAGCGATCGAATCGCGCAGCTTCTCCAAGAACGCTGGCTTCACCGGCATGCGTTGCGGTTTCCTGGTGATCCCCAAGAGTCTGATGGGCAAGGACAGCCAAGGTAATGACGTAAGCTTACACAAGCTTTGGAATCGTCGTCACGGGACCAAATTCAACGGCGCTTCCTATGTGATCCAAAAGGGCGCTGCTGCTGCATACTCCGAAGAAGGCAAGAAGCAGATCAAGGCCACCGTCGGTTTCTACATGGAGAACGCGTTGATCGTCCGCAACACACTCACCGGCATGGGCATCGAAACCTTCGGCGGTGAGAATGCACCTTACGTGTGGGTCAAGACACCCGGCGGCATGGCAAGTTGGGACTTCTTCGACAAGTTGCTTAACGAATGCAACATCGTCGGAACCCCCGGCAGTGGCTTTGGTGCTTCAGGCGAAGGCTACTTTAGAATCAGTGCCTTTAATAGTCGCGAAAATATCAACGAAGCCATGAATCGTCTGAAAACCAAGCTTTCGGTTTAAGTCGATCCACAATTTCCACAAACCATTGATCACCGCAGAGATGCAGCAAATGTGTCTCTGCGGTGTTTGTATTTGGGAAATATTAATTCAGACAATTCATCGCATTTGTATCAAGTCTGCCGTCTGTAACGCCGATGCAGCGCAATGTGACAAAGGTCCGAGCAGTTTCAATTACGGTTTTTGGATGTTTACTCAAAGTAAGGGTAATGCCATGCGTCGGCGACAAGGTGATCAACTCATACTCTTTCTGGCATTTGCCGGAGCGCTTACAGTTGTCGTTTGTCTGATGGGACCGGATTATTCTGTTGAAGGGACCGTTGACATGATTATGTCATTCTGGGATGCCGTTCTGCCCTACAGAAGATAGGTACACCGGATTCGTCAATCCAGCGATGCTTCACAGCAGGTTCATGCTGCGTTGTCTCATGCATTGGGTTGATGGGGCAACTGCATCAGGTCCAGGATGCGGTTGGCCAGATTCGGTACCGAATAATAATCAGCAACCTTGGGGCCCTGTTCGGAGAGCTGCTGCCAAAGCTGCTTGTCTTCAATGAGCCTTTGCAATTGATCAGCCAGTGAACCTGAATCCCACACATCAAAATGCAAACCGGACTTGTAGCCGTTGATGTCGATGGTCTTGGCCACCCCACCGTAAGCAGGCACGACCGCCGGTGTCCCAAAGGCCCCTGCTTCGACAGGCACCATGCCGAAAGGTTCACGGTGAATGGACGGGTAGACCACGCACGTGCTTGCTGCAAAGAGGATGGTACGCAAGTCATCAGGCACGAACTTGGTGCGGATGATGTGTTCTGTCAAGCGCAGGTTTTCGATGAGTTGAACGATCATGCCCTGGTTGGATTCACCGAATAATGTCGGACCTGCGATGAACAGCTTGAACTTGATGCCACGCTCAACCAGAATCTTGCAGGCATAAAGCAACAGGTCAATCCCCTTCTCCACATCCTGGCGTCCAAGATAGGTAATCACCGGGACATCCTCACTGAACCAGGGATGTTGCTGCATCTCGGAGACGGCTTGTGCGCGTGTCAACGTCTGCTGAGCCGGCACCCCGGGTGGGATTGCAATGAGGCGATCCGCAGTGACACCGATGTCCGCCATCACGCGCTGCTTGTAATCTTCACTGACACAGACCGCCTGCCAATCGGTCAGATTGGCACACTCGCGCATGCGGGCGTAGACATCCTGCTCAATGCCGATGAGCCGGGCATAGTTGATGTAGAGTTCATAACCCTGAAAGATCATCTGACATTTGGGCTTAAGCGGACACCTTTCACGTGCCTTCAAAGCATAGGGTGCCACCGCTGCAAGCATCGGCAGAAGGTGCGTGACTTTGGCGTCTGTCACTTCACGAATAAAACGACGTAACGGGCCGGGGTCGGTTTCAACGCCATCAGCAACAAGCTTCAGAAAGTTGCCCATCATCGCGGCCATCGACTTCTCGCGCTTCTGCATGTACCGGCTGCGTTTTTTGTCGGAGTACAGTTTTTGTGACAGCTTACCCAGCGCATCCATCACAGGCCGACCCAAACGATAGAGATATCGCAAGCCCGAGAAGATCACATGCTGTTTGATCCGCGGATCCAGCGGTGCTTCTTTCTGGATGTCCAACACCCACCAGACATGGACCTCAAATCCGCGTTGGGCCAATTCATTTGCCAATCGGATGTCTCGAATCAGTGCACCGCTTAAGGCGCCGCCGACGAGGATATGTCCAAAGACCGGTCGAGATGTATTGCTGTCGTTCGTGCTCATGGAAACGCAAAAGGATAGCGTATTTTGCGGTGTTTGGGAATTGACGTGGTGTTGTTAGTTTCAACCGCAGAGGCGTAGAAGACGCAGAGTTAAGAACTGATACAAGAATGATGCATTGATTTTTTGAGACGCATGGGCAAACATCCTGCTACATGGAATGATCACGGCTCAAAATACAATCAAATGATTGCCTGTCTGATCTCTGCGTCCCCTGCGTCTCCGCGGTCAAAAAACTGGATATCAAAAAACCGCACGAAGCAAGGCGGGATGCTCCGTGCGGTGATGGTGTTTTAGTCAGATACTCTTAAATGATCAGCTCTTGGCTTTGGTGTAGTTGGCAGCCACCACGTCCCAGTTGATCACGTTGAAGAACGCGTTGATGTAGTCGGGACGACGGTTCTGATAATTCAGATAGTAAGCGTGTTCCCAGACGTCCAGGCCGAGGATGGGCTTGCCGACCTTTTCGACGACGCCTGCCATGCAGGGGCTGTCCTGATTGGGAGTCGAGGTAACAAAGAGCTTGCCATCTTCACCGACGCACAGCCAGGCCCAACCGGAACCAAAGCGTGTGGCAGCAGCGGTGGAAAAGGCTTCCTTGAAGGCATCAAAACCACCAAGGTCCGAAGCAATGGCAGCAGCCAGATCGCCCGTCGGTGCCGAAGCGCCGCCCGGAGCAAGGATTTCCCAGAACAGTGTGTGGTTGGCGTGACCACCGCCGTTGTTACGCACAGCGCCTTGCTTATCGGCCGGAAGCTTGCTCAGATCACTGATCAGAGAACAGATGCAGTCAGGCACATCCAGGCCTTCAACGGCGGCATTAAGCTTGGAAACGTAAGCAGCATGATGCTTGTCATGATGGATTTCCATCGTCTTGGCATCGATGTGCGGTTCAAGTGCATCAAACGAATAAGTCAGACTGGGGACTTCGTAGGCCATGGTAGTGGCTCCTTCACGTGCATAAAAAAGGTCTTAAGGTGTCTTATTGGTTGACTTATCCCGAATTGGGCATAGTCATCCATTTCTCAGGTCAAATCCTAAAGGCTTCACTGTTTCAAATCAAGTTCCAAAAAGTATTATTCCTTTCGTAATTCAATTATTTTCAAATATTTAATTAAGACACGTCTATCATTTGATATGCTGAAACAAAGGGTATAAACCGAAAAAGTGGCACCCGATAACCCATTGTGTCGATCAATGAAATGTTAGGTTTGGAACGAAAAAACTCAAAAAAAAATAAAAAAATCTAACCAATCCGAAACATCTTCACGCAAAACAGTGTAACTTTAAGGGCAGAGAGTGTGTGCTGTGAGTCGAATGAACCCGGTCCAAGTCTTTCATCGGGTCTTCAAAAACAGCGGGAAGAGATAGAGAGAGACAGGGATAGGGTATCCCGACAGTTTGAGAGGCAGGTTGGCCACATGAGTACTGCACTCAGTACGGCAAAGTTGCCTGAAGATGGGAAAGCACTTGGGCTACAAGATTCTGACCCGCAGTGGTGGAATCGCGTCCCCAAGATCAAAGTCCCATTTCTCAGGTGTATTTTCTCCGAGTCGTTTGACTTCATTGATCATTCGGACTTCCACGAATCATCCTTTGAAGCCAAGCTCTTCGAAGAATTGCCGACGATTCAAGAACCTGATACCAGTTGGTATCGCCCCGTCATGGAGATTCCGACGTCAGCGAGTCTGCGTCAGGCATCGTCTCTGCTTCTTTCTACGGAGCAGGAACAGACTTTGTTCTTACGGTTTAATTATTGTCGCTATCGCGTCTGGCTGATCAAAGCCGAGATCGCCGATCTGGAAAATCCTTCCCACGAACAGTCCGACGAAATGCTTCAGTGGTATGACCGCTCTGAGTATTACCGTCACAAGATCGCCAAGACGAATCTGGCATTGGTGCTGGCGATGGCCAAGCGGACTCGCAGTGTGGACATGGACTTTGCCGACCTGGTCAGTGAAGGCAACATGGCCCTGCTTCGCGCCGTGGACAAATTCGACGTTTCCCGTGGCTTTAAGTTTTCGACCTATGCCTGCCGTGCGATTCTCAAAGCATTCTCGCGCAGTGGCATGAAGCACACGCGTTACCGCCAGATGTTCCCGGCCGACTTTGATCCGAAGATGGAACGCTCGGACTACATGGAACGCTGTCGCGAAGGCCACGAACAGGACTGTGCCAACGAAGTGTTGCATATTCTCAACAAAAACACAGCCGATCTGACCAAGGTTGAAAAGCAGGTGATTGAACACCGCTTTGCCATTGGCGAGAAGCTGCACAAAGAACCCGATGCTGAACCGTTGACCCTTGAGGAGGTGGGACGGTTAATTGGCGTCACCAAAGAACGCGTTCGTCAGATCCAGAACAAGGCTTTGAAGAAAATCCGCGTGACTTTGGAAGGCGATTATCTGCGGTAAACTTTCCAGCTCTTATTTGATTTATTCACGAATTTATATGCCGATCAACGCCAATTGATGACACGGGACGCATGCGAATGTGTCCCGTGTTTTTGATTGCTTCTCAGTCCCCATATCACAATGCCAACCGAGTCAAAAATGGCTCGTCTCGAGCGTTTCCAGTAATTCATGTTCAGCTACCATATCAAAGGGATTGGTGATTAGGGATTTGGAATTTGGGATGAGGGCTGTTATTCAGTTATCGCCTTGTCTTTACCCTCATCCCTCATCACAAATCCCTAATCCCTTATCGACCAAAACGTGAAAATGAATTGCTGGAAACACTCAAAATAGCCCGATCATCTTGGGGCGGGTTGTGTCTCAGGTATCTCCCAGATACCAATCAGGTTTCTGGATCACACCAATTGCTCTACACTATCAATCGATGAATGACATCCGCGAAGAACTCAAAGCATGCGGTGATCACGTTCAGATTGATCCCAATGTGACCATCCATGTCCCCCACTGCTTAAGTGTCGGCAATTACGTCAACATCATGCAAGGCTTTCACCTGCACGAACAACTCCGCGTTGGCAGGATCGGTGATCATGTGACCATCTACCCCAATGTCTTTATCCAGGGGATAGGCGAATTGATCATCGACGATCACGTGACGCTTTACCCCGGGGTGTACCTTTCCATCGGTCGCGGTGAAAAGAGCTTCATTCACATTGGCCATCACTCGCATTGTGCGCCATACGCTGCACTCTACGGTCATGGCGGCCTGGAGATTGGGCCTTACTGCAACATCGCGGCCCACACCGTTTTTGCCACCGTCGGCCATAATCATCACATCGTCAATTGCCCCATGGCTCAAGCCCCCGGTGTCATCGGTCCGATCACCTTGGAGCAGGACATCTGGATCGGCGCCAATGCCACGATCCTCGCCAACACGCGCATTGCACAAGGCTGCGTCATCGGTGCCAATGCCGTCCTCACCAAAGACACCCAACCGCGTGGTGTTTACATGGGTGTCCCTGCCAAGCGTGTCAAAGATCGGTGATCCTGAAAATAAGGCTGTTTTACAGGTGTGATCGCGAGATGAATGTGTTAGAATAAGTCCCAATCCTACCTACAAGACTCCAAAAAGCACGACAAGACTGATCCATGAATACGAACACCAGCGAATGTCCGGTTGAGGTTAAGAAAAGTCACGATGGGATCGTATTGGTCAAGCCGTTAGGCCAATTTCTCACGGGTCAGTCCTGGGTGGACAAACTCCGTGGGATTGTGGATGACATCATCGCCCGCCGATCCAACCCGCGTGTGATCATTGACATGAGTTTGGTCGAACACCTTTCCTCGAGCATCCTCGGTGAACTCATCGGTATTTACCGCAAACTCGACAGTGCCAACGGTCAACTGCGTTTGGCAGCGGTTCAGCCATCCGTCAACGAAATCTTTCACATCACCCGCCTGCATCAATCCTTCAATATCCAATCAGACCTGGACAAAGCAGCCCAGAGTTTTGATTGACCGGATCACACTGATGTCTTTCAGATTCGTCAATGATCCCCGCATCATTGCATGTTCCAACGGTAAAACTCAAGGCTACCGCTGTAAACCACCCATTCGAGTGTGTCAAAATTTACCCACTTGACCGAACCATCCAATTGGGCGGAGTTCTGCCCATCGGTCTTCGGGCCGCTGTTTGAGTCATGGGCAAGCCATAAGTCCGTGGACTTGTACCTGGCCGTGATACAACTCCAGATCGGCGTTTTGGGTGAAGCGTGGACATCATTGGGATCAAGCAGCTTTCGACTGGTGCGCCATTGTCCCCACCCCCACCGGTTTTGAATATCGGCATCACTGAAGTATTGATAGGTCATCCAATCTTTGTTGTAACCGGGCGCATTGGCTCGACGGGTTGGATCATTGGTCAGTTCACCGGGGCAAAACAGACTATCGCCGCGCGAAGCCTGCATGTAATTGCGATGCCAGACATTCAGTGGGTATTGGTCTGAAGGATTGGCATCGATGAAATAAATGCTGCCGGTGTTGGCAGAGGTGGCATGGGGGTAGGCCGGTTTACCACGGTTAGGCAGTTGATCATTGTTGTCGGTCGCAAAGGCGAGTGTCGCGATCATCAGGCTATGCTGTCGCGACTGACACTGTACCCGCGTCGCCGACTTGCGCGCTTTTGCCAACGCCGGCAGGAGAATCGCAATAAGCAATGCCACGATGGAGATCACCACCAATAACTCGATGAGTGTAAAACCATGTTCTCGAAAGCGGGTCATATGGATTCCTTTCACAGCCGATCGCAAACCGCAACCAGTGTCCAACGAGACTGACAGTCCTAGAATCGATAAGTAAGTGTAGGTTGATTGTTAGAGACAAAAGCGGGAAACCGCTTGCTGAGATTGCGTAAAAAATTACAATAATTGCGCATGAGCCCTGTTTCTGAACAAGTCGAGCTGCGTCATCTGGACTGGGATCGCATGCGCGTCAAACTTGTTTGGGCCTACGAAGGCAAGCCCCAGGAGCTGCATCACGTCGGCCCGGAGTTCATGACCATCGCAGCATGGCGGATTCTGCGGGGGCATGTTCAGGCCACCAGTCCGACAGCAGGGACGATCCGCGTTGAGCAGGGACAGTGGTTTTTCCCGGTGACAGACAAGCTCGAACACGACTTTTCCGATGATGCGAAGATCATCTCAATCCGCTCGATCATCAGTTGGCCCAATCAGCAGATGCTCTACAAGCATGACCGATGGATCACGTTTGATGACATGCGATTTTCCAATCTGAACAAAGCTGCCAACACGTTGACGCGGATTTGTAAGCGTGTGTTGCATCTGGCTCCGACATTGCCTTTCATGGAAGAAGGCATGCTCAAGCAGAACTGTTCACTGCCTCAATACATTCAACTCAAACAGGCCATGCTCAAGTGGGTTATGGCGTATCACCAATGCATGCGTGACATGGCTTACCCGCTGAACATGCGATTTGTCACCGACGAGCGCGTCAATGACACCATGCGTTACATTGAACAGACGGCCTGCCACGCCCCCTACAGTCGAACCGACATCGAGCAGCATGCGGGGTTGAGTATCAGTCAACTCAATCGCCTGTTTGTCTCCCACGTCGGCATGACGCCCAAAGCCTATGCCCAGATGCAACGGCTGAATTTTGCCTGCACAATGCTCATCAGTTCCAAGATGCCGATCAAACAATTGGCCTTTGCCATGGCGTTCAAACAGCCTGCTCATTTCACCAACTGGTTCAAACAAAGCACCGGCGTAAGTCCCAAGGATTACCGCATCAACCAACAGCAAACCACCGTCAACCAGATCCGCCAACTACTGGATATGCCGTAATCACAGCGCATGTTTCCAATTTTCTGACGCTGCCCCAAACAAAATCCAACATAGTCTCATCATTAACTCACAGGATGTGCATTGAAAAGTAATCCGGGCATAACGCCAGACTCATGCCCTTGCTCTAACCTTGTGCCAATCGCAATGGGGGTTTGTTCCAAACCAGCAAGGGAGTTTGTTCATGACCAGTCTGCGCGCCCCATGGCAAGTCAAAAAAAACGTGCAAAAACCTGGCAAATCGCATCAACCATTGGTCATCATCATCACTTGCATCCTTTTAATCACCACCGCTGCTGTGGCATGGGATGCGGTCGAAGAGCAATTCATCGTCAAACGCTGGGGCATGGTCGAACCCGGACTTTATCGCAGCAGCGAGATGAGCGAGGCGATGTGCGAATACACATTGAAGAAGCACAACATCCAAACCATCATCTCACTCGGGGCAGACATCCCCGGTGATCCAGATAAACTCCCAGAACAGCTTGCGTCAGCCAAACTCAATATTGACCGCACCGCCATAGCCATGAAAGGTGATGGCACGGGGACCGTCGAAAGCTACGTGCAGGCCGTGTCCCTGCTGGCCAAGGCACAACGTGCTGGCAAGATTACGATGATCCACTGCGGTTCAGGCGTCAATCGCACCGGCGGGGTGTTGGCCTGCTACAAAATGCTGGTCCAGGGGGAATCGGCAGACACTGCGTTGGACCACATGAAAGACTATGACTTCTCTTCAAGTCGTAATGAACAACTCCTGCCGTTTCTCAATCGCATCATGCCTGATCTGGCGATGCAACTTCAAGCTCAGGGTATCATAGATCAAGTCCCTCATCCGATACCCCAGTTAACCGAGTGATCCCCCTGCATTCCGCTACCACGAATAAACCAAAACGGCCAACTTCCATCGCCTGGCAACCGACACTCACCGTCGGACTGCTGATCGTGCTTTTGCACAGTTGGCAACTGGGTACTCCGCCATTAGCCGGGACGGAAGGTCATCGCGCGTTGACTGCGGATCAGATGGTGCAAAGCGGTAATTGGCTGGTGCCACACTTGTGGGATAATGTCTACCTTCGCAAACCGCCGTTGCAGTATTGGTTGATCGCCAGTCTCCAAAGCATCACCGGCATAAGCAATCCGTGGATATGGCGTATACCTGCCGTGTTGTGTACGGGGTTACTCGCTGCGTCACTGGTCGCCTTTGCCAGTTGGTTAGCTGGGAAAAAAGCGGGTTGGTGTACGGGGTTGGCTTTCGCCTGTCTGCTACCTCTTTGGGGACAAAGTCGATCCGCTGACATCGATGCAGCCAACACCTGCTTTGCGGTCATCGCAGCGTTGGGTTTACTCTCGCTGCAACACAAAACTATCCATCTTAAGCAGACACTGGTGCTGATGCTCATCGTGTTCATTGGCGTCGCAGCCACGTTAATGCTCAAGGTTCATGCAGGTATGCCGGTAATTCTGGGGGCATGGGTGATGCCGAGTTGCCTGGATTACAAATCCTCTCGCAAGCCATGGGATTGGCGATTGTGGTTGCCTCTGTTCATTGGCGTCATCCCATTACTGGTGTGGAGCTATCTGGTTTATCAGCAGTTCCAGGACAACGTCGGGCAGGCGGACACCCGTGGCTTAACGGAGATGAGCAACAACGTCACGGGTCACATGAAGGATTACCTCAAAGCGCTACTCTTACCGATGATGTTGCTGGCTTATGCCTTGCCGGTGTCGTTGGGATTGATCGTGATGCAACGCTGGCTCAAGGGCGTCGTTGATCTCACACCGCAAACCAGGCGTCTGCTGCGATACCTGCGCAGCACGGTCATTCTGAGTGTCATGGTGTATTTGTTGGCTGCGACGCATAAGCCGCGTTATGCCTATCCGGTATTGCCACTACTCTGCCCCATCATGGGAATTTTTCTGAGCCAATGGCTTTCACTACAGCAGGCAAACAAGTGGCAACAGGTGACCACCAAACTTGTTGGCGTGTTTCTCTGGATGCTGGTCATCGGACATGTGATCCTGCAGGGTGTCCTGATTCATCTGAACGATCACGTCACCGCCACGGGCATCATCGCTTTATCCATCGCCATCATCGCGGGTGTCAGCAGTGAATGGCATCTGAGAAAATCACAGTTCACCGGAGCCTTAATCGGTCTTGCAGTCGTACTGGCAACACTCACGGTGCCCATCGCACAAATGCGTATCCACGAACAACAACGTGGTGGCGTCATCGCAGCCCAATCACTGATCGACTTAACCCGAGACAGACCACAGCAAATCATCCTTGCTCGCAAAGTTGCCTACGATCAGCCGGAGTTGTTTTACTACGCAGGGCGTCAAACATCATCACTACCGCCATCGTTGGATGTCCAAACCATTCTCAAAGGCCATGCTCAATGCACGCTGGTGCTTCATCCGTCGGAGTATGAATTAATACAGGACGCGTTGGAACCTTATCTCATCAAACAAGCTCAGATGCCCATGCATGATCGGCAACTATGGGTGGTGTGGCTGGATGCCGATGCCCAGCATTATTGAGCGTCGAAAATGATGAAGACTCAGAAAAAGCGAGGCTTTTCGACCATAAAAAAACACCGCATGGTAGCCATCCGGTGTTAGGGTGTGCGTGTGTTGGTCGTGGTGTTATTGGGGTTTCTTGTAGAACGGCAAGGCGACGACTTCACCGTCAACACTTTTCCCGTTGCCAAGATCCACAGCCAACTTGGTGCCGACTTCGGATTGGGCAACATCGACATAAGCCATGGCGATGGGATAACCCAATGACGGGGACAGGCAACCGCTGGTGACAAAGCCGACCTTGTTGCCATCGACGGTCACGGCCATATCCTGGCGCGGGGTGCGTTTGCCATCGAACTTGATGCCGACGCGTTTTTGCTTGATGCCGTCTGCAAGAATGGTTTTCAGTGCGTCCTGACCAATGAACTTTTCGCCACGGTCCATCTCGTCCTTGTTGAGATTCACTGCAAACTGCAAACCGGCACTCAGGGGATCAATGGTTTCCGACAGCTCATGGCCATACAGCGGCATGGCGGCTTCCAGACGTAAGGTGTCACGGGCAGCCAAACCGACGGACCCCATCACGTTTTCTTCTGCGTTGGGTGATTCCTTGACCAGCAGCTTGATGGCCTTCTCTGCCATCATCGAGCCCATAATGACTTCGACGCCGTCTTCACCGGTGTAGCCCGTTCGACTGATGGTCATCTTTAAAATCAGCAGGTTCTTCTCACAGAAGGTGTACCGCTTGAGCGTGGGCACCTCGCGTGAAAACTCGCCAATCTTCTCCATGACCCTGGGGCCCTGCAGCGCGACCATGGCAGTGGACTCGGTCTGGTCTTCGATCTTGGCGATCATGTTTTCGTCTTTGGCAACCTGATGAAGATGGTTGACAATCTTCTCGCGGTTCGACGCGTTGACCACCAGCATGTAGTGACTGGGGAACTTGTAGAGAATCACATCATCCATCACACCGCCCTGCTCATTGCAGACCAGTGCATAACGGCAGGTCTTGTCGGCCATGTCCGTGATGTAACGCGTCAGAACACGTTCCAGCAAACGACGGACGTGACGGCCGGTGAGCTTCAAACGCCCCATGTGAGACACATCAAATAACCCGCCTTTTTCTCGGACCTGTTTATGCTCATCGATCACTGACCCAAAAGAAATCGGCATCTCCCAGCCGGCAAAGTCTACGAACTTGGCGCCACGGTCGGCATGAAATTTGTAAAAAGCGGTTCTCTGCAAAACGGTACCCTTTTTGATGTTCTGTATTGGAATATAGGACGTCATGGTATCACCGAATCTAGGGTCCGGGCAAATGATGGGCCAATCAACAAAATGGATGCAATGTCCGAATAATCACACCTGCAAGTCACAAACTGGATGAACCTGAAGTTTTGTAGCACCACAACAGCAAAAAAGTTCAACTTTCAACAGTGATCAAGCTTCAGTCTACCCTTGATATGGACGAAATAATCCGTGGGTAGGGTCCGCACATATTGGATGATCCAAGCCAAAGTGCTTGTTTGTAACCCAAAATTTGCGGGGGAAAGAGAGACAGGAGATGGAGCAGGAAACGCAAAAATCAAATCCGGCCCCTGAAAGTCCGGACACCCCGGTAGCCTCGAACACCAAGGTGACTCAGCAAACCGATGCTGAGCCCCCGTGTTCAACCACGCAGCGCGCCATTTGGGATGATGCCCAGCAATTGGCGACTTTGCGCGATCGTGCCAACCAATCCGGTGAACCGCTGGCCAAGGTACTTTTCCAGGCATCGCTTCAAACCCTTGCAGACCAGCAGCAGGCAGCAGCCTTCCGCGAACGTGTCACCCAGGCTTTGATGTCACAAGCTGATCAAGTCACTTCGTCACAGGAACAAACCCAACCAGCCACGCCTGAGGATCAGGACCTTGACATGTCGCGACACGAACGGCATCTCAAACCGCCCCAACCCGTGTCACTGTACGAAGACCCGCTTAAGTACAAAGCCCCCAATCCCAACAGCATCACCGCACTGAGTCCTGAAGATCAGGATCAGGTCGGCACGGAAATGGAAGAGTCACGCGACAAAGCCATTCTACTCAACGAAGTTCATAACGAGCTCTTCCGCCCCATCATGGGCTTGGCAGCCTGTGTCGCAGTCATCGTGCTCATCGGTTTGGGTGCCTATCTCAAGGGATGGATCGGCCAACCACAAACCGTCAACGCCAGCCAGGATGCCAAACAGGTTCAACCGGTTGACGAATAATTGAACACACAACGAGAAACACAAAACGCCACGCAAGTCCGACTCGCGTGGCGTTATTAAATCTCAATTTTCCTAAGCAGTGTCGTCACGAGATTTATTTTCTGATATAATGTTGTCATCGAATCAAGGAGGATTCAGATGACAGCAGCATATCATCGGCACGAT
>PAIY01000238.1 GCA_002704825.1 Phycisphaeraceae bacterium
CATGCCTTCGTATTTTTCGTCATTCCCGCGCAGGCGGGAATCCAGTGGCATGCAGTCGAAAATTGCAAATTCCACTGGACTCCCGCCTGCGCGGGAGTGACGGAGGGGGAGATTCATTCTTTGCATCGCTCTAAAGCCGTTCTAAAGCAACTCGCATAAACACTTCCGTCATTCCCGCCTGAGCGGGAAAGACGACTCGAATATCTGTATGGCGATAAATGACGCGAACTGCTCTCAAATGAATCCACGCAGCGTCCAGCATTCGTGGGGAAGGTCAGTCATCACAGTGCGAGCTTACTTTGCAGCAATCACGGCTTTTGCCGAAGCACCGCTGCGCCAAAGTACCCAGCCGATCACGAGCATGACGGCGGCACAGGCAAGAATCGCGATACGCCCGATCATCGGGTTGGGGATAAACACCAGCGTGAAAATGAATAGGCCATAGGCAATGGACAGTCCGCCAAGCGTCCGCGCCTGGTGTTGGGAATTATCCGAACCGACTTCCTTTTCAAAGTCCACGGGAGTTTGCATGTCCACGAAAAGTTCATCGACCTGTTTGTCGTAGGCAGGCTTCTTCCCACGCTTGTAAAAACGCATACTCAGCAGGTAAAACAGCGCACAGGCCGGGGCGACGATCATGTTGGTCATGAAGAATGGCGCAACGAGAATATAGTTGTACACCGAAAGCAATCGCGGCCAATCCTCCAAAGTTGGCAGCAACATCGCCTGCGCCGTCTCACCCCGCAAGAGCACAAACAAACTGTAACTCAGTACCGAGCCGATGAGCGTGCAACTCCATGCCACCCACGCAGGGGTCCGACGGATGAACATGCCCATAAGAAACACTATCGCACTGCCACAACCAAACAGTGCGCCGATGTACAGGTACATATCAAAGATCGAAATCTTACCCACGTTGGCAAGCAGCAGCGCGATCCCGATCACCAATACGCCACAGACCACGGTGGCAATCTGTCCTGCCAGCAGTTGTTCCTTGTCCGACGCCTTGGGGCGGACGATCGATGCGTAGACGTTCTTGACGATGACGCCAGCCGTCTTGTTAAACGAAGTGTCCATCGATGACATCGTTGCAGCAAAGAGTCCGACGATGAGTAACCCCTGTAATCCCTGGGGAAGCACGTTCAATGCCACCGCGATGTAGGAAGCCTCTTCAGGATTATCAAACGCGGCATACTGCTGCGCAAAGTCCGGCACGAGGGTGAACACAGCCAAAGGTGGGACAAACCAAAATGCAGGTAACAACGAATAACCAATCAACGGCACGAGCGCTGCGCGCTTGGCATGCTGACTGTCCTTGGCAGCGATGTACTTGCCCGCAGTCATCATGCTGTTACGCATCAACACCCCGCCGATCACCGTGGAGATCAAAAACAACCAGTCATACTTGATGCTGCCAAGCGGGAAGAAAATCTGAAAATGCGTCTCGGGAATCTGAGCGATCAACGCCCCCACGCCACCGATCTTGATGAGCACCAACACCGCTGTGACCAGTGAGATGCACATCAATAGCAGCATCTGAATAAAGTCGCTGGCCATCACCGCCCAACTGCCCCCCAGTAACGCCATGATCAACACGGTCAAACCCGTGGCAATGATCACCGGATTCTTGGGCATATCAAAGGCGATCGACAGAATCATTGACAGGCTGAATAACCACACCGCCCCGACCAGTGGTCCCTGGAGCAGGGAATACCATGTGAAAAATTGTTCGTTGTACCTGCCATAGCGTCGGCGGACACCATCCATGTTGGTGATCAATCGCATTTGTCTTAAGCGTGTTGCAAAGAACAGGTACCCGATGATGTAACCGAGCACGTCCATGAGATAGACATAGAAAATCAGGATGCCGTATTTCTGGGCGATGCCTGCAGCACCGGTGAATGTCCAGCTGCTGAAGTTACTGATGAACATACTCCCGCCAAGCAGCCACCAGCAGGTGCGTTGGCCGCCTGCAAAGTAGTTGGTGGAGTCCTTGTTGAAATGACGGAACACAAAGCCAAGCGAGCCGACAAACAGGAAGTAAAAAACAATGACAACATAATCCCAATGGGTCAGCATGAAGGGTTCCTATTTGCTTTGCGTGTCGATGACGATGGGTTGCTGATTTTCACGGTGAATCTGCCAGCGGTCATTGTCCAGAATCACACGAGAATTGCCAATGCGAATCACGTTGTCAGTCATCGCAGGCTGCATCCAACTTTGCTTTGAAGACTGGGGCATGACTTGAATAACCGTGACATAGTTCATGGTCTGTTGACCCTCGCGCGTGATCGCAGACAGATGCCATTGGTCAGGATATTTCACCTTGTCCGGCTTCTTGGTTTTCCAGTACAGCGCCGGCGGGTCGAACTGATCCGACACGATGATCTCATCAAAGCTGGTGGGTGTAAGCCAATTGACTTTCATTTTGGCATTGGGTGTTTGGTACGTGATGACTTGAGTCTTGGCATCGACAGTGGGTTGGTTTTCAAAGTGCAGTAACCAGTCATAGCGATGCTTGTTGCCGGACGCTGCTTTGAGATCATCGACGATGATGAAGGTTTGAATGTCACCGGTATCCAGCCAGAGGATTTGGCGGTTGTATTGATCGAGCTTGGTTTTGAAGTAAGCGTTGACCGCATCACCGCGCATCCAGCAGTAACCGTCACCCTGTGCAAAGCCGGTGACTTTGCCGATGGCATCAAGGCGGTTGATTTCCTGGCCGTGGGTGTCGATGAGAATGTTGTTGTGTGCTTTGGTCTGGTTGGTCCAACCGAAGTGATGGTCACTGCCATAGGCCGAGTAATGCCCGGTATCGATGAGCAGGTGATCGCCGTAGGCACTGAGATTAAAGGTGTTTTGATCGGCATGGGCATGAGCGAAGCTGCCATAGTCTGAACTGCGGAACTCCAAACGGATGTTGCGTTTTGGATCAGCAGGCTCGGTCTGCACGTAGACTTCACCCACACCCCGGAAGTGCTTGGCATTGGGCACATCCGCCAGACTCGGCAGGTTGTCCATGGGATAAGGTGCGTTAAGCAGATACGTGATCGGTGCTAAACCTTTCCAGAAACCGCTGTCTTCATCCATAAGTTTTTCATCGCTGAGATTCAGACTTTTGGCGTAGGCCAGGGCATAAGGGTTGTGATACTTCTTGCCAAGCACCATCGCCAGATAAGCCTGACGGGCGCCCGGTTCGTGCTTGCCTGCATGACGATCACCAAGCATGGGTGAATCAAAACCAGCAGGATGCGCGTAGATCAAACTCCACGGGTAGTTGGCATGCCAGGGATGTTGATCCAGGTGAATGTCCGCCAGCGTTGCCCAGAGATCGACGGTGGGTAACGCGTAGTTCACATTGAGCCCAACACCGTAGGCATAGCCTTCACCGGACCCGCCATCCACACCGCCGTACCAGGGGTAATGCGCAACGAACATCTGTGCAGCCCAGAGTAACCAATCATGAACTTTCGGCTCCTCATCCCAGATCGCCATCGCAGCGACGGTTGCCTGATACATCACCGACTGCCAGGCATGGGCGTTGATGACATTGGTTTCAAGATACGGTTTATAGATATCCAGTCGCGCTAAAAGCTGCTTGCGATACAGGGCTCTTTGCTCCTCGGTCAGTCGATCGTAAAGCAGGTCATAGGTCATCCCAAGACCCTGCAGAATCGTGCTGTTGGCAAACATCACGTTACTCGCCCGTGTCAAACCATTGGGGTCCAGCGAAGCTGCGACATCGGCGCGCGTGATGACGTTAGCAATGAAATCTTCACGCTCAAAAAGCACACCGGCCACGGCAAGCTGGACAATCGGCGCGGTGAGTTTGGCGGTAAAATCCTTGGTGACATACCGCCGACCCATATGCGAAAGATGACCGTCGCCCTGGGGCAAGTCCGGCTGATAGTCACGGTAGGGAATCCCCTCTTTGCAGACTTCAGTCAAGCGCAACTGCCAGGCGTCAGCAAAGGTTTTCAAGTCCGTCGACATCAGCGCACGTAACTTGCTGATGCGATCAGGCGAAAGAATCAGACGCGGATGTGATTGATCCAGATGACTGAAAAACGCCTGTTTTGTCAGGGGATATTGCAACGCCCACTTCGATGTGGATGCTTCCACCGTGAAGGTGATCGGCTCGGACCAGTCGCGGTCATTCTGCCGGTAACGCCACTGCCAATCGCCAGCTTCCAATGGCAACGTCGGGCGATGAAAGACGCTTTGCGTATGAATCACCGGCGATTGATCAAGTGGGTGACCCACCTTGCAAAGTTGCAGTTGCCAATCATTACCCGGCTTGCCATACCAGCGAAATGTCGGCGGGTTGATGGTTATCTGAGAACGAACATGAGGCTCGGGTTGCATCACAAAACTCTGGATCACCACCGGTGACTGATTGTGATCGATAAGCTTGACCTGCGAAATGTAAACCGGAGCATCACTCTTGAGAAACAGCTTATGCTCGCGCGTCCACTTGGAGTGATACCGAAACGTCAGCACTTTATCCTGCGTTGCATCGGTGATCTTGCACGTGTGAACATTGCGGTTATCCACCTTGGCAGTCAGCGACGCAGCATCCGGGCTGGCGGTGCGGGCGTTGATCTGAATCGTAAAGCCACCGGCCGGTGCATCAAACGGCAAGGTGAGTTCACCGCCCGACTCCAGCAACGCCATGCGCTGATCATCAATCGTTCGCAACAACTCCGAAGCAACCATCTCCGAAGCCTGCCATGTGTAGACCACCTGCTGAGCCTTGACTGCTGAAGCGGGACACAGCCACAGCGAGGCCATCAAAATGACAATGGAAAAACGCATCAAGTGCACCTTGTTGTTAACTGTGATTACCAGTTGACGTTCTTGTCCTGGTTGGAGCTGAACTGCGGAATGTAGCGGGAGATCACGTCGGACTTGCTGGCATGGTCATACCAACGCGCTTCGTCCACCGCATCGGTATGGCCATCAGCAAAGGGAGCATTGACGTGGCCGTTATGTCGATCCAACGCGTAATACTGCATGTACTCGGTGGTGACCGAATAGCGAAGCACAAACGCGCGGTTCTTGGAAGGCTGAAGCGTATTGGTGTCGTTGATTTCCTGATCCAAAGCGAGAATGTCATGCACTGGTTTGGTCAATTGATCAATGCGAATTGAATCCTGTGGCGTCCAGTTCAGATAGGTGTTGCCATGGATACCGAGGCTGAATCCGTAGCTGGCATTTTCCTTCTTGGTCCACGCCTGACCGGGTCGAAAAATCGTTGTGTCCGACGGGCAGGCCATCATCTTGGGGGTGGTGTATCCGCCATTGACCAGTTTGGGCATCACGGACATGGGGGCAAACCAACCCTTGTTGTCTTCGGTGTACATGATGTTGGCGGTGCCGATCTGACGCAACTGCGTCTTGCATTTGAGATCACGCGCTGCAGCCCGCGCCGAACTCAGCGCAGGTAACAGAATGGAGATCAGCAGCGAGATAATGCTGATCACCACCAGCACTTCAATGAGAGTAAATGCCTTGGACTTTTTCATGATGAGACTCCGGCAAGTTCGACCGCCTGGATCAACTGTGGCTTGAGTTTGATCCGACGCGCGGTGGTTGACTGTGGATTATTGATCATCTCCAAAACCAATGACGCAGCAGTTGAACCCATCTGCGAAACCTGAATGTCAATCGTCGCAGGCTTGCGATGAAAATGGGCCAGGAACTGTTGCTCGTTGTTACAGCCGATGATGTCATCGACGTCAAAGGTCTGCCCCAGAACGCGAAGCTCGTTGTAGACCGCGAGCATGAAATTGTCGGAAGTGAAAAACAGACCCGTACTCTGTGTATCTGAATCGATGAACTCCCGGGCAATGATCTGAGCGTAATGTGAAAACGCATCATTCTCACGCGGCGCATGAAAACATGTCACATCGATGCCCAATGTTTTACAACGGTCGACGAATGTCTTTTCGCGCTGTTGGAAAATCACGTATTGGGGCATCTGTGAGAAGATGGCCACCTGCTTATGACCACGCCGATGCAGATAGTCCGCAGCCAATTCACCGACCACGTGGTTGTCATAGGAGACCTGGGCAAACCCGCGAGCAGCCTTTTCGTCTTCACGGTTAAAGCACCAGACCGTTGGGATTTTCTTGAGTTTGGCTTTGAGTCGCGGGCCAAGATGACTTTCAAAGCCGTAAACCACCACACCGTCACAGTACTTACTCTCAAGCGCCTCGGGGATGTCATCACCGCCCTGCGAGTGAGCGTAACTGACCATCATCCCCTGCTCGATGAGATAGCTTTGCAGTCCTGCAAGCAGCATCGGGAAGACCGGCTCCTTGTGCATGCGATGTGCATTGAATCGGCCAATGGACAAAAACGTGATCACGCCGGTGCGGACGCCCTGCCGATTCTCGGTTTTGCGTCCCGGCCGACGAATACTCGGGCGATAGCCTGTCTCGCGCATGGCCTGCTCGATTTTCTGAGCCGTCGCCTGGGCCACCTTCCCCGACCCGTTGATGTACCGGGAGACGGTGGCAATGCTCACATTCGTCAGATTGGCGATGTCATGGATGGACAATTCAAATCACTTTCATCACAGCAAAAACAATGACACAGAGCTGTTTATCAAACATCTAAATACAGCCTCAGTTTCGTCATTCCCGCGCAGGCGGGAATCCAGTGGAACTTGCAAGCGTTTTCTGCATGCCACTGGACTCCCGCCTGCGCGGGAGTGATGTAAAGCAGAGATCATGGTTAAAAACATCTCTGTCTGAGTTGATCCTAGGCAGCGAATAGCCCAAGTCAACGGCAAAATGTAATAAATTTTGATTTATTACACTCTCAATAACATTCCAGCCACGTCCGATTTTTGGTTACATCACCAGAACCGGTACACTACAGGACCTCTTTTAAACATGGATTCCCGAAAGGTTTTTGAATATGTCGCAGATGGTTTCTGATTTTGTGCCCGCGGATTTGGATTGTTCGGATTTCTCCCAGCTTGAGCCGTTGTACAAACAGTTGCTTGAACGTGAACTGGCTAATGTCGATGACGTGAAGCAGTGGCTCCAGGATTACGCGGACTTTTCGTCGGTGATCAGTGAGTATGGCTCGCGTCGCAACATCGACGTGTCCTGTCACACCGATGACGAAGCAATCGAGAAGCGCTACATGCAATTCGTCGAAGAGATCCAACCCAAGATCAAGCCATTAGGCTTTGCGATGGTGCGCAAGCTGCTGGACTGTGGTTTTGCTGACCAACTCACCGAACCCAAGTATGTCCAACTCGTCAAGGAATGGGCAGCGGATGCCGAGCTTTATCGCGATGAGAATATCCCCCTGCAAACCGACGTGACCAAACTCACCACGGAGTATGGCAAGCTCTGTGGCAAGATGATCGTCGAGTTCAAGGGCGAGAAGATGACGCTTCAGCAATTGGCTCGCTTCATGGAAGAGACCGACCGCCAGACCCGCGAAGATGCCTGGCGTCTATCCACCACGCGCCGCCTTGAAGACCGTGATGCGATGGATGAGATTTTCAATAAGCTGTTAGCCAAGCGTGCGGAAATTGCCAGCAACTCCGGCAAGGCCAACTACCGCGATTACATCTGGCAGTCCAACTGTCGCTTTGACTACACACCCGAGGACTGCCTGACGTTTGGTGATGCGATTGAAGAAGTCTGCATGCCGATCGTCAAGGAGCTTGATGAAAAGCGGAAGGCTGAACTGGGTGTGGAACCGCTTAAGCCCTGGGACGGTGCGGTGGACCCCAAGGGACGCCAGCCGTTACGCCCATTTGATGCCAAGGACCCGATGCAGATGGTCAAGGGTGTGCGTGAGATTTTCAATCGCGTTTCACCGGAACTTGCCAACCTGTATGACGAACTCAAACCGGGTAAAAACTTTGACCTTGAATCACGCCCGGGTAAACGTCCCGGTGGTTTCCAGAGTTCACTGGAACAGTGTCGTGAGCCGTTCATTTTCATGAATGCTGCAGGCACGCATCGCGATGTCGAAACGATGCTCCACGAAGCCGGCCACGCGTTTCATTACATGGATGCCCGCGATGAGCCGTTGATGTTCGTCCGTCATGCACCGCTGGAGTTCTGCGAGGTGGCGAGCATGTCGATGGAGCTCATCGGCTGTGATCACTTTGACGTTTTTTATGATGCAGAGAACGCCAAGCGTGCCAAGGCGGCACAACTGGAAGGCATTCTGCGGTTCTTCCCGTGGATGGCAACAATCGACGGCTTCCAGCATTGGCTTTACACCAATGATGACAATCTCACCGAGCCCCGCACCAAGGCATGGACGGAAATTTACGATCGCTACTCCAGTGGCGTAGCTGATTGGTCGGACATCCCCGAAGCGCGCCTTGCTCGTTGGCATGCCCAGCTTCACGTGTTCCATTACCCGTTCTACTACATCGAGTACGGCATTGCCCAACTTGGCGCCCTGCAAGTCTGGCAGAACTTCAAACAGGATGCCGACACCGCGCTGACCAACCTGCGCAAGGCGTTTGCACTCGGTGGTGCCAAACCGCTGCCTGAGTTGTTTGAAACCGCAGGCATTCGTTTTGATTTCTCAGCCGATACGCTCGGCCCGCTGATTGAAATGGTGAAGACGGAGTTGGATGCGTTGGAAGTGTAAGCATCTTGTTTTAAGACAATAAACCACAGATACACACAGATGAACACAGATGTTCCGAGTCGGGGCGTCTGTGTTTTTTTGTGTCGTGATGGCGTTAGTCAGGATTGTAAAAAACGACAAGGCAACCCGTGCCACAGGAGTGACACGGCTTTTGCGGAGAATACACAAAACACAGTTTCTTATCTGTGTGTGCTTCCGGGGTCTGTGTTCATCTGTGGTTAAATGTCTTGAAACGTTGGGCGCAATTCACGCATACTGCTGGGCAACATTGACAATCGCCATGACGGGGTCGGCTTTGTCTTGCCAGCGTTGCAGGACTTCGCGGGCCTTGGCTCCCATTTGATGAGCCGTATCACCGTCGGAGATTTGCAGCATCGCATCGGTCAGGACATCCACATCATTGGGCTTGATGAGCAAGCCATTGACGCCCGGTTCGATGAGTTCGTTGGCGGCACCCACAACATCCGTGGCAATGATCGGCAAGCCTGCAGCGACCGCTTCATTGATCACCAAAGCCCACGGCTCATAACTGGGCGGGTGGACCAGCACGTGCGAAGCACAGTAACAGGCAACCGTCTGATCAAACTGCAAAAAGCCCAGGAATTTCACGCGTTTTTTGATTTGATCCGTCACCATGGCTTTGAGTTTGGCTTCCAGATTGCCGGTGCCTGCGATGAGTAAATCCCAATCCGGACGCTGGCGACTGATACGCTCAAAGGCGGTGATGATCAGATCGACATTTTTGATATCAATCAGTCGGCCGCAGTAAAGAAAATGTCGGCGGTCGGCATCGAGTTGTTTGTCCTTGATAAAAGCACTGCAACAACGCGGGCCACAGTTTTGAATGCGCGAGTAGTCCGGCTCGTAGGGGCAGATGAAACTCGGCAGGTCGTGTGGCTTCATCCAGTGATCAAAAAACTGCTGCCCGCATCGGCCCATCGGCATCAGGGCGGTGATGCGTTTGGCGACCCAGCGGAGCATGGTGCGTTTGAGCATCGCGCGCATGCCGGTGATTTTTTCCTGGCCGTGAATGTTGGAGTCCCCACGGAGCAGAACCGCAATGCCGCGTTTTTTCGCCCAGCGGATGATCATCATGCGACACCAGTCGCCGTAGCCGTTGAGCACGATCATTTTGATATTGCGCGATTGGATATAGCGGCAGATCTGCGATGCGAGGCGCCAGCATTGGGTGAATGTGTTTTTCTGTCCCAGCGCTTCATCCTTGAAAAAGACGGTGCGTGGGATTTGGGATAAATCCATCTGCCAGGGAACATGAGCCGAGTCGAAGGTGTGCGTGAAGATGCTATGGACGCGCAGCGTCGGATGCTCATCGGCAAGGCGCTTAAGCAAGTGCAGCCGATAAGGCGTCGGTTCATTGGAGATAAACGCAATGTCTTTCATATACCAAGCATCAACCACGTTGTCCTGCCGCTTTTGTACGTGGCAACTTTCGTCAAGCTGCAATTGAACTCTCGACGCGGTCAAAACATACCCAACGGGTGCCTACCCGGTTTACATCGGTTTGCGACCCACTCGATC
Source organism: Phycisphaeraceae bacterium (assembly GCA_002704825.1). Lineage (GTDB taxonomy): Bacteria > Planctomycetota > Phycisphaerae > Phycisphaerales > Phycisphaeraceae > UBA7800. The sequence goes on from PAIY01000238.1 coordinate 10,174, forward strand.
TGAGTATTTTTACCAAAGAAGTGTCAGCATCGTGTCAGAGTTCGATGGAATCAGGCAAGTTGAGGACTTTTCTGACCGACATATCAGTAGAGACAAGGCTATCAGACCATGCGCATCGTACACGTTATCGGAAGTCTGGACCCTGCATGCGGCGGGCCCCCCATGGTGGTTGCTCGCCTTGCTGCTGCGCAGGCGCATCTGGGGATGGACGTGCGGATTCTGACGCTTGCCTGTCGCGTTCAGGACCAGGTTGAAAAAAGCTATCAGCAGTCGATCCCGCATTTTCGTCAGATCACCATTCACGCGTTACCCGGCCAGGCCATGATCGGTCGCGGGGTCAGTCAGACACTTAGCGCGTTTGCCCGGGACGGCATGCCGACGATTGTGCATATTCATGGTGTGTGGGAGCCGATCCTTCGGCAGGCGATGTTTGCAGCACGCAAAACCAACACGCCCTACATCATCGCCCCGCATGGCATGCTTCACCCCTGGTCGCTGTCTCAAAGCAAATGGAAAAAGAAACTCGCGTTGGCGCTGGGTTACCGCAAACTCCTCAAAGGCGCGACCGCATTTCACGCACTCAACGCTGACGAAGCAAAGCACATCCGCGGACTTGGCATGTATCAGGCGTGTCACGTTTTACCCAATGGTGTGTTTCTCAATGAGATTGAACCGTTGCCCGCACCCGGTAGCTTCATCACGCAATTACCTGACCTGGCAGGCAAGCCGTACATCCTGTTTTTAAGTCGCCTGCATTACAAAAAAGGTCTGGACCGACTGGCCAAAGCCTTTGCAATAGTGGCCCGAAAAGTCGAGCATCTGCACCTTGTCGTCGCAGGTCCGGACGATGGTGATCAACAGCGGTTTGAACAGATCATTGAGAAGAACGATCTGACAAGCCGCGTGCATCTGGTTGGTGCTTTGTGGGACAAGACGAAATATGCAGCCATGCTCGATGCAGCGTGTTTCTGCTTGCCATCACGACAGGAAGGTTTCAGCGTGGCGATCACCGAGGCCATGGCGGTGGGTGTCCCCGTGGTGATCAGCAAGGCATGTTGCTTTGATGAAGTTGCAAACGCCGGCGCGGGATACGTGGTGGATTTGAATGATGCCAAGCCGGATCAATCCACGCAGATGTTGGCTGATGTGTTACAACGTGTGCTTGATTCGCAGCCCAATGCACGAATGCGCCAAGCCGGCCGTCAACTCATTCGACAGCGTTACACGTGGCCTGCCATCGCAGCACAGAGTCAGCAATATTATCAGTTGATGTTGGGAGATCACCATGCCCAACATGCCTGAGCAGCAGCAAAGCAACAGCGAAAAACAGCCTGTTTTCCAGCGTTTGGATCAGACTGCCGGCTACCCGTACACCTTCGGTGATTACGTCAAACGCTTCAGTTGGCAGTGGGTCCAACGCCTATTGATCAAGCCGAGCTTCCGGCGATCCCATACGTGGCGACGCTTTTTGCTCACGCGCTTTGGCGCCCAAATCCACCCGACCTCAGGCACCAAAGCCAGTACGCATATCTGGCATCCATGGCTCTTTGAGATGGGTGAGTATTCAATGCTCTCCGAAGGGGTCACCGTCTACAACCTGGGCAAAGTCACCATCGGTGATCACACCGTCATCTCGCAGGATGTCTATCTCTGTGCAGGAACGCATGACCACACCAAGCCCAATCTCCCATTGCTGCGCCCGCCCATCACCATCGGCAGCGGTGTTTGGATTTGTGCAGGTGCCTTCATCGGCCCGGGTGTCACGATTGGTGATAACGCTGTCATCGCAGCGCGGAGCGTCGTCGTCAAAGACGTCCCGGCAGGCATGATCGTCGGCGGGAATCCTGCCAAGGTCATCAAGCCCCGCGAGATGAATGAGACGGTCGAAGCGACAGCGTCCCCAAAGCCGTGACTTTCCTGAGTCGCGGGTTGGCTTGA
>PAIY01000239.1 GCA_002704825.1 Phycisphaeraceae bacterium
GCAACCTACACTGACGAACAGCGCACCCAGATCGCAGAGGTCTGCGAAAAACGTGCAGGGCGCTTCAGTGCCTAACCCCCGGAAGTTCCCAGTAAAATAAACATACAGATCCCCAAACGCATCGGACATACCATCCGATGCGTTTTTTTTTCGCCACACAAGCCGCCAGATGAGTGAAACGAATCTGACGGGTTTCTGATCCTTGTGGTAAAATCAAAACACCATGCCAAGCACCGAGCAATTTATCTGCCAACCTATCACCCCCGACAAAGACGCGCTCAATACCGCGCACATGTCGCGTGGTGAACCCGGACTCCCCGCACGCTTCACTTGGCGAGATGACGAATACACCGTCGCTGAAATCCTGGCCAGTTGGAAAGAGTCGGGTAAGTGCACGCATGGCAGCGAAATGTATCTCCGCAAACATTGGTACGAAATCCGAACCGTCTGTGGCAAGGTCATGAAGCTCTACTTCGAACGCAAAGCCCGATCCACCAAACAAGCCAAACAACGCTGGTGGCTTTACACCATCACCGATGCACCCTGATTCCCAATATTACGCAGCATCACTTGTGATGCGCTTGGCACCCAATCTCCACTAAACGAACTTCATCATGCCAACACAACCCACCGACTTATTTCTACTCATCGGCCAATCCAACATGGCAGGACGTGGCAAACTTGATCAGGTTGCCCCCATCTCCCATGATCAAATCCACATGTTCCGAGATGGTCGCTGGCTCAAAGCTGTCGAACCCATTCACACCGACAAGCCCGACATTGCAGGCATCGGGCTGTGCATGAGCTTTGCTTACGAAATGGTTCAACGCTTCCCAAGCATGAACGTCGGCCTGATTCCCACTGCCGTCGGGGGCACGCCCTTGAGTCGTTGGGTCCCCGGTGCGGACTTGTATGAAAATGCGGTGACGATCTGCAAAAATGCCTTGTCTCAAGGCGGAAAACTCCGTGGCATCCTCTGGCATCAGGGGGAAGGTGACAGTGGCAAACCCGAAACAGCCAACACCTATGCGCCACGTTTGCTCGACATGTTTACTACACTTCGCAAAGAACTCGATGCACATAACGTTCCCATCGTCGCTGGCGAACTGGGGCATTATCTGATCGACTATCCCAACCTGCCGTACTTTCAAACCGTCAACCAACAGCTGCATCAGTTGGAAACACTGCTCCCGCAATATGCCCTCGCCACTGCTCAAGACTTAACCGTCAACGAAGACGGCCTGCACATCGACGCCAAGGGCCTCCGCGAGTTTGGCAAACGCTATTTCGAAAAATATCTCACTCTGTTGTGATCAAAGAATTGAACTTGTCGATTCACAAAGACGCTTCCACCTCGCAATAATTCAACAAACTGGAACTAAAGCCCTGGGGTTTCAGCCCCAGGGGCGTAACGTCAACAAAGACACATTGACGTCAATCTCACCCTTGTTTCATCGCTTCAAGTTCTTCCCAACGCGCATAAAGTCCGCTGACTTTTTCCTGTGCCGTCGCGTAGTCTTCACAGACCTTCCCGTAATTGGCATGGTCTGCAATGACTGCTGGATCGTTCATTTTCTCCTTGAGTTCTTCAAGGATTTCTTCTGCGTTAAGGATGGTTTCTTCCATGCCATCGAGTTCGAGTTGGAGTTTATAACTCAGCTTAACGACATTCCCCGATGTCTTTGGCTTTGTGTTCTGTTGCGTCTTTTTCTTTTCCTCTGCTGCAGCTTGCTTGGCAGCCTGTTTGTCTTTGGCTTGCTGGGCGGTGTAGTCCTGCCACTGTTCGAGTGATTGGAAGAATTTGCTACCACCGTCACCATCCAACGCTAACATCTCAGATGACAGGCGGCTTAGTAAAAATCGGTCGTGTGTGACCAGCACGATGGCGCCTGGAAATTCCCCAAGTGTTTGTTCGAGCACTTCCAATGATGGGATGTCCAGGTCGTTGGTCGGTTCGTCGAGGATCAGCACGTCCGCTGGCTTGAGCATCAGGTTGGCAATCATGATTCGCGCCTGCTCACCGCCGGAGAGCTTGCTGACCTGTGTGCGGAACTTGTCCTGTTCGAAAAGGAATTTTTTCGCCCAACCTGCAACGTGAATCGCCTTGTCACGATAGAAGATCGTATCCCCAATTGGGCATAACGCTTCACGCAACGTCTGCGTGGGATTGAGTGCTTCACGATGCTGCGTGAAATTGACGACCTTCAGGTCTGCAGCCCGTTTGATCGTGCCACTGTCCGGTTCGAGATCACCGGTGAGCAGTCGCAGTAGGGTTGTTTTACCCGATCCATTAGGACCCAGTAATCCCAGTACCTGCCCGGGCGAAAGAGTCAGATCAAGCCCTGAAAACAGTTCCTTGTTACCCATCGCTTTACAGAGACTGTGCGTGGACAGCAGCTTGTTGGTTTTGCGTTCCGTTGCCTGGAACGCCATCTGCGTGGTCTTCTTGGGGGCAGCATTACGGTCTTTGATCGCGGAGAGTTCTTCGCGTCGGTCTGCTGCCTCTTTGACCTGTGACGTGTTGCGTGTCTGGCGTCCCTGAATCCCTTGCTTAAGCCATGCATTATCTCGCCGGACTTTGCTGGCAAGTGCCATTTGTTGATTCGCCTGCGCGGTGAGAAATTCTTCCTTGCGGCGGATGAACTCCGAGTAATTACCCACCACCTCAAACGTACCACCGGGATAGGCGGTGTTCAGTTCAATAATACGCTGCGCGGTGTTTTCCAGAAACACACGGTCGTGGGTGATAAACACCATGGCAACGTTTGTGGTCTTGACGAAATTCTCCAACCAGAACACACCCTCCATATCCAGGTGGTTCGTCGGTTCGTCAAGCATCAACACATCCGGGTCACATGCCAATGCGCAGGCAATGGACAACCGCTTCTTCCAACCCCCGGAAAGTGTTTTGATGGGTTTTTCCAGTTCATCAAAACCCAGTTTGGACAGTTCGATGGAGGCTTGCACTGCCGGTTCAAGGCCGTGTGAGTCGTGGTCATGATCTTTGCCGATGGCAGCCACCACCGCATCGATTGGCGTGACCGCATCACCAAAATCGTCGGACTGTTTGACGTAAGCAAGCTTGAGATTTTTACGACGAATAATCTCCCCGTCATCCGCCTCTTCAATCTGAGCCAGAATTTTAAGCAGCGTCGATTTACCCGACCCGTTAGGCCCGATCATGCCGATGCGATCCCCATCAGAGATGGTCACCGAAACCCCGCGAAAAAGCTCTTGCTGTGCAAACGACTTGGAAATATCAGTAGCGTGAAGGAGTGATGCCATAGTCGGGAAATGGTAGCACAAATTTTCAATTTTGCTTGTGTTTGTGATGTTACAATGCTTGAAATTTCTTTTGCCGGGAGGCGACACTTTGGATGACAAGCAGGATAAACCACGCAAGGGCTGTATTGCCCGTTTCTTCAGGACAATCTTTCGGACTGTTAAATGGACACTGATTCTGGGCATCCTCGCGGGGGTGGGGTACGTTGTCAGGGTGCATTATGAAGGTCGCAATGCGATCAAGCGGATCGAAACGACATTGGCGATGCACGGTGTTGTAGAACCGGTGTTAGCCGAAGTGCCTGCGGGGGAAAATGCTTCGGCATATTGGTTGACCGCAATGGAGACCGCCGTAGACCCCTCCAGAGGTTTTATTGACAGCTTTGAAAACTGGCCGGAGTTTGGGACGCGTATCTCTCAAGCGGACTCGCAGAAGCTCGGGGAGTTATTCGCGTTGAACCAGACGTCTTTTGACTTGCTTGAGCAGGCAATGACTTACGACCAGAATGTGCTGGCTTTGGACGTTGTTGATGATTTTGAAAAGTTCACGCCGATCTATTCAAAGAATCGAAAGTTGATGCGGAGTTTGGAAGCCAAGCTTTACTATGCGATTTCAATCAATGATCAAGCTATGGCTGTGGATGCCTGCGTGGAAATGGCCGCTGCAGTCGATGCATTGAAAGACGTGAATTTACTCATCTCAGAACTCGTTCGTCTTTCTTTGACTGCTTCGGTTTATTCTGCGATTGAGCACACAATCAGTTGCATGAGTCTTTCGCTTGCTCAAATGCAACGTCTTGAAAATGTGGTGGAACATGGCTGTGAGATTCAAATATTGGATGCGTATGAAGGTGAGATGTGGTTTATCTACTGCTGTGCGTTGGACCCGTACAAGTCGCTTGCGTTTGAGCGGGATTGGCGGTCCAAAATGCACGTTAATTTGAAACTGACCAAGGACCAACCATTCTACAGATGGCAGGGAATGGTGATAGGTAAACCTGTTGGATATCCCAGGCAGGAATGGTGGGATCAACTGGCTCAATATACCTACTATGCTATTGAAGATATTTGTATTGGTCAGAAGCAAATTGAAGCATGGACGGATATCCAGAATGCATTGGCTGCTTATCAGCTACTAAACAATCGTGATGTCACATGGAAACATTTTCAAGGACTTGAAGAGAAAAACGAGTTGAACTACCTCAACTGCAAAATGTATTTCCAGACATTGCTGCGAAAGCAGGTTGTCCAGACAGCATTGCAGATTGAAAAGTTCAGAGTGCAATACGGACGTTGGCCGGTGAGTATGGATGAGGCGACGAAACAGGTTTCTGATGACGTGTTTGGCCAACCAATCAAGCTGTCTATGATTGATGGTGTACTGCGTGTCTATAGCATTGGATTAGATGGTGTGGATGATCAGGGCTTGGGGCGGTTGGAGAGCGTACTTGAGTACGAGCATCAAGATGATATTGCTTTTCGTTTACTAGATCCTAAGCAACGTAATCAGAAACCCAAGCCTAAGCCAGAACCAGTCGATCCGGAGAGTGCGTTGCCGAATTTGTTTGAGTGATTTGTGGGGGATGATTGCGTGTCGTACTGAACTGCGTTGGACCGGCTCGACACGAGCCGGCTCGCGAAGACAGCCGATTCAGGTGTGAGGTGTTATGCGTCTTTCTTGCGTGAGCCGATGACTTTTGCGGGGACGCCGACGGCGATGGAGTACGGCGGGATATCCTTGGTGACGACCGCACCGGCGCCGATGACGGAGCCTTTGCCGATGGTGACGCCAGCCATGATGTTGACGCGGCCAGCGATCCAGCAGTCATCTTCAATCACGATCGGTTTGGCTTCGAGGCCTTGAGCGTGGATGGGTTTTTCGGGGTCGGCAAAGACGTGGTTGGCGGCGATCATCATGACCTGTGGGGCGATGCGCACGTAGTTGCCAATGGTGATTTTGCCGTGTTCGCCGTAGCCGATGAGGATGGTGTTGGCCTGGACGGAGCTGTGGTTGCCGATGGTGATATTGCCTTGCACGATCGCGCCGGGGCCGATGGTGGAGTCTTCGCCGATGGTTAAATGATCCTTCCGAGGGTGGATTATGGCACGGGGGCTGACTTTGGCGGTGGGGGCGAGATGGACATTTTTGTGACGGAGTGCAAAACGTCGACCAAACCACAACGCAATGCGTTGGCCGCGGGTTTGGTTACTCGGCATGGAGTAGCCTTTGTCCAGTATATTCCAGAGAAAACTCATGGGGTGGTCTCAATATTTTCTTGACTTGATGAGCTGGCGGTGTCAGCCCGGCTTCGGAAGTCCGGATCGACACGATCCGGCTCGCTGATGCAAAAGAAACCAAACACAAGTCATATCACACTAAAACTTCACCGACATTTCAACCGCCTGGCCATAACGATCCGGCATGCTGTTGATCAGGATTTTACTGCCATCTCCATTGAAGACGGGGTGTGGGTCGATCCAGCCACAGGTTCGACCGCCCATACGTTCCTTGCGGCCGGAGGTTGGTAGTTTGAGATGCAACAGTGTTTGATCCTTGACCAAATCGATGAACTCGACATTGCCAAAGTAGTCATCGGTCACAAGTAGATTCGGGTCAGCTGGGGAGATGGTGGGATGACCGCCGGAGGCGTGCGTGCAGAGTTTGCGGTAGTTTTGGCCGGAGTGATGGACGGTTGCAATGCAGACGTTTTCAGGTTGATCGGGATCGCTGCCATAGCCCAACAGGTGTTCACCATCCGGACACCAGCCCCAGTGGACGCCGCGTTTACCAAAGCTTGCATCGACGACCATGTTGATGTTCTTAAGGTCGCGGTCTGCGGTCATGACATAGGCGATGCGTGGTTCGCCACGTTCTTTGACGACGCAGTGATTGCCGAAGTAAAAAAGCATTCGCGTGCCCTGGCGGTTCCATCGGACACAGTAGAGCATCAGCGTTAAACCTTCATCATCACCAAGGCGACTTTTGACTTCCTTGTCAGCTTCAAGCAGTTGGTCGCGACAGGCATGTTGATCGAGCATTTGCTGGGTGGTGAAGATGAGATCACTGGTTTGTTTGCTGAAATCAATTTGGGAGATGCCGTGCCTGTCACGTGCCTGGAAGGGGACGGGGGTGAGTTCGGGATGGTACTTTTTATCCCCATAGCCAGCGGCGTAAAGCATGGCATGACTGCAGGAGATGCCCGGTTCGCCGGAGGGGGGTAAGCCTTCCATATCGCCTTCGAGTGTGATGGATGATCCGTCCGTTAAATCATGTCTTGTGATGGTGGATTTCAGATGCGTGCCGGATTGGTAGTAGACATAGCGTGCGTCGGGTGACCAGCTTTGCCAGGCGCCGGTGTGCCAGAAGCTTGGTGTGATCGGGAAGGGGCCCAGGCGGTGTTGGACTTTCCGATCCGGGCCGAGTATGAGGACATTGCCTTGGTTGGAATCGATGTCGGTTACTGCGAGCAAGAGTCGGTCGGAGTTGTCGGGAGCGTATGGATTAAGCGTGTAGTAGCTGTGAACACACCATTGCCCGGGCAGATCAATGGGATGAAGTGTGATGGATGGTGTCATCGTGCAAACCTCGTGACTGTGAAATCGAACACCGTAAGCATAGCTTGGGGGTGAAGGGTTTGCCATTTGTACATTGATTAGGGGATGGACAAAACGACTGTCCGGTTGCTGCGGTGTTTGTTGACGTGACCCATCTCAAGCCTGATGTTGTTGCATGAATGTGAGCACTTGTTCCGTGGTGGGAACGGAGGGTTGGGCGCCGAGTCTGGTGCATGCCAGTGAGCCTGCTGCCAGGGCAAAGGGGACGCTGTCAGCGATGGTTTTGCCTTGCGCGAGATTGGCAGCGAGTGCACCTGCGAAGCTGTCACCTGCAGCGGTGGTGTCGACAGCTTTGACGGGTGTTGCGGGGAAAAGTTGGTTGTGATTGTCAGTGACCCACAATGCGCCGCGCGGACCGAGTGTGACAATGATATGCTTGCTGCCGTGCTTGAGGAGCGATTGGGAGGCTGCCATGATCTCGGGGATGGAAGTCACATCCATGCCGGTGAGGGTGGCAAGCTCCGTCTCATTGGGTAAGAGAATATCACTGACTGCAAAGAGTTCTTCGGGCAAGTCCTCGCAGGCCGGAGCAGGATCAAGGATGACGGTGACACCTGCATTACGAGCATGCCGGGCAGCGTCAATGTTGGTTTGGACAGGCGTCTCCAACTGCATCATCAAGACATCCGCCCAAGCGTAGACCTTTTTATCATCACTGGCGGTGACCTTGGCGTTGGCGCCGGGGCTGACCATGATGGCATTCTGACCGGAGTCCTCATCAAGCAGGATCACTGCGGTGCCTGAACTGATGCCGTTAATCACGGGCACCCGATCACAGTCGATCCCTTCATTGATGAGATTGGTTTTAAGCGTGTGTCCAAAGGCATCATCACCAACCGCACCGATCATGCGAACGTTGCCCCCAAGTCGAGCTGCCGCGACCGCCGCGTTGGCACCTTTGCCGCCGGGTATCAGTTGCACATCACCTGCCATAATGGTCTGGCCGGGCAGGGGGAGTTTCTTGATCGGCGTGACCACATCCATATTGATGCTGCCGACGACAAGGACGTTACCGTGTTTGGAAATGGACATGTTTGTGATTATCGCAGGATTGGTTGAGATGACAATTCGACCTGGATTTCACGAACAATCTGACACTGCGTGTGATCTACAGAAAGCACGTAATGTTCGCCAGGAGCATTGGTATCAAAAAGGGTTTTACCATCCTCGGTCACCGTGACACGTCCGGGACCGAGTTCCTGGAAATAGTCACGATCCGGTCGTACTGCGTGAAGCACTGCTGTGAGGTCCCAACTCGGTCGATCGTAGGGCATCTTCATGTACCGCTTGTAACCTTCGACCACCGGATGATCCTGCGTCCAGCGATAATCCTGCTCAATACTCCGTGCAGGAATCTTGATCGCGCTGCCAACTTCCCACCCGGTGAAGTAAATGGGACGCGGGCTGTCATGGATGAAACGTGTGGCTGCTTCCAGGTCTTTGACGATGTTGTATTCCCGGTGATGCGCCAAGTTCTCTTCATCAAAGCAGCCTGCCATCATCACCACGTGACTGACTTTCTGCGTAAAGAGTTCTTTGCCGTTCAGTTCACTGATCTCGTCAGCAGGTGAGTCAAAAAGTTGATGCAGATTGGTTGAAAAACCGATGGGGACAATGACTACGCTGTGATCTTCGGATTCAGCGAGCAGGCGCCTGAGAAGTGGCACGGCAGGAGGATAGCTGCCTTGGGGATGCGTCGTGGGAAAGCATGGCAGGCCGGCTTCATCCGTCATTTCCAGGACAGCTTGATTGAAGTTGCCTACCTGAGGCGTCGCACCGTTTTGCACCATGCCGATCGGCACATCACCGCGGTGATAAAACGTGTTGATCGCATCCACCATCGCCGGGGCATACGGATTGTCTTTGCTGAGCATGACACCCAGCAGTTGGCATTCCCCACGTGCTTCAAGACTGTGAATCATCGCCAAAGCAAGGGCGTCATCAATGTCATTGCCCATGTCGGTATCGAGAATGAGTTTGACGGGTTTATCGATGTGATGCATGTTTTGTCTCCTTAATGATAGATAGCATTTTATGGTTGTGATAATGGTTGATAAATCGAAATAAATTGATAATAAATAGCATAAAACTATAATTTTGTGATGCCACGTCGTTCTATACAACATGTCCCCCAACTACGTTTTGCCGGTGAGCACGATGGCGTTGGTGATGTGGCTTTTCATGACCATCCCGTGCCGGAGTTGATTCTTGTGGTCAAGGGGGAGTGCCGCACGGAGACGTCTGCTGCAAACTTTCATTCTCAACCTGGTGATCTGCTTTGCATCCCTGCGGGGGTGAGTCACAACCAGATTGATTTTGGCGATGTCCGTACGTTGTATGTCGGTTTTGAGTCCTCGCGTTTTAACATCAAGCAACCGTGCCAGTTTCGCATGACCTGTCGTGAGTTGATTGAACACAGTTTGTGGATGCTCTTTGAGCTTCATACCTGTCAATGGTCAGGGGGCCAGTCTTCAGCAGGGCATTTGCTGGCTCTGTTGCTTGATGCGGTTCATGGTGTTCAGACACCTGATCAAAAGGCGACCTTGCCCCGACGATTGGTTGATTTGCAACACTGGTTGGAAACGCATCTGGATGGCGAACTGAGTGTGGAACGATTGGCAGAGCAGGTCGGACTCAGTGCTTCGCGATTGTTCCAACTTTTCGAAAATCACCTGGGCTTATCGCCGATGCAGTATGTACAGATTCAGCGGATGGCCCGAGCCCGCCAGTATCTCATGGACCCTTATCTGACGGTTAAACAGATTGCGCCATTGTGTGGTTATTCGGATGTGAACTTGTTTATCCGGACCTTTCGAAGGCATCATCAACTCCCGCCGCGTCGTTGGCGATTGAAAAACTGCGTCTGAATAACGACCTGTTTTGTCTGATAAACCGTTGTTACCCCTGTTATCCATATTCAGACCTCGGTCAGCAGTTCAGTCGATTGTTGGTTTAACCGATCTTTATTTCAGTCTTTTGAAAGATCGTTGGACTGACAGAAAGCTGACTGCGATGCAAATGAATCAGATACGAAGATGCTCTATTGGTGGGCTTTTGTTCTCTGTGGCGTTGTTGTCTCTGGTGATGGTTGGATGTGATCGCAAGCCTCAGGAAGCAAGTGCAGCTCAAGAAGACAGGCCAAGTCCGTCTCTATTGAATGAAGCTTTACCATTAGAGCAGGAGAAGGTTGTCTTGCAGCATTTCAAACCGTCGCCCATGCAGGCCAATGAGTTTGATCATGTTGTCAGCCCGACCCGTTCATCGCGTGAAATTTTCCTGCATTGCGTCAATGTCGAAAAGGGGCCTGTCATTGATGGTGTTGGTTTAGACGAGGTATGGTCGGTGGCTACACCGATTCAGACTTTGGATTATTCCTCGCAGCGTCCATTGACGTTAACGGCTATCCACGACAATGCACGAATCTATATTCGCGTGTCATATCCTGATCAAGCGCCATCACTCACCCACAAGTCATGGCATTGGAATGAGTCCGAATCCTACTATACACAGGGGATGGATCGCGAAGACATGTTCGTCATCAAATGGTCGATGCAGGGGCTTGATGCGCCAATTGCACTACGTGATGCACAACCCCATGTGGCGGATATCTGGTTCTGGAAAGCCTGTCGAACCAATCCCGGTGGCTATTGGGATGACAAACGGCATGAAGTGACAACTGAGAGCGTGGAGAAAAGTCTGGAACTCAAAGCGCCCAACGGCACGGTTGGTTATCTGCGGCGTATCGGCGATCAAGGCAAACAGGCCTATGCGGAACTTTTCCCGTCAAGTTTTATTGAGCCGTATTTACCACGTTACACCGAATCCATGCCAACGCAGAGTCGTGCAGATATTCAAGGCAAAGGTGTTTGGTTAAACGGCCAATGGACACTGGAATGCCAACGCCTGCTCAAGACCGGCAATGATGATGATCTTCAGTTTGAACCAGGTCAGCAATATCTTTTCGGTGTGGCCTGCTACGAGATGGCTGGCACGAGTGCTAATCCGGAATATTCTCAGCCGCTCTACCGAACCGGTGATGTCTTTGACCGATTGATACTGGTGATTGAATGAAACAGATTGTCAGGTAAACCGTATGCTCTCATTCACGCGAATCCAATACATTGCCTTCGGCTTAATGCTGATCGTGATGATTGCGCTCAGTGCGGTCTGTCTGCAGACTTTCAGACGATTGGATATGACGGTTCGTGACAAGCTCATCCTTCAGCAGCAACTCACAAGCTTGATGGGCGATATCGCACTGACATTCACGCAGGCGCAGACCGAGTTTAAGAATATTCAACTCGGTAACGAGAAATCGCCAGAAATCGTCATTGGATATCTTGATGAGATTGATCGCTATGTCGAACAACTCAAACAATTTTCCAGCCATAAACAATTTAATGTTGATAAGGAAATCACGTTATTTAAACGGGAAACACGACGGTTTCGAACGGCCTTACACGCCTACATCATTGCTGTGCGTGAGGATCCATCAACAGACTATGTCAAAGAGTCCTTGATGCAAGTGGATCAACTCATCGAAGTTGCAGTGCATAATGCCAAGGCACGCCACCGTCATCTCAAGCAGATGCGGCAAAGTACCGTCGGCATCATGGTCGAGCAGATTGATCAGAGTTTTGGTTTTTTGGTCGTCATGATTATTTTGGGTATCAGCTTGAGCTTTGGAATTGCACTGTGGCTTACCGGGCGACTGCGAAGCAATGTGGAAGATATTCTTGATGTCACCAAGCTCCTTGGCGAAGGCAATCTCAGTTGCAGGCTCTATTCCCCACATCATGACAGTCTTGGTCAGTTGTGCGATGGCATTGACATGATGGCTGAAAAACTTGAGCACGCCGAATCCAAACTCAAGCAGACACTCGAACAGGCACGTGAAGGCAGTCGTATCAAGAGTGAGTTCCTGGCCAATATGAGTCATGAAATCCGCACACCCATGACCGCGATCCTGGGGTTTGCAGACCTGGTGCTTGAAGAAGTTTCAGAGCCCAAGAGCAAGGACAAACTCAAAGTCATTCAGCGTAACGGTCGTTACCTGCTGGAAATCATCAACGATATTCTGGACTTGTCCAAGATTGAAGCCAATCGCTTGTCCATTGAAAATCTTCATGTTGATCCGGTCAGTGTGATCGATGAGGTGATGCAATTGCATCAACAGCGATGTGATGATCGGGGCTTGAAATTGCAGGTGGTTCACGAAACCGCCATGCCACGAACGATCCTCACGGATCCGACACGTGTTAAACAAATCATCAATAACTTGATCTCCAATGCGATCAAGTTCACAGAAGTGGGTTCGATTACTTTAAAGATTGGAATGATCAGAATGCAGGAACAATGGCAGATGCGGGTCCAGGTCATTGACACCGGAATTGGGATGCAACAGGAACAGGTGGATCGGATCTTTGAAGCCTTTTCACAGGCGGATAATACGACCACACGTAAGTACGGTGGCACCGGGTTGGGCTTGACTATTTCGCGAAAACTCGGTCGTCTGCTTGGTGGTGATCTCATCGCCGAGTCCAAGCCAGGAAAGGGCAGCTGCTTCACCTTGACCATCGCGCCCGGACCGCTGGCGGGTAACTTTATCTCAGCATCAACACATCATTTTGCGCCACGCAAGATTGAATCAATCAGTGAAGCGTCCAGCCAGGATAAACAGGCTGCACCGTTGGAAAACGTGCGTGTCCTGTTTGTGGAAGATGGCCCGGACAATCAGATGCTCATCAAACATCTTTTGACCAAAGCAGGGGCTTCGGTTCAGTTGGCTGACAATGGGCAGATTGCGCTGGACTTGATTCTGGCGGACAACGCTCCGACGTTTGATGTGATCTTGATGGACATGCAGATGCCCGTGCTTGATGGCTATCAGACCACTGCAGAGCTTCGTAAACTCGGGCATGATTTACCCATCATTGCAGTGACCGCCAATGCGATGTCCAATGATCGTGATAAGTGCCTTAATGCAGGTTGCGATGATTTTCTGCCTAAGCCGATCAATCGGACCAAACTTATTCAGTTGATTCAGGCACATCTGAATATCACACCATCAACTGCATCCTGACACAACGCAGGTACATGATTGACAATAAAAAACAGCCGGACATGATGTGCGGCTGTTTTCTTTGGTATTGTGTTGTCTTGGATTCAGGCTAATTGCTGCCCACCGGCTTGTGGGAAGGTGGTCTCCAGCCATGTGGTGTCACTGTTGAGCTTGACCTTCGCACCCTCCATCTTGGCGGGGATCAACAATGTTTCGCCCTTGGCAAAAGGTGTGCTGCTGCCATCAGCAAGAATGATTTCGCCATCGCCTTCAACGACCATCCACACGGCCGGTTGGTCATAGGGGATTTCCTGTTCATAGCCTTCGCTCATCTTCACGCGTTCAAGCACAAAGTACTCACAGGTCACCAGGCGTGTCACCGTGGTGAACATGCCACCGACATGCGATCGCTTATCCGCCTCGACATCGCATGGCCCAAAGTCGATGCATTGCATGGCTTGTTCAATGTGCAACTCACGACCTTCGCGGCCCCAGTCATAAACACGAAACGTCGTGTCACTGGGTGTCTGCACTTCGGCAACCAACACGCCAGCACCCAACGCGTGACATGTCCCCGAAGGAAGGTAGTGACAGTCGCCAGCCTTGACGTTGAACTTGATCATCAAGTCTTCAACCGTGCCGTCTTCGATCGCTTTGCGGTATTGCGCCGGTGTGACGCCTTCTTTGATCCCTTTGAAAATACAGCCATCTTCGGTGGCATCGACCACGTACCAACATTCACTTTTAAGAAACGCATCGTCATGCGTGTCCGCATATTCCTGGCTCGGGTGAACCTGCACGGACAGATGTTCGTTGGCATCAAGAAACTTTACGAGCAGGGGGAAGTTACCGTCGTCCGTTAAAGGCAGATCACCGATGAGTTCCTTACCATAGGTCTCGATGAGTTCATGCAATGTCTTGCCCGCATGCGGACCGTTGTTAACAACCGATCGCTCCGCGCCGCCGCCACCACCACTGACGGAGGTCGTGGACAGATCGACCAACTCCCAGCTTTCACCGATCCTGGTATCCTGATCGCCTGGCAGACTCCGCCCGATTTTCTCCAACGTGCGACCACCCCAGACTTTTTCCTTGTAGATGGGCGTGAATTTCAACGGATACAAAGACATATGCAAAACTCCCGTAATTGGGTTCAAATTCAGGTAAAACAACAGCTTGGCGGGCCATACTCACACCCATATTACCAGATATGGAAAATTCAGATTTTGCCCTACGATGGACTTGACAATCAGAGATTGATCTCGTAAATTACCCGGCTCAGACAAACCGATGGTGACCATAGCTCAGTTGGTTAGAGCACCTGGTTGTGGTCCAGGGGGTCGGGGGTTCGAATCCCCTTGGTCACCCTTATTGTCACGAAGCCATGCACGCGAGTGTGTGGCTTTTTTTGTTTTCAGAGTTGATGACAGATTCTCGGGGCTTTATTCCAAACATCTAACACTTTGTGCCCCCGAGATATCGCTGTGGTTCCGTTGGTCTATTCGTTTGTGAGAAGACCTTCTGCGTACTTGAGAATTGATTCGGTCAGCTTTGTGACGCGCGGGACCTTGTCGCTTTGAGCGTAACGGTTGAGTGTTTGCGTCAGGGTGTCGAGATCAGGGGGATTTTTGAGCTTGGGCGCATAATCGATAACGAGGAAGGAACGCGGTTGGATGATCTCAACCAGGGCATCCAAAACGACAAGGCTCAAGGGACGACCTGATTCCAGCCATTTTGTGCAGCGGGGCCAATCCAGTTTGGATAGGGCTGCCAAGCTTCCCCAATGGTGAGTGATAGGCGATTGAATGTTTAGTTCAATCCAATCCAGTGTTTTGATGGATTGAAAATATGCGAGGCAGGACAGCGAATTTCTTTTTTCTGAATCTGGTAAGGACGCAAGTGCTTGGACGACACGATCAAACCCTTCTGGTTCAGGCAGACACGAAGCACTTGCTCGTGAGATTGATCCGAGATCAGCGGATTTTGGGTAATTGTCCCAAACACGTCTGACAAAATGTTCGCCATGTTCTTTGAGTGTGAATGCTGCTTCGAGAATGATGGATCGAACATGAAAATTTTCCGTCTCATCGAAACGTGCAGAGATGGCTTTCAATGCGGCATCCGCAGGCAGTTGTTGCCAGGCATCGATCACGTCCTGTCTAAGATGCCATCTGGTGATTGTGAAATAGAGAAGCTTTTCCGGATCGTTTGCAACTTCTTGAAGCGTTGGGGCAGGGAAAAGTTCAGGCGTTTGGATTTCATCGTCTTCGGGTTGGTGGGCAGTTCCGTCTTCATCATAGAAATCATCATGGAGATGGTATTGCCACCAACCATGTCGCTTAGCCAGGTTGTACCATTCCAGGGGGCGTAATGAGAGTGACATGAGTCGCCCGTGGCAATCCGAACAGACGAGGTAGGGAATCTCTTTGTTGTCATTGGTTTCGATAACGGTGGCGGGTTGTTTTTCGCAAGCTTGGCAGGTCTGAGTCATAGTAATGGACTTTCTCGTGAATGGTTTATTTGGGATGTCTTCCCAGCCAATGCAGGATCAAACTGCCGATGATCAGTCCAAGCAGAAGATGGATAGCTAACACTGCAATGAGTTCTCCCGCAGAGCCGAATTTCTCAGCGATCATGGATTTGCCTGCGATTGGTGTTCGCCCCATCAGACGTTCGACGATACTCCATGCGTTGAGGAACTGAGCTTTGGGGCCTATCAGATAATCGATGACCACCATAATCAGGCAACTGACAAATGAGCAGGCGAGTATGATTGACAGTGCTTTCATCGACTCAATCATTGCCAGCCAGCAACGATTCCTGATTGTTGCTGGTGAGTTTCTTTTCGTTGACGCGTGCCGCTTTCCATATGACAAAGGCGATGGGTGCCAGGGGCATCAGCAGCATGAACATGATGTACCAGAGAATCTTGTCGTGACGACCGGGCAGCAGTTCATCTTCCAGTAGCATCAGTTGAACGAACTGAAACAACCAGAAAATCAGCATCACGATCGGTAGAATGATGATCAGCAGAAAATATTCCATTTAACGGTTCCCCAAAACAGTTGGATCACTGTCCCCACATACTATCGCTGAGGTTGATCTGATACAATACTGTCAACACGCTATTGAGGACCAAAAGATGCACGGAAGTTCACAGTTACTGACCAGTCTGGCTGATCTCAAGGAAACACTCGAACATGTTGCGGAACTGGATAATTCGATGCAACAGGTCATCGACCGCATCGCAGGCTGCCTGACCTCCGGGTGCAAGGTGTTGGCGTGTGGCAATGGGGGCAGTGCTGCGGATGCCGGGCATTTGACCACGGAACTGGTCTGTCGATTCTGTGATGACCGTGATCCCTACCCGGCGATTTGCCTGAATGCACTGGGCAGTGACTTAACTGCGATCAGCAATGACTATGGCTATGACGAATCCTTTGCGCGCCAGGTGCGTGCGTTTGGTATGGCGGGGGATGTGTTGATCGTCTTTACCACCAGTGGCAATTCACAGAACATCGTCCGGGCGTTGGAAGAAGCCAAAAAGCTGGGCGTGTTCTCCATCGCGTTTCTGGGTAAGGGCGGTGGCAAATGCAAGGACTTGTCCGACCTGGAAGTGCTCGTTCCCGGCACGAAAACGACCGCACGTATTCAGGAAGTCCACCATTTCCTGCTTCATGTCATTTGCGAAGGCATTGAGCCTTATCTCAAAAAATAAACTTACGCCACACCATATTAACTCAACAAGTCCCCAGTGGAATGAGCTGCACATTGAAGCTGTCATGTCTGTTGTTGCGTGTGTGCATTGTGATCCGTCAGATTCATTTCATTCATCTGGCGGCTTGCGTAATGTCTGAATCGAATCAGGGTTTGAGTTCGATACGGGTGCGATTGATCAGGGGGATGGTCAACTCGGCCCATGACTGATTTCGATCTCGTTTGATCTTCACATCGGCCTGCTCAACGGAGCTATTGAGTTTGGTCACATTGCTTGCAACGGGAATGATCACGCGGACGAATCGCTTGTGGAAATCACACTGCGATGGGTTGAGCATGACGGTGTAACTGCCATCATCATGTTTGGCAGCAGCGGCGAAGATGCCCTTGATTGGGGCGTCGGTGTGACTTGCTGGCGTCAGCGAGAGTTCAATGCGTTTGCCACCGCGAAGTGACAGTTGCATGTAGTCTTCGTAGACATGGTATGCCGGTCGCGGTACGGAGTTTTCGTCGATCAAGCCGTAGTAGTGTTTACTGCCACCGGCATGGAAGATACATAACTCGGACATGTCATTGCTGATCAACCGGGAGATGGCGATGCTGGTCATTTCTGCTTGTAATTCAGGGGTAAAGACAGGCGGGGCGGTGAACCATTCGGCATTACGGAAGACAAAGCCCATCTCGTTGGGATAGATCGGCAGGTTCAAGCCCATAGCCATGAGTTCACCTTCGGCCAACCCGCAGGGCAGGTCCCACAGCGGTGCTTTGCCGGCATAGGGGTGGAACGCCATGGCATCGACGCGGTCCATGACGCCGCCGTGTTTGAGTTCGTGGATGAACTTGGCTTTGAAACCGGCCATACCCGTGGTCAGAATGCGAGCAGTGGGGTCGAGTCGACGGATGGTGTCGATGGTGGCATGACACCAGGCGATGTACTCTTCGACACTGCCACGCCAGTAGAGTTGGCTGTCTGCTTCGTTCCACAGTTCATACGTGTCGATGCGGTCTCCATACTTGGTGACCAGATGTTCGATGACCTGTTGGTACTTCTGTGGATCAGCTGCTGCGGAGTAGGCACGTTTCATGTCGGTGGCTTCCTTCCACCGTTTGGGGATTGCGTTCCATTCCTGTGTGCCTTGCAGGTTCACTTCCAGGTTGTCGTTGATTGCAAGACTTTCTTCGATCGCTTCATCCATGATCTTGAAACGATCCGGATCCGATGGCGGGCCGACATAGGAAGCGCCTGCGCCGGTGCGCATGTTCGGCCAGGTTTTTGTGTACTTGGTGGAGACGTTGGGTTTGGGACTGGTTCGACGGTGACGCCATGGACCGCCAAGCCCGATGCGCCAATCGCGGGGCATGGGTGCGGTTTCCAATTGGATGGCATCAAAGTAAATCGGTTCCGTGCCGGGGTTGGAGAGGGTGAGTGTCTGATTGCCTTCCCAAATCTCCGCAGGCAAATAAGCCAGGCGATGCATTTCAATGGGTTTTTCAACGTAGCTTGGTGCAGAGAAGTTACCACCTTCGCCGGTATCCAGATAGATGAAGAGTTCGTTAAGCAGGATATGCTTGCCCACTGCGATGCAAAGTCCGCTTGAGTCTTTGTTGTAGGCAATCCGATACCGAAGATGTGTGGCATCTGAAGCATTGGCAGGTAAACGTAATTGGATCGAAGCGCCGGGGCCAAGTTCCTGTGGCAAGGTGTTGGTGGGGCGATCAATGATGGTATTGATCGGTTCACCCAATTCGTGACTCACACCATTGAATTTGCCCCATGTTGCAATGACCGTACCCGTTGCCGGTTGGACATCACCGATTGCTCTGCGACTTCGCAGTGGTTTGGGGGAGGGCATGTTGCGATCAATGCCGATACTCAGGTAGTCATCGAGATTGATGTTTTTGTTTTTCAGGTCGTATGCCATGTGTGCGATGGCAACAATGGTTTGCTCAGCAGCAGGCCACCAGGCCGCATTTTCCTTGCCGGTGAAGTAAGGGGAGATCGCATGGATACTCAGGCGGTCATGAAAGTGACTGATAAATAGCTGCGGGATGACGTCCAACTGATCGACACGCTGAGAGCGCACCAAGGGGTAATACCTGGCGGTTTCATGTTTGTCTGCGTTGGGAATAGTCCATGCGCTGGGGAGCATGCCTTCAGGCAGTTTCACCTTATCCGTATCTTTGAAGTACTTTTCAAACAGTGGGGTGATGGTGTGGATCACGCCTTGATTGTGTCGCTTGACGTCGTAGTAGTACTTGATGCCCAGGTGACGGTTGATGTCGTTGGTCTGCCAGGCAAAGCGGGGCGTTGGCGGATCCATGGTCCATGTGTCATCGGACTTCTGTTTGATCTTGACCAGGAACGGCACGCCGGAGCCCATATTCACCATGATGCCACCGTCATCAGCAAAACGCTGCATGGCTTGGGTGGCAATGCTGGGGACCGTCAAGCCATCCATGAATAGCGCGTCATACTGTTTGGCGGAGAACGTGTTCTTGTCTGCCAACTGTTCAGCAGTCAGACGTGTGACTTTGATGCCTGCCTGCGCGAGCCAACTGGCTACCTGGTCCATATGTTCCGGTGACAATGTGAACCGACGTTCGCCGGTCCCTTTGATCGGATCCCAAACAACCACGTTGGGTTGAGCTAGAGCAGGACGTATCCCGGTGATGGCAAAGACAAGACAGAAGACAAGCAGGACAAGTCGGTACATGAAAATCCCTTGGTAAAACAGTGGTTTTAAAACAATTCAAACGGTGGACGCTTAGTCCAGACGTTGGAGTTGGCGGTCATAAATGAAACGTTGAAAGTCAAAATGCTCATTACCAAAACGCTTGAACACGTCGACTTTGGCGGCAACGACATGGCCATCGGCAAAAAGCAGGTTTGCAGCTTTATTGTGTCGCGCGTGAACGGCTTTTCGCGCTTCAGCTGAGATGTTAAAGGCTTGCACTGGATCATTGCCTTCACCGGGGTTGGCATTGACACTGTCTCCACCAACCGGGAAATTCGAAGGCACGCCTTTGTCAATTCGGTAGGCTACTTCACTGCCTTGTGTTCCTGCGTCGGTGTTGCGACGTCGTAAACCGTAGGAGATATCACCACGATCCTGATACAGTCGCACGTCAATCATCCAGGATGGGCACTTGAGTTCTCGGGAGCTGTTAATGTATCCGCCACGTGTCATGAATCCGATCCAGACGCTGCGTCCCGTTACATAGTCTGCATGGCCGTAGCCTTCTCCCAGATCCCACGCAGGGCGGAAGTAGCCGGGAATCCAGTAACTGCCGTTGAAAAAGTCTTCGGAATAGAGTTGTTGATAGATGCCGATTTGCTTGACGCGCGATGAGCATTGCGTGGCTCTTGCTGCTTCACGAGCTTTACCCAAAGCCGGCAGGAGAATCGATATCAGTAGACTGATGATGGAGATGACAACCAGCAGTTCAATCAGGGTAAAGGCTTTGTGTGAGATGTTGCGTTTGGCGTAAGGCATGAGTTTGCTTTCACATCGAGAACAGATGTTCTGAGATTAAAGGTGAATCACTTGTTGAAGGTGGTGTATCGAAATGCAAAGCGATTGCCTGCGTTGTTCCATTCATTACTGCCATAGAGATTGGTGCTGTCGCCGGGCATCTCATTGCTATTCACAGCTACGGCATGACCGTCGGCAAACAGGAAGTTGCACGCGTTTTTCTGACTGTGTCGCAGGGAAAAACGCGTGGCGTCCAGATTGTTGCAAACCAGCCCGTCATACATCAAAGTCACCTTGGAAGCCTGCGTGAACAGGTCGATCGGCAAGGCTCTGGCTGCATCATTGCCCGATACATCACGTTGAATGCTAGGGAAGTAATCCGCGTATTTCCTGCTCGAATCCCACCAGGTGTTGGAAGTTGATTCGACGGCATTGATCGCATAGTTCGTCCAGTGAGTTTCGCCCGACTTGGCGCTGGTGCGATAGAAATATTGGGCAGCAGCTTCGGAGCGTTGTGATGTCGGATCGTTGTACCATGTGTTGTTGTATTTGAGAATGCCCTGGGGACAGTAAAACGCACTGGCTGTCGAAGCACTGGGCGCTTTGAGATAACCGTTATCGCTGAGAATGTTAAACCAATACCAATCGCCACCCGTACCGGTCATGCGAAAGGAGACAACATAGCTTTGATTGTTCTGGGCGTAGGCAAAGATGGACACACCCACTTGGCGTTGGTTGGATAAACAGGCCATGTCGCGCGCCGCACTTCTGGCTGAAGATAATGCCGGTAACAAAATCGAGATCAACAGGGCGATGATACTGATCACCACCAGTAACTCGATCAAGGTGAATGCGGTTGTGCGACAGGATGTGTGGCGTGTCTTGTTCATTTCTCTGATCACTTTTGAAAAGATGGTTCAAACCAAATGCAATCAAGCTGTCATCAGATGGCGTGCGTGGTCTGTGCAGGAACCATCGTGGATTCGAGCACCTTGGCCCGGATACGTTTTTGGGGTGTGGCAATCTTCTTCATCAGCATCTCCACGGCCACCTGTCCCATGTCCGTTAGCGGCAAAACGGTGCTGGACATGGCAATCCCCATGAAGTTGAACGATTCATTGCCATTGGTCACAACGGATAATTCGCTGGGTACGTCGAGCCCGCATTTTGCAGCAGCATAAAGCAACACTCGCGCTTCCCATGGTGAGTGCGTTTGTACAGCAGTGATCTGATCGCGATTGGCTTTGAGCCAGTTCGTCACATGACTGAGTGTGTCGCAGGACATCGGGTCCAGATCCACCTGATCCGGGAACTGTGTGGGCAAGGTCACATGCATAGGTGTCAGGCCCGCTTCCATCATCGCATGCGTATAGCCCTCACGGCGGTCCGTGCGACTGTAGTGAACCGATCCTTCAAATTCGAGATAGTGAATCTTGCGATGCCCCAATTCCAACAGGTATTGGGCTGCAAGGCGACCGGCATGAAATTCGTCGGGGTAAACACTGTCATGATCAAGCCGGGCATTGATCCAAATTGCCGGTAGTTTGAGTTGGTGGATGAAGTCGCTGAGATGCTCAGGAAAATGGTGTGTGTAGTTGATCAACATACCATCGACCATGTGCTGACGGAGCATGCGAGGCAGGAATTTACTGTCCGTGAATTGAGCGTCCGTCATCTGCGACATCGTCAGATGCATTTCCTTGTCACTGAGTTTCGCCATGACACTCTGGAGCAGTTTGACACTCAGGCGACTGTAGGCCGGGTGGTCACTCATCAACAGGCCAACCGCATTGAACTTGCCACTGCGTGCCGCCCTTGCTGCGAGATTGGGTCGGTAACCGAGCGTGCGTGCCGCTTGTTGGACGCGCTCGTTGGTGTCCTTGGAATAGATATCGCCTTTGCCGTTTAGGATCAGACTTGCCGCCGGGACGGAGATCTGTGCCTGTTGGGCGACTTCTTTGAGTGTGACAGCCATTTTGATTCCTTCATTGCTGCCCTGATTCACCCGGGAGTCAACCGTGGCTTAATGGGCATGCGGTATGGAATCATATTTTAAAAACGTTTTTGGTCAAGCAATTCGGTAAAAAATAAAAACGTTTTTGAAAAAAGTCCAAAACAGGCTTGATCCGACATTCGGGCCAGTCAGATCAAGCCTGTTGGTTTGTCTTGAGATGTGGTTGGTGTGCTAAGGTTTTGTCAGTTAATGGATTGGAGTTGGCTGGCTGGATGCAGCGTGACCAGGTTCTGAAGTTGGCTCAGCATGTAACGCCAGGCTTCCTTGGTCTCACCGCGATACCAGTTTTCCCATGGCCCCTGGGCAAGGCGTTGGCGGTCATAAAGCAGCTTTTCAACCAGCGGGATCACCTTGCTGACGGCTGAGCGATCATCCATCGCCACCAGCATGCCTGCTGCGATGCGGTACATCGTCCCGAGCATCCGGGCTTGCTCTTGGAGATTGTGTTCAAAGAACCGACGTTCATCAGCAGTCAGTTCTGTCAGTGGTGGGAATTCGTTGACGATTGATTCGAGTTGCTCAGCAGATTGGAGCATCAGTTGGGTTAACTCGCTGACCGTGCCGTACGGCCAGTGACAGGGTGTTTGGGGGCGGTGCTTCTGGCCTGCAAGATAGTCAGCAATGTCCTTGGTGATGGCCCAGAGGTATCCATCCTGAATGCTGCGCTCGTCGGGCAGCGGGATGAAAGCGGCGAAGTAGCGTTCATACAGCGGGCGCAACTCGGCAGGGCACCAGTCTCCGTTGAAGGTCTCCAATTGCCAATCCTTGCCTTGATGCAGTAACTGGGCGAACGCCTGGATCGGCATGACCTGCTCGCGGATGTTGGCGGTATTGATGATGGCGTAATGCGTGTCACCCTTGTCGATCATGTCAAAGACTTCGCGTTGCATCTTGCTCAGTGATGTGCCTTGCACCAGATGCGAGCCATGAATCCAGAAGCCGGCATGGTAGTACGCACCATACGTCCGATTCGGATCACGCGGCAGATTGTGGAAATCTTCCTGCATGCATTGCGTTGCGCCCTTGTCTGAAAAGATCACGGTGACGGCATCGGGAATGGTTAATTGTCCCTTGGCCATCAGTTCGGCACCTTCATGCCAAAGCGTGGTGGTGGCTGGCGGCGTTGGGCGTGAATCGATCCTATTGATGATTTGCCATTGGTCTGCCATGGCATTGGAGATGTATTGGCCGGCCATTTCCTGCGTGATGGTTTTGTCATAATCCCAGATCGGCCTGTCGCCACGACCGCGAAGCCCCAGTTGCCAGACGACTTGATCCCCGGCCAGTTCGTACCATTTCTTCGCGTAGTCTTCCCAAGTCTGAAGCAGCGGATCGGGATTCTTTGCGTATTCAAAGACGTATTCTTTGCCACGCTTTTGCCAATAGGTCTCAAAGCTGAATGCGGTAACCCCCAGGGTTTCGATGTGATGTTGACTGACATACAGTCCGTGATCGGCTGCATGGCTGACGAGTTTGGCTTCCGCCGGATTCATCACGTTGACGAAGGAGGCAGGAATGATGAGGTTGCCGTTAAGTCGGAGAAGTGCTTCGCAGGCGCGCTGGATCACGTAAGGCGAAGTTACATATTGGTAATGCGGGTAGTCCAACTCGCGTTGCCCACCTCCCAGATGCCAGAGCACCAGCAGGTCTTCATCATTGAGAAACCAGCCACGATAAGTAAACGCTGCAGGGCTTGAGGCAAAGCTTGATTCTTCGATCACCAGTTCGTCACGTTTGGCGGGCAGGATTTGTTTCCAGAACCACAGCGGGTCAAAACCAAGCATGTGTTCACTGATGTGGTAAATGCCATACACCGCGCCAAGGTTGTCAGCATATTGCAGCGTGATCTGGTCATCGGTCAGTTTGATCTGCCAGGACTCAGGCGTCTGCATCGTCGGATCATGTTGCAGGCAGAGGGTGGCCTGATCCGCGTTGGCTGTTGATGTGAGATCAGCCTCAAGGACATGTTTGAGGTCATCCCCCAGTTGCCTGATTGCCAGTTCGATGGGCTTGGTGGGTGACTGAACATGGTAAGACCAAGGCGTGTGAGCCTGTTTGCGAAAACACATTGGGTTTGTCTCCGTGAGTTTTGATTTGTCCATCCTTTTGCGTGGACAGTAGCAAGTGAACTGGTACAAGGCTAGGCCTGTGAGAAAAAACAAGACATGGACAATTCACCATTTATTTAAACAAAATGACTGAATCAGCCTTGTTTTTGTTGGTAAAATCAGCTTTTGTATCCACTGCCGTTTCAAGGGCTTTGAACCAGATTTGTGGACGGTTTGGGCGGGTCTCAGCTGTGTGATACTGCTCGATTCAGTTGAAATGTGCAAATACAAGATTGCCTGTCTATGGTTCTGTTGCTCTTTTGATAGTCTAATTCTTATCCAACGTTGTTATTGTCCACTGTTCTGTATCTACGTCATGAGGTTCACCATGTCATTGTTTCTGACTGATAACGAAAAACAAGCCATTCTCGATTCCAGGCAGCGTAGTCCACTGTTGACCGATTTGTTCTGGGCGTTGCAATCGCGTGTTCGTGAGCGTGCGATCAAGCCCGGGCTGATATCCACGGATGACACCATTGACTGGTGGCGCGTGGTGGCGGAGTATCTTGGCGATGCGGCCATGGTCTACGCGCTCAAACCCACTGAAGAGACCGCCATTTGGCTTCGCGATGTGACCCTCAGTGTTGCCCGCCGGACCGCGGTTGACTGGACCGGCCCGACTTATCGCACGCTGTGTAATCCACCCGAACAGGCTGGCAAAAAAGGTTTCCTGGAAACCACGCATATCCTCTGGGGCTTGGCGATGGTGTTGGACCTGGCGCCAGGTGTCTTGACCGAAGCTGAGCAAAAGGAAGTCGCCCAGGTCATGACCGAACGCGGCATGGCCATGTGTGCCTACTGGGTCGAAGGCAATGATCACATGGCCAACTGGTACTGCGTGCTCACGTCAGGCATGACCGTGGCTGCCGCCGTGCTCAATGATGAAAAATATCTCGCGCTTTCCCGCAAGCATCTCGAAGCCTGTTCGCAGGTCTTCCAGCCGGACGGTTCTTACTCTGAGTCATTGCAGTATGGCAACTATGCAGGCTATGCCTTGATGATGGCGCATGAAGCGTTGCGTCGTCGTGATGAAGCGGACAGCCATGTTGTACCGATTGAAAACTATGCCGGCTATGCGCGTTGGGCCAGTTACTCATTTTTATACAACAAGGCTTTGACCGGTTGGGGGCCTGCACGCAAAGCACGCAGTTTGAACTTCAATGACTGTGGTGCGGTCTTCAAACCTTCTGCTGAGTTTCTGCTTCACATTGCTGCCCGTGCTTCGGAGTCTCATCCGACGGAAGCCGGTCTGGCACGTTGGTTGTACGAAACCGCCTATGGTCAGTTCCCGGCACAGGGGCCGCATGATCAGGCGAGCTTTGGTCTGGTTACCGACTGGGGCGCGTTGACCCTGCCTTTGGCAACCTATGCCGTCAAACCCATTTCGCCCATCGAAGCCAAACTCCCTGAGTTGGCAGACTTTTCCTGTGGTGACATCATTGCCCGCGACAGCTTTGGCGGTAAGACGGTGCTCGGTTTTCACACCGGCAAAGACCCGCTTTACGGTCCAGGTCACCTGCATGGTGATCTCAACAGTTTCATCCTGGTTCACAATGATGAACGTCTGCTCGTGGACCCCGGCCATGCCTGCTATCGCAACCTTTATCACAACGTCGAAACCAGCACCAAAACGCATAACACCTGTACCTTTTTGGCAGAGACGGTTGATGTCGCCAAGCAGC
Source organism: Phycisphaeraceae bacterium (assembly GCA_002704825.1). Lineage (GTDB taxonomy): Bacteria > Planctomycetota > Phycisphaerae > Phycisphaerales > Phycisphaeraceae > UBA7800. Next base: position 25,953 of record PAIY01000239.1, read on the forward strand.
CGATGGAAAATCAGGGCGCGATTCAAATGCTTGAGCAGCACAACATGACACGGCGTTACCACAAGGGGCTTATTCCCTGTGATCCACCGTCACGTGGCGGTCGTCAACTCATTGCTTCGCAGATTGATGATGTCCGCGTCATGGGCGGGGAAGTTTCAACACTCTATGGCAAACCGCTGACCCACTTCGGTCGCATTGTGATTCTCTGTGGCACGAACGTCGTCTTCGTCGTCGATCATATCAAGGCCGACGCGCCCGTTCGGACGCAGTGGCATTGGCTACTCAATAACCGTGACGGCACGCTGGATTATCGCTATGTCGGTAAGGATCGTGTGGTCGTACGTCGTGGCAACGCGGGCATGAAACTCTTTAACTGCTCCGGCGGTCTGCCTTCAACGGTTCAGTTTGCCTGTGTGCATGATGCATATCACTGCCTGCCTGATCATCCCGGAGAAGGCCATTCGGGCAGCGGTCATCTGCTGACCTGGCGTGATCATGCGATGCGTAAGCAACTCACATCCCTGCATGCCATTGCGGTGGATCGCTACGGTCCTGTTGCGGATTGGCACATCAAGACCGATGAGAACGGCACGAGTACCACTGGACTTGCTGGGTGTGTGGATTGGCATATCAAGGTTGATGAAAATCAGCAGGCCATTGACTTGTCAGAACGAACCTCAGGTCGACAATATGCACTGCGTCTTGAAGATTCTGGATGCTGGTCAATTCTCAAGGCCTAAACTTTTTGACAAGGATTGATGATGCGTTTGGAACACGTTGCGATTCAGGTGGCAGAACCCGCTGCCATGACAAAGTGGTATGGTGAGCATTTGGGTTTAACCATCGCGCGCCATGTCGGCGGTGAAGCGGATACCCATTTTCTGGCAGATGAAACCGGTCGCGTTCTCATTGAGATTTACGCCAATCCCAAAGCCTCGCTGCCTGACTATGCTTCCATGCATCCGCTGCTTTTGCACTTGGCTTTTGTCAGCGATGATGTTGACGCTGACTGTGATCGCTTGGTCAAAGCAGGGGCGTCTGTGGTGGACCCGCCGTTTACCACAGCAGCTGGTGACAAGCTGTCAATGCTCCGTGATCCATGGGGTTTGGCGCTGCAGCTTTGCTGTCGTGCTCAGCCCATGTGACGTAAAATATCCATCTGGTATGAAATCAAAACAGCGACACGTTTGGTTTAGCGTGTCGCTGTTTTTGTTTTGAGTACTGACCGAATGTGAAGCATAAAGCACTGGTGATGGTGTTCGTTCCCCAATGCAACCGAGTCAAGATGACTCGGCTATATACCCGGTTGTCTTTGAGGGATTATTCCACCGGCTCGATGTGTTGCTTGAGTGGCTGGGGTTTCTCATTGCTGAAGGGGACGGGGATGGCCATCACCTTGTTGAGATTCGCAGCATCACGGGCAGCAAGGCAGGTTCCTGCGGAGATCAGGCCTTCACGGAGTGAGGTTTTGGAAACGTCACGTTTGAGAATCACATCAATGAAGTTGGCAACCAGTTTCCCGTCACCGCCGCCATGGCCGCTGTCGGACTTGAGGGAGACGTTTTCGATTCGGTTGTCAATGTGGCTATGGAATGTGAAGGTCTCGGTGTACCAGTCGAAGGTGATGCTACCGTCTTCGCCGGTGATGGTGGCACCGCGTTTACCTGCATCTTTGCGCGTCAGAAAATTCTGCGTGTAGTTGGCATGAATCCCGCTGGCATACTGCACGATGGCGGAGCCTGCATCCTGATGGAGTACTGGTTCCTTCCAGACCTGCTGCGAATGCATCGCTGTGATGCAAAGCGGTTGGGCGTCTGCAAGGAAGTGGATGTAGTCAAAGTCATGTGTAGCCTTTTGCAGCCAGAGTCCGCCGGTCAAGTCGTAATCGCGATACCAGCTGTCGACATAGACATTGCCATACGCCACGTTGTTGACCGCTTGAATCTGATTGATCGTCCCCAGGCGACCGTTGGTGATGTACTCTTTGACGGCAAGCAGCAGGGGTGTGATTCGCAGCGGGAATGAAATGACAACTTGATCGTAGCAGTCGGCGAAGGCGGCTTCGAGCAACTCGTATTGCTGCCAGCTGATGCAGACGGGTTTTTCCAGAAAGATCGGCACGTTGAGTTTGGCGATCTGCAAGGCGATCGGGGTATGCAGATTGCATCGTGTCCCGACCACCACCCCATCAATCTCCGGCCCGGCTTGGAGCATTTGATCAAGACTTTCGTAGTGCACGAAATTCTGGGCAGTGCGAATCTCCTTGTCTTCCTTGC